>NZ_JAALEG010000150.1 GCF_011058165.1 Rhodococcus aetherivorans
TCGACACCTTCGTCATGCGCATGGCGAAGAACCTAGCCTTCTTCGCCTCTCGTGCTGCTCGACCCACTGACATCTCCCCTGGTCAGGGAGCGTGTCGCATGGACCACCTGAGTCAGCCCAGATCGAACGCGTGTGACATTCGGCCACAGGCATTTCGAAGGCGATCAGTGGGCGTCGGCGCCGTCGAGCGACAGCTGGATCTGGGTGTGCAGCGCGTGGGTGAGGTACTCCGGCGGATACAGCTCCGGGCTGGCGACGGCGTCGAGGGCCAGGCCGTTGACCGCGGCCAGCAGGAGCGCCGCCCGGGTCTCGGGCTCCGCGGTGCCCATCCGGATCAGGACGGCGGAGACCGCGGTGCGCATCGTGAACAGCGTCGTGTGCCGGATCGTGCTCAACGACGGCGACGTCGCGGCCCGCACGGTGAATGCCGCCATCACATGCGCCTCGGCGGTGCGCTGGTCGTCGAGCGGCAGCAGCTGGCTCAGCGCCGCGAACAGGGTGCGCGCCGGATCGATGTCGGGGTCGACGGTGCTCAGCCGCGTCAGCACCCGTTCGGCGAGCGAGCGGAACGAGTAGGCGAGCATCTCGTCCTTGGTAGGGAAGTGGTGCTGCACGGCGCCGATCGATACACCTGCATGGCTGGCCACCTCGCGCACGCTGGCGCCGTCGAGCCCGATCCGCGCCGCGACCTCGAGCAGGGCCGCGGCGAGACGCGTGGGGCTGGTGGTGGCATAGGGGCGCGCGCGCATGGATGCACCGTACCTGCGCGCATCTCCATACGTCGGTATGGGGCATCGACCCCGCACCTCGGGGCGGTGTCGGCGACCGTCGCTGCACCACCTGCGGTGCCGCGTGCGGCCGGGCGGTTCCAGGACCGCCGGCGTTCGTCAGAAGTCCTCGTCGATGCAGGCCAGGCGATCACCGGCCATGCCGGCCTCGCCGGGACCGGTCCTGGTGCGCTGCGCGTGGAGTACCACGGATGCGGCCTCGCCGTCGCGGACCGCCCAGTCGACGGTCGTCGACGTCTGGGCGTTGCCGTCGCCGTCGGTGGTGATGTCGAGCCAGATCTCGTTCCGGGGGTTCGCGTAGGCCGGATCCGTCGACGGAGATTGCGGGGTGGCCGCGGGGTCCACGTTGTTCTGATAGTGCGGCCCCGCATCCGACGGTTGTGGCCCGCACGGCTGCGTGTGTACGTGCACGCCGAAGTCGCGGGTGGGCGCAAGACCGGTTGCGTTGAGCGTGACCGTCGTGCGGCCGTCTTCCTCTTCGGATTCGACGGTCACGGTCGACCCCACCGGGACGGCGGCTTCGTCGTAGGTGTAGGCGTTGTCGTCGCCACCACCTTCCCCGGGCAGCTGGAAGGCCACTCCATCCGTGCCGGGCAGGGGGGTGGGCATGCCGGTGGTCGTCGTTTCCGAAGACGCGGGAGGCGTCTCGACGGTGGCCTGGTTGTCCGTCGAGGCGTCGTCGCCGCCGCATCCGGCGGCGACGAGTGCGGTCAGGGACACGCCTGCGATCAAGGTTGTACGTCGTGTGTTCATGATTCGGCGTTACCCCCTGGTGCGCCGCGTTGAACCTCCGGCGGAGCGCTCACCCGTGGCACGGTGAGACAGAGGCACACCTGCCGGACCTGCACCGCCGCGGTCCCGCTCGGTCAGGTCCTGCTCACCCCGCTGATGATCAGGGACAGGCCCGCCCCGAGGAGCCAGACGTCCTTGGCGATCGGCGTGCCCTGCTGGGTCGGGCGGAACGATCCGCCCTCGTGCATGCCGGGCATCCGCCAGTACATCGCGAGCAGACCCGAACTGAACGCGGTCAGCGCGGCGCCGGCCACGACGGGGGAGACGACGGGCGCCAGCAGCAGGGTGCCGACGCCGATCTCGGCGGTCGACAGGGCCTGGCCGAACGTCTCCGGCCGCATCTTCCCGAGCCGGGGGAGCGCCTTGCTCGCCATGTCCTGCAGCCCTGCGGCGGCCTCGGGCGGGAGATCGCGCTTGCCCAGCCCGGAATTGAGGATGAAAGCACCGGTGGCCAGCCGGAGCGGAACGTTGCTCAGTCGCACGGGAACCTCCGGAGGATCGAATGTGACCGATTATCCCGCATTCCCCGTGACGGTGGCGGCAAACTTCCCACGGCCGTCCGGATGCAGCACGATGAAGCGGTCGGCTCACCACCGGGAGGACGCCATGCCCGAGTACGGCCGGAAGCTCCTCTTCGGCAGCTTCCTCACGCCGGCCGCCGAGAACCCTGCCGCGGTCGTCGACCTCGCGGTCGCCTCCGAACGCGCCGGCCTGGACCTGGTCACCTTCCAGGACCACCCGTACCAGGCCCGTTTCCTCGACGCCTGGACCCTGCTGACCTGGGTCGCCGCGCGGACGACGCGGGTACTCGTGGCGCCGAACGTGGCGAACCTGCCGCTGCGCGGCCCGGCGATCCTCGCGCGCAGCGCGGCCTCCCTCGACCGCCTCAGCGGCGGACGCGTGGAGCTGGGCCTCGGCGCGGGCGCCTACTGGGACGCGATCGCCGCGAACGGCGGACCGCACCGCACCACGGGCGAAGCCGTCGACGCGCTGGAGGAGGCGATCACCGTCATCCGGGAGCTGTGGGCCGACCGCCGGGGTGGCGCCCGCGTCGACGGCACCCACTACCGTCTCGCCGGCGCCAAGCGCGGCCCGGCGCCCGCCCACGACATCGGAATCTGGCTCGGCGCCTACGGTCCCCGCATGCTCGCCCTCACCGGACGCGCCGCCGACGGGTGGCTGCCCAGCTCGTTCGCCGCTTCGCCGGACCGGCTCGCCGAGATGTCGAGGAGGGTCGACGAGGCGGCTGTGGACGCCGGCCGGGACCCGCGCGAGATCCGCCGGCTCTACAACATCAGCGGCCGATTCGACGGCGGTGCGGACGGCGGGTTCCTCGCCGGGCCGCCCGCCGTGTGGGCGGAGCAGCTCGCGGAGCTGACCCTGCGCCACGGCATCAGCGGCTTCGTGCTCGGCACCGATGCCCGCCCCGACATCGAGCGATTCGCGCAGGAGGTCGCGCCGCGCGTCCGCGAACTCGTCTCGGCGGCAAGGTGATCCGGACTCAGCCGGGGAGTACCGCACGTGGCACGCCGGCGCGCAGTTGCACGTCCACCACGAAGTCGCCGTCCTCCGGCGTGTAGCGGCGCCGCGGGTCGTGGTCCTCCACCCGGAAGCTGTCGAGCGCGGGGGAGTGGGTGGTGACGGCGACCGTGCCGTCGTCGAGATCGAACTGCAGCAACCGCTGGAACGCCGTCGCGCGTCGACCGTCGACGAGGAAGTACTGATAGTCGGCGAGCATCTCGACCACGCGCCGGTCGCTGTCGGGGATCGGGCGGTCGGTCACGGTCGTCTGCCCGTCCACGTGCCCGGACAGCACCATGAACACCGACTCGTGCGGCACGACGAGCCGGTTCCAGATCTGCTGGCCCGAACTGCCGCCGATGTCGCCGAATCCGCTCATCCGTAGGCGCCCGTCCTCGTCCAGGTAGTAGTGCGCGGCGACGATCGTGTTGCGGTCCGGATGGGCGGCCAGCACCTGCTCGGCCCAGCGCATCACGTGCTCCGCCGGGTTGTAGCCGATGTAGAGGACGAGGAACCGGGCGCCGGCGATCTCGAACAGGTCGTAGTGCGCCGAGTTGTCGGTGTCGGTCACCGAGTCGCCCCACTGCGGCCGGTCCCGGAACCGCTGCGGCCCGAAGTACTCGTTGTACAGCGCGTGGTTGCGTTCGTGCTCGCCCGGCACGAGCCGGCCCGCGACGTTCCACAGGTTGTCGTGGTTGCCGGGCAGGACCCCGTAGGGCATCCCGGCCGCCTCGAGGATTCCCATCGCCTCCGACGCGACCTCGAACTCCGCGCGGGCGCGGGCGTCCGGGGCGCCCGGCCGGATCCACGACTGGATCAGGTCCCCGGTGTGCACGGTGTACGCGATCTTCCGGTCGCGGGCCTGCTGCGCCGTCCAGGTCGTCATGGCCCGGAAGGCGGCGGTGTCGTCGCGGGCGAGGTACTGGGTGTCGGTGAGGTGCTGGATAGCGAAGTCGTAGTCCGCCGGATCGGCGAACGCCTGGTCCGGTACGGCGTTGGCGTCGCGGAAACCCCGGTCGCGACGGGGCCCGTCGATCACCAGGATCTCCACGCGGCCGGCGACGCCGGTGATCCGGGCCTCGAGCACGATCGGTCCGCCGGGCGCCGCGGGCCGGGCCACGGCGCGCGGCTCGCCCCACGATCGGCCCGTGCGCACGTGCAGGGCGAGGTCGTCGAGGTTGACGCTGCGGCCCTGCCACCGGAGCGTCACCGCCTCGGTTCCGGCGGGGAATTCGAGTTCGTAACGGACATAGGGATATTCGTCGAACTTGTCGCCGACGGACACCGGGGCGCCGCTCTCGGCGACGTCGCGCGGGAGCGGTGGGTCCGCCGAGTCGGTCACGCCCGCGTACATCGTCGCGGACGTCGCCGGGACGTCGGTGGTCAGTCCCGTCGCCGGGATGCCGACGGACGTGACGGGCGCGGGCACCGACGGTGCCGCCCCGGCGGGGCCGGACAGGAGGGCGGCCACAGCCAGCAACGACACCGGAAGCCAGGAGCCCGGGGCGCGCATGCCCCGACGCTACCGCTGATCAGGCGCGACGCCACCGCTGATCAGGCGCGACGCCACCGCCGATCAGGCGCAACGCCACCGCCGATCAGGCGCAACGCCACCGCCGATCAGGCGCAACGCCACCGCCGATCAGGCGCGACGGCCGAGGTGCGCGAGCACCCGGGTCCGCCGGTCGGCGTCCGCGGGCACCTCGACGGCGGGCCCGCAGACCCCCTCCATACGGATCGAGTCGCCCAGGGCCTGCGCCGTCGTCTCCACGAAGTCGAGATCCTCGTCGTCGACGGAGTCGTCCAGGCCGGCGGCGCGGGCGATGTCCCAGCCGTGCACGACGAGGTCGAAGTTGTAGAACCGCGCGACGGTCGCGGCGAGGGTGGTGCGGCCGAAGTGGCCGTCGTACTCGAGGCCGGCGCGCTGCGGATCGTCGAGGATCGCCTGCATGCCGTCGCGGGTGGCGGCCCACGCGCCGGCCGGGTCGGTGTCCGGCGAGGGGCAGGCGGGCAGTTCCAGGCCGACGACGGTGACGATCTGCCGCTGCGTGTCGACGACGTGCCGCAGCACGTCGCGGGCGGTCCAGCCCTCGCAGGGCGACGGCGCGTCCCACCGGTCGGCCGGCACGGCCTCGACGCGTGTGGTGAACTTCGCCGCGAGTTCGCGGTAGTGACGGGCGGGGGCGAGGGTCTCGGTCATGCCGCGAATTCTTCCGCCCCGAGGTCGCCGAGGGATTGGATACTTCGGACATCGAGTGCCGAGCCCGGGCCGTGCCACCGTGGTGCCTCGCCGGCGAGCAGGGCGGTGGGCGTCAGGGTGGAGATCCTGCGGGCCTCACGGTTCAGGTGCGACTGGTCGCTGTAGCCGGCGACCGATGCGAGTTCGGCCAGTCCGCGCCCGGGACCGGCGTCGGCGAGGGCCATGAACCGTTGCAGGCGAAGAATCGATCGCAACGTGGCCGGGCCGTACCCGAACGCCTCGTTGCAGCGGCGCTGCAGCTGACGCTCGGTGAGTGCGGCGGTGTCGGCGAGCGTGCCGACGCTCCACGAGTGCCCGGACAGTGCCTGCCGGAGGTGCCCGATCAGCGGGTCGGGGGCAAGGCCGTGCGCGAGCCAGCGCCGCACCGCGGATTGGAACACCTCGAGCCGTTCGGGGGCGGTCCGGGCGTTGTCGAGCCGGTCGGCGAGTGGTCTGGCCCCGGCCGAGCCGATCAAGTCGTCCAACCCGACGCGGGTATCGCGGAGTTGCGCGGCCGACGCGCGCAGGGCGAACGAGGCGAGACCGGGGCGGAACCGCACGCCGGCGGAGACGACGCCGGGCGGCAGGGTGAACGACCACGCGGAGGTTTCCGGACCGCACACGCGGATGCCGACGCCGGCGATCCACAGGACGTCGACGCATCCGTCCGGAACGAGGAGGTGACTCTGCCCGTCGGAGACCGCCGACCACACGCACACCAGGTGCTCGGCGAGGTCCGCGCTGGGAGTGCTCGGCACATACCACCTCATGGCCCACGAGCGTAGGCGCAGGCTCCGACAATCGCTGCCTGCGTGGGGAACCGGCTTCCGTCACGGCCGGTACGGCAGGTGCCGCACCGCGACGGTGAGTGCGACGGCGACCGCGGTGGCGACCCACAGGGCGTGCAGTCCGAACGCCCGATGCGCGAGGGCACCGCCGACGGCGCCGGTCACCAGGCCCAGCCACAGGCCCAGGTACGGCAGCCAGCTCCAGCGGGGCCCGCCGAACAGCGCGGCCGCGAGCCGCTGCCCGATCTTGACGAGCGCCCCGGTCATGTACGTCAGGGCCACGCTCACCTCGCCGTCGCGCTGGAACACCGAGTTCTCCGCGCCCATGGCGAGGGTCATCGCCACCACCGCGACGGGCGTCCACCCCGCCGTGTGGGCGAGCGCACCGAGTAGCAGCAGCGCGGATACCGCGGCGAGGACGGCGGTCTTGCGGGCGCGCCGGCTGCGGTCGGACAGTTGCGCCACCACCCCGCCGAGGACGACACCGACGAGGAAGAGCCCGATGATGCCGGCGGTGAGGGCCGCCTGGCCCCAGGCGCCGTCGGCCAGGCCGACGCTCATGCGCGTGGAGTTGCCGCTCATGAACGACACGAACACGCCCCCGAGGGTGATGAAGCCGAGCGCGTCGACGAATCCGGCGAGGCCGGACAGCGCGATGGCGAGGGCCGTGAGTTGTCTGCCGTATCCGACCACGGACAAATCGTAATCACCTTGTGCTGTTACCTCTGGTAACGAAAGGGATGTCCGGTACGACCTCCGGGAGACGCCCTTTCGTTCCCCCGCGGAGGGTGCCGCCGTACCGCATCCCGCCCCCAGGAGTACCCAGCGTGTTCGCCTCACCGTCCCGCCAGTCCCCGAACCACCGCAGGCGGGGATGGAGCGCCGGACTCGCCGCGGCGGCCCTGCTGCTGACCGGATGCGCCGCAGCAACGGACACCGCCACCCCGGCGCACGCGCCCACCG
>NZ_JAALEG010000151.1 GCF_011058165.1 Rhodococcus aetherivorans
AGGCCCGCGGTGCGCACCGCGTACAGCCCCGCGTTCGAGCCGAGCGTGGCCAGGCTCGCACCCAACAGCCCCAAACTGCCCAACAGCGTCATCGCTGCTCGCCTCCTCCGCCACCGACGTAGGTGCGGACGGTGCGCCCGCCCACGCCGGTGACCACCTCGTAATTGATGGTGTCCAGTAGGTCGGCCCAGTCCTGCGCGGCGGGCTCGCCATGGCTACCGTCACCGAAGAAGAACGCGGTATCGCCTTCTTTTACTCCGTCCCCGTCCGGTCCGAGATCGACCACGACCTGGTCCATGCACACGCGGCCGAGCTGCGGTCGGCGGCGTCCGCCGAGCTGCACCTCGAACCGGCCGCTGAGATTACGCCGGATTCCGTCGGCGTATCCCATCGGCAGCAGGGCCACGGTGGTGTCGGCGGGCGCCACCCAGCGATGCCCGTAGGACACTCCGGACCCTGCAGTCACCTTCTTCACCAGCGCCACCCTCGTTCGTAACGTCATCGCGGGCCGGAACCCGAAGTCCCCGACCTCGGGGATCGGGGACAACCCGTACATCGCTATACCCGGTCTGACCATGTCAAAACGCAGGTCGGGGCGGGTAACGGTCGCTGCCGAGTTCGACAGGTGCACCACCTCGGGCTTCATGCCGTGGCGGCTCAGGTCGGCGACGGCCTCGCGCAGCCGGTCCCGCTGGCAGTCGATCTCGGGGTGGTCGAGTTCGTCCGCGTGTGCGAGATGGGAGAAGGCGCCGCGCAGCCGGATCGCCCCCTCCGCCCGGGCCCGGCCCAGATCCCGCAGGAACGCCGGCCACTCGTCCCGTGCCACGCCGTTGCGGTTGAGGCCGGTGTCGATCTTCGCGGTGAGCACCGCGGTCACACCCGTCTCCCGAGCCGCGGCGACGATCGACGCGAGATGCCGCGTCGACGACACCCCCAGCTCGACGCCGGCGGCGATGGCGGGGGCGAAGTCGGCGTCGACGGTGTGCAGCCACGACAGCACGGGCGCGTCGATCCCCGCGCGGCGCAGCTCGAGCGCCTCGGTCAGGGTCGTCACCCCCAGCTCCCGCGCGCCGGCGGCGAGCGCGGCCCGGGCCACCGGGACGGCACCGTGGTTGTACGCGTCGGCCTTGACCACGGCCATCACCGCCGCCTCCCCTGCGTACTCCCGCAGCCGCCGCACGTTCTCGGCCACGGCGTCGAGGTCGATCAACGCCTCGGCCTGCGGCAGGTCGTGGTGGAGGTGGTTGCGGGGTCGGGGTTCGGCCGTGGTCATGAATCTCGATCCTGCCACTGCGGACGAAGTGGCCCGCAGCACGGTGGCAGGTGTCGGGATCACGATTCGGCCATGCCCCGCAGGCTCCGCACCGCCGCGGGCACCCGATCCAGGATCGCGCTCGCCGAAGTGGGGGCGGCCCAACCGGGTTCACCGCCGCGAGCGGCGAGATCGTGCCCGCCGCGCGCGGCGAGATCCGCGGCGGTGGAGTGGGCGCGCGCGCCCGCCGCGGCCGCGAGATCCGGGGCCATCCCCGCGGACATCAGTGCCCCGATCATCCCGGACAGCACGTCGCCCGCGCCGGCGGTGGCCGCCCACGACCCGCCCGCCTCGTTGACGAACACGTGCCCGTCCGGGTTCGCGATCAGCGTCGACCGGCCCTTGAGCAGTACGTGCACCCGCCAGTCGGCGGCCAGTGCCCGCACCGCCGCCACCCGGTCCGGCTCGGGCCGGCGTCCGGTGAGCCGCGCGAACTCCCCGGCATGCGGTGTCAGCAGGGTCGGAGCCCGCCGGCCGCGGACCAGGTCCGGCTGCCGCGACAGCAGCGTCAGCCCGTCGGCGTCGACGAGGACGGGAAGATCGGTGGCCAGCACGTCGCGCAACGTGTCGGCCGCCTGGTGATCGGTGCCGCCGCCCGGCCCGATCACCCATGCCTGGACGCGGCCCGCCTCGGCGAACGACGGCGCGGCCACCACCTCGGGGAACCGGGCCAGCACGACGGGGGCGGCGCTGCCGGCGTAGCGGACCATGCCGGACGTCGCGGCCACCGCTGCGCCGGCGCAGAGCACGCCGGCGCCCGGGAACCGGGCGCTGCCCGCGACGATGCCCACGACGCCCTGGCTGTACTTGTCGTCGTCGGCGCCCGGGACCGGCCAGATTGCTCCGATCTCGGCGGGCTCGGCCGCCACCATGCACGGCGGCGGCAGCTCGAGACCGATGTCGACGAGCTCGACCCGCCCGCACCGGGTGGGCGCGAGGGCGTGGACCGGCTTGTAGGCGCCGAATGTGACGGTCACGGCCGCGGTCACGGCCGGCCCGTCGACGGCGCCGGTGTCCGGGTCGACGCCGCTCGGGGTGTCCACGGCCACGATCGGGGCGGTGATCTGCTCGACCACCGCGGCCGCGGCCGGGCGCAGCGGGCCCCGGCCGGAGATGCCGACAACGCCGTCGAGCACGAGGTCCGGGTCACCGATCCGGTCCGGATCCGCCGGTACGGCGCGCCCGCCGGCGGCGCGCAGCGCCGCCAGTCCCGCCCGGTGCGCCCGCTGGGGGTCGAGGAGCAGCGCCGTGACCGCGACCCCGCGGCGGCGCAGGAACGCGCCCGCCCACAGGGCGTCGCCGCCGTTGTCGCCCGATCCGACGAGCAGGGTCACGCGACGACCGGCGACGGCGCCGGTGCGCGAGCGCAGTTCCGCCGCCGCGACCCGGGCGAGCCCGAACGCGGCGCGGCGCATCAGGGTGCCCTCGGGCAGGGCGGCGAGCAGCGGCGCCTCCGCCGCCCGCACCTGCTCGCACGGGTAGTAGCTGCGCATCGGGCCTCCTGCCGGGGTCGCTATTCCACCGTCACGGACTTGGCGAGGTTGCGTGGCTTGTCGACGTCGTAGCCGCGCGCCTGGGCGACCTCGGCGGCGAAGACCTGCAGCGGCACGGTCGACAGCAGCGGCTGCAGCAACGTCGGCGCGGCGGGGATCTCGATGAGGTGGTCGGCGAACGGCCGCACCGCCTCGTCGCCCTCCTCCGCGATCACCACGGTGCGGGCACCGCGGGCCTGGATCTCCCGGATGTTGCTCAGCAGCTTCGAGTGCAGCACCGCCCGCCCCTTCGGCGACGGCATCACCACGATCACCGGCAGCCCGTCCTCGATCAGCGCGATCGGACCGTGCTTGAGCTCGCCGGCGGCGAAGCCCTCGGCGTGCATGTACGCCAGCTCCTTGAGCTTGAGCGCACCCTCGAGCGCCACCGGATACCCCACGTGCCGGCCCAGGAACAGCACCGTCGACGACGCCGCCAGCTCCCGCGCCAGGCGCCGCACCGGCTCGACCGTCTCGAGCACCCGCGCGATCAGGTGCGGCATCGCGGCCAGATCGGCGTACTCGCGGGCCACCTCGTCCGGGTACTTGGTGCCGCGGGCCTGCGCCAGCGCCAACCCCACCAGGTAGTTCGCGGCGACCTGCGCCAGGAACGCCTTGGTCGAGGCCACCCCGATCTCCGGGCCGGCCCGGGTGTAGAGCACCGCGTCGGCCTCCCGGGGGATCTGCGCGCCGTTGGTGTTGCACACCGCCAGCACCCGTGCCTTCTGATCCTTCGCGTGCCGCACCGCCTCGAGGGTGTCGGCGGTTTCCCCGGACTGCGAGATCGCCACCACCAGCGTCGACCGGTCCAGCACCGGATCCCGGTACCGGAACTCGCTGGCGAGCTCGACCTCCACCGGCAACCGCGTCCAGTGCTCGATCGCGTACTTGGCCACCAGACCCGAGTGGTAGGCGCTGCCACACGCGACGACGAACACCTTGTCCACGTCGCGCAGCTCCTGATCCGACAGCCGCTGCTCGTCGAGCACGATGCGGCCCCCGGCGAAGTGCCCGAGCAGCGTGTCGGCCACCGCGGCGGGCTGCTCCTCGATCTCCTTGAGCATGAAGTAGTCGTGGCCGCCCTTCTCGGCGGCCGCCAGATCCCAGTCGATCTCGAACGGGCGGGTCACCACGTCGGTGCCGCCGTCGAAATCGGACACCTGATACCCGTCGGCGGTGATCACCACCACCTGGTCCTGGCCCAGCTCCACCGCGTGCCGGGTGTGCTCGATGAACGCGGCCACGTCCGAGGCCACGAACGTCTCGCCGTCGCCGACCCCGACGACCAGCGGCGTCGACCGGCGCGCCGCGACGATCGTGTCCGGATGGTCGGCATGGGTGAACACCAGCGTGAAGGCCCCCTCGAGCCGGCGCAGCACCGACAGCGCACTGGCCTCGAAGTCCCCCGCGGTCGGCCCGTCCGCATACGCCCGGGCCACCAGATGCACCGCCACCTCGGTGTCGGTGTCGCTGGCGAACTCCACCCCGGCCTTCTCGAGCTCCACCCGCAGCGGCGCGAAGTTCTCGATGATGCCGTTGTGCACCACCGCCACCTTCCCCGACCCGTCCCGGTGCGGATGCGCATTGCGGTCGGTGGGACGACCGTGCGTGGCCCACCGGGTGTGCCCCATGCCGGTGGTGCCGGCGAAGTGCTCCACCCCCACCTCGTCGAGCTCGGCCTCGAGATTGGCCAGCCGGCCCGCCTTGCGCTCGACGGCCAGGCCGCCCGCACCGTCCAGGACCGCCACACCGGCCGAGTCGTAGCCCCGGTACTCCATCCGCCGCAGTGCCTCCACCACGACATCGAGAGCCGGGCGATGCCCGACGTACCCCACGATTCCGCACATGGTTAGCAGGGTACTGGTCCGCGACCCGCCGGTAACAACTCGTCCACGTCCCGGCGGGTGGCACGCTCGAAGCTGATCATCGGCTAACGTTCACGCCGTGGCGGCGAAACCGAAATCCCTGGCCCAGCGGCTCTCGAAGCGCGGACCGCACACGGTGCTGCGCGGCAACCTCGCTCTCGCAGGTCAGCCGGGCATCGTCTACACCCCCGCCGAGGGCTTCGGCCTGCCCGCCGTCGCGTTCGGCCACGGCTGGATGACCGGTCTCGACAAGTACTCGGCGCTGTTCGAACACCTCGCCTCGTGGGGCATCGTCGTGGCCGCCCCGAGCACCGAACGCGGGCCGATCCCGTCGCACCTGGGCCTGGCCGCCGACCTCGGCACCACCCTCGACATCTGCGTGGGCGTGCGCCTGGGCACCGGACGGATCAGCGTGCACCCCGACCGTCTCGGCCTGGTCGGCCACGGCATGGGCGCGGGAGCTGCGGTACTTGCGGCGTCCCGGCGCGACGTGGCCGCCGTCGCCGCGCTCTACCCGGCCCCGACGTCGCCGCCGGCCTCGGTCCTGGCCGCGCGTGTGCACGCGCCCGGGCTCGTGCTCGCCGCCGAGAAGGACCTCGGCTCGATGGGCAGTGATGCCGTCGCCGTCGCCCAGGCCTGGGGCGGCGAGATGCTGATGCGGTCCGTCCACAAGGCCACCGACGACGGCATGATCGAGGGCCGCCGCCTGCTCGCCTTCCTCGGCGTCGGCGGCGCCCAGCGCAACACCCAGAAGGTCACCCGCGCGCTGCTCACCGGATATCTGCTGTACCGGCTCGCCGGCGACAAGACCTACGCGCCGTTCGCCGACCCCGAGGCCGAGCTTCCCGGCTCGGAGGTGCTCACCGAGCCCGACGCGATCGACCGCGAGCTCGGCACTCAGATCAACCAGCTGCTCGGGCGATAGAACTCCTCTTCGACGGCCGGCGCCGGCCCGCGCGTCGCGCCGGCGGCGAGTTCACGGGGTTCCCGGAGGCGCCGCAGGTTCTCGAGCCGGCGCTCGACCGCGTCCCGGTGCTCGGCGACGATGTGTTCGAACCGTCCGGTCACAGCGGCCCCGCCTCCGCCAGGACCACGCCATCGGCAGGCTCCTCCTCGGGGCCCGCTTCGACGCTCTCACCAGCAGGTACCGCCGACGCGGGCCGCCGCGCGGGGGTGTCCGCCCGCGTGCCGGGCATCCCGGCCGGCGCGGGACCGAGCGCTCCGCCGTCACCTGGTTCGTCCGGTCGCCGCGGCTCGTCGGGCGGTGCGGGACCGAGCGCTCCGCCGTCACCTGGTTCGTCCGGTCGCCGCGGCTCGTCGGGCGGTGCGGGCGGCGTGTCGTCGCCCGGACCGGCGCCGGGTGTGTCGGGGTCCGTTCCCGTCCCTCCGGCGGCGGGTGCCTCGGCGGCCGGTGCCTGCGCAGCCGGGGCCTCGGCCGGTGCGGCCGCGGCCGGAGCCGTCTTCTTGGCGCCCGGGGCCTTGAGC
>NZ_JAALEG010000152.1 GCF_011058165.1 Rhodococcus aetherivorans
GGGGCGGGCGGCGGACGGGGCGACGGCGGCGTCGAGATACTCGACCGAGCCGGTCGCGCGCAGGACCGTGCGGACGCCGGGCGGCGCCCACCGCACGGCCGGGTCGCGGCCGAGCACGGGGTCGACGAGGTCGATGCGGCGGCCGCGGGTGTGCAGGGTGCAGCCGCCGGCGGCGAGGACGTTGCGCACCCAGTCGGTGCGGGGGCCGTAGGTCAGGGCGATGCGGTAGCCGCCGTCGCGACCGAACACCAGCACCGGGGTGCGGTAGCGGCGCCCGGTACGCCGGCCGCGGTGCTCGATCACCGCCGTCAGCGGTAGGTGTCCGGCCACCGGCCGGGCGAGCCGGTTGGTGACGACCCTGTTGAACCGGGCCAGGGCGCGGGGCAGCGGCACGGTCAGCCTCCTGCCGGTCGCGTCGCACGCCGGTGGGGCCGCCGCGGGACGCGGCGACCCCACCGGCGCGGCGTCACAGGTACTGGCCCGTGTTCGACTCGGTGTCGATCGCCCGGCTGGCGCTGGCGTTCTTGCCGGTGACCAGGGTGCGGATGTAGACGATGCGTTCGCCCTTCTTGCCGGAGATCCGGGCCCAGTCGTCCGGGTTGGTGGTGTTGGGCAGGTCCTCGTTCTCGGCGAACTCGTCGACGATGGAGTCGAGCAGGTGCTGCACCCGCAGACCGGGCGCGCCGGTTTCGAGTACCGACTTGATCGCGTACTTCTTGGCGCGGTCGACGATGTTCTGGATCATCGCGCCGGAGTTGAAGTCCTTGAAGTACAGGACCTCCTTGTCGCCGTTGGCGTACGTCACCTCGAGGAAGCGGTTCTCCTCGCTCTCGGCGTACATCCGGTCGACGACCCGTTCGATCATGGCGCGCACGCACGCCCCGCGGTGCCCGCCGAACTCGGCGAGGTCGTCGGCGTGCACCGGCAGACCCTCGGTGAGGTACTTGGAGAAGATGTCCAGCGCCGCCTCGGCGTCGGGCCGCTCGATCTTGATCTTCACATCGAGTCGGCCGGGCCGCAGGATCGCCGGGTCGATCATGTCCTCGCGGTTGGACGCGCCGATCACGATGACGTTCTCGAGACCCTCGACGCCGTCGATCTCGGACAGCAGCTGCGGCACCACCGTGGTCTCGACATCCGACGACACACCGGAGCCGCGGGTGCGGAAGATCGAGTCCATCTCGTCGAAGAACACGATCACCGGCGTGCCTTCGGAGGCCTTCTCGCGGGCCCGCTGGAAGATCAGCCGAATGTGGCGTTCGGTCTCGCCGACGAACTTGTTGAGCAGCTCGGGGCCCTTGATGTTGAGGAAGTAGGACTTCGCTTCCTTCGAATCCTCGCCGCGGGCCTCGGCGATCTTCTTGGCCAGCGAGTTGGCGACGGCCTTGGCGATGAGGGTCTTGCCGCAGCCGGGCGGGCCGTACAGCAGCACGCCCTTGGGCGGGCGCAGCGCGTACTCACGGAACAGGTCCTTGTGCAGGAACGGCAGTTCCACCGCGTCGCGGATCTGCTCGATCTGCCGGCCGAGGCCACCGATGTCGTTGTAGTCGACGTCGGGAACCTCCTCGAGGACGAGGTCCTCGACCTCGGCCTTGGGGATGCGCTCGAAGGCGTAGCCGGCCTTGCTGTCGACCAGCAGCGAATCACCCGGCCGCAGCTTGAACGACGGCTCGGCGTCCTCGCTCACCTCGACGGTGCCGGCCGCCGCGGCGGCCGCGGCGGCGAGCGGCGCGGCCAGCCACACGATGCGCTCCTCGTCGGCGTGTCCGACGACGAGGGCGCGGGTGCCGTCGTCGAGGACCTCGCGCAGGGTGGTGATCTCTCCGACCCGCTCGAATCCGCCGGCTTCGACGACGGTCAGCGCCTCGTTCAACCGGACCGTCTGGCCGGAGACGAAACCATCGGGTTCGAGGTTCGGGGACACCGTGACCCGCATCTTGCGGCCGGAGGTGAACACGTCCACGGTCTGATCGTCGTAGATGCCGAGCAGCACCCCGTAGCCGCTGGGGGGCTGACCGAGCCGGTCGACTTCCTCGCGCAGGGTGATCAGCTGCTGGCGCGCCTCCTTGAGCGTGTCCATCAGCTTGCCGTTGCGCACGGTCAGGGAGTCGATCCGGGCCTCGAGGTCACGGACCTGTTCGGACGGTTCGACGAGCCGCCGCCGCAGGGCGGTCGCCTCGGCGCGCAGCGCTTCGAGTTCTTGTGCCGCCGCAACCGAATCCGGGTTCTCTGTCGAGCTCATGTGCGACTCCCTCCACTATCGGTCTTTCCACGCTACCGGCAGACGGCCGACTGTGTGGTGCGACGCGAAATCGGCATGCTGCGAATGCGTGTCGGATTCCTCACGGCCGCGGGCCCGAATCCCCGATACCGATGTTAGCCTTGCCTTTCTCTCTGCCGGGTCGAAAGGATTCCCGTGACCACTCGCACCAGACGGGCCGCTGCCGCCGTCGCCGTCGCCGCACTGACCGCGCTGCCCGCCTGCGCCGCCGACGACTCCGCCGGTAAGTCGCCCACATCCTCCGCCGCGACGACGTCCGCGGCCGGCCCCGCCGCCGCGGCAACCGAGGGCGAGCTCGAAGCGGTGCTGACGACGTTCTTCGACCCGGCGGTGCCGGCGGCGGACAAGGCCGTGGTGGTCGAGGACGGCGACGACCGGAGCGCGCTGCTCGAGCAGTTCAACGGGGTGCTCGCCGGCTACCCGCTCACCGCCGACGTCGAGTCCGTGAACGCCGTCGACGACGACACGGTCTCGGCAACCGTGCAGGTCACCGGTCCGCACGGCGGCGCCCCGATGCCGCTGACGTTCGAGCGGGAGGACGGCACCTGGCGGCTGGCGGACGAGAGCACCTGCCAGGTCCTGGCGATGGGGTCGCTGAACTGCTCGTGACCGGGGCGGCTCGGCCGCCGTGCGGATCAGGCGGCTCGGCCGCCGTGCGGACCGGAGCGGTCAGCCCTTGCTGGGCCGGCGCTGCGGCTTCGGTGTGACGGTGCCCTCGGCGAGGCGGCGGGCGCTGACCAGGAACGCGGTGTGCCCCTGCATCCGATGCTCCGGACGCACGGCCAGGCCGACCACGTGCCAGCCGCGCACCATCGACTCCCACGACCGCGGTTCGGTCCAGCAGGTCTGCTCGCGCAGCGCCTCGACCACCTTCGACAGCTGAGTCACCGTCGCCACGTACACGATCAGCACCCCACCGGGTACCAGCGCCTTCGCCACCGTCGGCAGCGCGTCCCAGGGGGCCAGCATGTCCAGCACCACCCGGTCGACCGGACCGTGCCGGTCGAGGTCGTAGTCCGCGACGTCGCCCACCGTGAGATCCCAGTTCCCGGGACGCTCCCCGAAGAACGTCTCGACGTTGCGCACCGCGTGCTCGGCGTGGTCGTCGCGCACCTCGTAGGAGATCACCCGGCCGGTCGGCCCCACGGCCCGCAGCAGCGAACAGGTCAGCGCACCCGAACCGGCGCCCGCCTCGAGCACCCGCGCGCCGGGGAACACGTCGCCCTCGTGCACGATCTGCGCGGCGTCCTTGGGGTAGATCACCTGCGCCCCGCGCGGCATGGACAGCACGTAATCGGTCAGCAGCGGCCGCAGCGCCAGGTAGGGGGTGCCGTTGGTGGAGGTGACGACGCTGCCCTCGTCCGTGCCGATGAGCGCGTCGTGCAGGATGCCGCCGCGGTGGGTGTGGAACTCCTTGCCCGCCTCGAGCACCACCGTGTACTTGCGGCCCTTGGCGTCGGTGAGCTGCACCCGGTCACCGACCTCGAACGGTCCGCTGCGCCCGAGTCCACCTGCTGCCATCGCCGTATCCACCTTCGTCCGCTCCGCCGGTACCGACACCGTGTCGGTCCCGGGCCATACCCTGCCAGGTGTGAGCACAGCCGCGACGACGCCCCCCACCGACGACCGGCCCGCGGCCCCGCGGACGCCGGCGCTGTCGCCGTCGCGCGCCGCCGACTTCAAACGCTGTCCGCTGCTGTACCGGTTCCGGGCGATCGACCGGATCCCCGAGGTCCCGTCGCGGGCCCAGCTGCGCGGCAGCGTCGTCCACGCAGCCCTCGAGGCGTTGTTCGCGCTGCCGGCCGCCGAGCGGCGGCCCGGACCCGCCGGCGAGCTGGTGGCACCGGCGTGGCAGCGGCTGCTCGAGGAGGCACCCGACCTCGCCGACGTGATCGGCCCGGGCGAGCGCGACCGGTTCCTCACCGAGGCCCGCGCCCTCGTCGCCCGCTACTTCGCACTCGAGGATCCCACCGGGTTCACCCCGCAAGCGTGCGAGCTGCGCGTGGAAACCGAACTGGACGACGGGCTGCGGCTGCGGGGCTTCGTCGACCGGATCGACATCTCCCCTCAGGGGCTGGTGCGCGTGGTCGACTACAAGACCGGCCGGGCACCCCGCGAGACCGGCGAGGCGGCGGCGCTGTTCCAGCTGAAGTTCTACGCGCTGATGGTGCTGCGCACCCGCGGGGTGGTGCCGGCGCGGCTGCGGCTGCTGTACCTGGCGGACGGACAGGTGCTCGACTACACCCCCGACGGGGACGAACTGCGCCGCTTCGAGGGCACCGTGCGCGCCCTCTGGGCGGCCGTGCGCACCGCGACCGACGCACGGGACTTCCGGCCCAACCCGGGGCCGCTGTGCCGGTGGTGCGATCATCGGGTGCGGTGCCCGGCATTCGGCGGCACCGCCCCGCCCTATCCGGGCCGGTCGGACGAGCCCGCCGGCGCGGCCCGTCCCGAGGAGGAAACGAGCGAGTGAGCGACGCGGCGTACTTCGTGCCGATCGACGGCGGCCCCGGCGACGGGGGCACTGCCGTCGAACGGTTTCGGCCCACCGCCCATACGGTCAGCACGTGGGCACCGACGATGCAGCACGGCGCCCCGCCGTCGGCGCTGCTGGCCCGCGCCCTCGAACGCTGCGGCCGCCGCCCCGACGCCCGACTGACCCGCATCTGCGTCGAACTGCTCGGCCCGGTGCCGCTGACCGAGATCGAGGTCCGCACCCGCATCGACCGCCCCGGCCGCAAGGTCGAACTCGTCGTCGCCGAGCTGTGGGCCGCCGGCCCCGACGGCACCCCCCGAGCGGTGGCCCGTGGCACCGCCTGGCGCATGCAGACCGCCGACCTGCCCGAGGTCGCCCACGCCGCGGACGCGCCGCTGCCGCCGCCGGCGCAGGGCGTCGTCGAACACCCCGGCTCGGCGTTCTGGCAGACCGGATTCGTGCGCACCCTGGACTGGCGCACGATCACCCCGATCGGGGCGCCGGGGCCGTCGGCGGCGTGGCTGCGCACCGACCTGGCGCTCGTCGAGGGCGAGGCCCCGACCCCGGTCGAGCGGCTGTTCACCGTCGCCGATGTCGCCAACGGCGTCGGTTCCAAACTCGACCCCGCCGTCTGGACCTTCCTCAACACCGACCTGACGGTGCACCTGTTCCGGGAACCGGTCGGCGAGTGGGTCGGCATCAGCGCCGAGACGTCCACCGGCCCCGACGGGGTGGGCATGACCGCCGGGGTGCTGTACGACGAGGACGGCGCCGTCGGACGGATCGCGCAAACCGTGCAGGTCCGCCCCCGCTGACCCCGCCGCGGGTACCGATCACCGGGCGGGCGCCCGCGGACCGTGCCACACTCGACCGGACATTTCGGTCGGCACCAGGGGAGGACGACATGCCCGCGACCGGTCCCCACCGCAGAGCCCGCGCCGCCACCGCCGCGCTGCGCACGGCACCGTGGTGGACGTCCGTGCTCCTCGGACTCGTCTGCCTGCTGCTCGGCCTGCTGCTCACGACGAGACCGCTGACCTCACTGTCCGCGCTGGGCCTGCTCATCGGCCTGGCCGCGATCACCGCCGGCACCGCCGACCTGCTCGCCGCGTACCGCTCCCACGCCGGGGCGGTGGCGACCGCCACCGCCCTCGCCTGGATCGGGTTCGGCATCGCCGTCCTCGCCTGGCTCGGCCGGGCCCTGGATCTGCTCGCCCCCGCCGTCGCGCTCGCCCTCGTCGTCGGCGGCGCCCTGCGTCTGGTCCGCGCCGCCCGCGGCGACCTCGACGAGCGACTCACCACCGCAGTCCTCGGCCTCGCCGACATCGTGTTCGGTGTCCTCGCCTGGCGCTGGCCCGACGTCACGGTCCTCGTCGTCGCCTTCCTGTTCGGCATCCGCACCGTGTTCTTC
>NZ_JAALEG010000153.1 GCF_011058165.1 Rhodococcus aetherivorans
GGCGGCGGCGTGGTCGGTGCTGTCGAAGGTGTAGCTGGTGGTCTGGTAGATCGGCAGGGCGCGGGCGCGGGTGTCGCCGCCGCCGGGCTGGCCCACGTGGATCTGCTTGGTCTCGAAGCTCCAGCCGGCGGCGGGATCGGTTGCGGGGGTTTCGCTCATGGGTTGCTGCTCCGTCTTTCGTTCGACAATCGTCTCGAGGTGACGTGACGGTTCCCGCGCGGGACTCGACACGGGGAACGCCACGTCGGATGCACAATCGGGATGCCCGATACGGGCGAGGTCCGGGTGCGGCCGGTCAGGCGGCCGGACACCCGCAGATACACATGCGCACGGCCCGGCAGCGGGCGGAAGGCCCCGGCATTGCCTGCATTCGTGTCCGGCTCACGCGCCCGACACTATCTGTTGTGCGGGGCGCCGACCAGCGCTCCCCGGAATTCACGCGATCTCGACCACGGTCCGCACCGGGGTGGGGTTGCGCGTCAGATCGAGGACGGGGCAGTGGGCGTCCACCGCTTCCTGCAGTTCGAGGTAGCGTTCGCGCGGCTCCGGTCCCGACAGCGTGACGGCGACCCGCACCTCCCCGAATCCGGGGCGGACGTCGTCGAAGCCGAAGAACCCGCGCACGTCCAGATCGCCCTCGGCGCGCGCCGAGATGTCGTCGACGCGGATCCCGAGCCGCTCCGCCCAGACGCGGTAGGTCACCACCTGGCAGGACAGCAGCGAGGCGAGGTAGTACTCGACGGGGTTCGGCGCGGTGTTCTCCCCGCCCAGGGCCGGCGGTTCGTCGACCTCGACGCTGAACCTGCCGAGGGCGACGGTGCTGGCGACGGCGTCGTGCCCGTGCGCTTCGGCGCGGAAGACGGCGTGAGCCCGGGTGGGGTCGTCGGCGATCGCCTCACGATTCGTGTCGACGACGGCGCGCAGGTGGGTGGACGGAGCAGTGGTCATGAATGTGCTTCCTCGACAGTCGGTTCGGGGGAGAGACGGGCCTACGGGCACGGACACGTGGACGTCGCCGTGCGGGCGAAGTCGATGTGGCGGCGACGGGTCAGCAGGAGCACGGCGCAGACCGTAACCAATTCCCGACCGGAAAGCTAGGGATAGGTGCGTGTGTTCCGCGGCTCAGTGGGGGCACCCGGCGGGCGTCAGTTCGGCCAGCCGGGCGATCACGTCCCGGGCGGTGCCGCCGGCCGAGAGCACCTGCCGCTGCCGGACGGCCCCGTTGCCGCACGCCAGCACGGTGTGCAGGCCCTCGCGGGCGTGCTGGTAGCTGTCGAGGTCCTCGAGGGCCGGCCGGACGTGCTCGATCATCGCCCGGAGCAGGTGCGCGGTCGGGCGACGGGCGGTCGACGGAAGGTCGATGCCGTCACCGGGCAGCCCGTCGTGCGCCGCGCGCCAGTACGCGGCCCGCAGCACTTCGGAGGAGAACGGCTCGGCGATGCGGCCGGCATCGAGGGCACGCAGAGCGGTGAGCACCAGAGCACGGACGAGGACGGCCACGAGGACCGTCTCGGCGACGGTCGAGGGGACATCGCACACCCGCACCTCGACGGTGGGGAAATTGGTCGACGGGCGGACGTCCCAGTAGACCATCGCCTTGTCGAGGATGCTGCCGCACTCCAGCATCGCCGCGACGGTGCGGTCGTACTCCTCGAGGGACGAGAAGTACGGTGGCGGACCGGCGCTCGGCCAGCGCGACCACAGGATCGAGCGCCAGCTCGCGTACCCGGTGTCGACGCCGCGGTGGATCGGGGAGTTGGCCGACAGCGCCAGCAGGGACGGCAACCACGGCCGGAGATGATTGCTCACCTGCACGGCGGTGGCGCGATCCGGCACGGCCACGTGCACGTGACAGCCGCAGATGCCCTGTTCCCGGGCCAGCATGCCGAAGACGCGTTCCATGCGCAGGTAGCGCGGCTTCGCCGTGACCGGCAGCTCGCGCGACCCGACGACCGGGACACCGACCGCCACCAGCCGGGAGCCGCAGCGGCGGGCGGCCTCGGCGACCAGGGACCGCCGGGTGGACAGGTCGGTGTACAGCTCGAGGGCGTCGTGGCACACGTCCGACGCCGTTTCGACCTGACACCGGTCCAGCTCGTACTGCAGTTCCACGCCGAGGTCGCGGGCCTGCGCGACGACCTCGGAGTTGTTGACGGCGGGTTCCCCGGTTTCCGCGTCGACGAGGAGGAACTCCTCCTCGACCCCCACCGTGGGGAGGTCGGACGATGTGGCCATGGTGCTCCCGGCGGGACTCGCGGTTCGTACCTGAATTCTGCGCCGCCGGGGACGGTGCTGCAGCACTTGCACGAATCCGGGTTTGCCGATCGGCGTGCGTCGCCGCCCGCACGGTACGGACGCTCCCCGGCTCCGCGGGCGACGAACACGTACAGGACCGGTGCCTCGGGCGGGGCGGAGAATCCCGTCGACACCGCCCCGGCCGGCGGTCCGGCCGAGTAGGGTCGATTCCCGGACCGTGGGAGGCGTAGTGAACGAATCGACACCGGTTCCCGGAGGGGCGTGGCCGACTCTGCGTACGGCCGACTGGGCCGCGACTCGGGACACCCTGCACATGTGGCTGCAGATCGTCGGCAAGATCCGGCTGGCCCACGCGCCGATGGTCAACCACTGGTGGCAGGCGACGCTGTATGTCACTCCACGCGGGCTGGGCACCTCGTCGATCCCCTACCGGCACGCCGCCTTCGACATCGAGTTCGACTTCTGCGAGCACCGCCTGCACATCCGCTCGAGCGACGGCGGCAGCCGTTTCGTCCCGCTCACCGCACAATCGGTGGCGGACTTCTACTCCCGCACTCTGGGCGCCCTGGACGAGCTGGGCATCGCCACGCGAATCCAGGGCACCCCCAACGAGGTGGATCCGGCGATCCCGTTCGCGCAGGACCGCGAGCACAACACGTACGACCCCGATGCGGCCCACCTCTTCTGGCGGCAACTGCTCCAGGCCGACCGCATCCTCCACAAGTTCCGAGGGGACTTCCTCGGCAAGGTCAGTCCGGTGCACTTCTTCTGGGGCGCGATGGATCTCGCCTGTACCCGCTTCTCCGGACGCACCGCGCCACCGCACCCCGGAGGAATCCCCAACTGCGCCGACTGGGTGATGACCGAGGCCTACTCGCACGAGCTCAGCAGCTGCGGATTCTGGCCCGGCGGTGCGGACGAAGGGGCCTTCTATTCCTACGCCTATCCCGCACCGGAGGGCTTCGCCGAGCATCCGGTGCGCCCGGACGCCGCGTACTACTCCGCCGAGCTGGGGGAGTTCCTGTTGCCGTACGAGGCGGTGCGGACCGCCGCCGACCCCGACGCGGAACTGCTGCGGTTCCTGCGCAGCACCTATGAGGCAGCCGCCGAGCTCGGCCACTGGGATCGGGCCTACCTCGAGCGTCGACCGCAGTGAGCACGTTCGACGAATCCGGGCGGCCCGACGGCCGGGCGGGGTCGCGCGAGACCCCACGAGCTCGCGCGACCTCCGAGGCGGCGGCTCAGAGGAGATGGACCTTCTTGTAGAGGATCTTCGACGGACCGCCGATCAGGCCGACGCTGTCGAGGAACGTCATCAGCTTGGCGCCGGACTTGCGCACGCGGTCGTGGTAGTGGGTGTTGTTCCGGGCCTCGGCGATTGCCCGGTCGCGGTCGACGCCCGCGTTGCTGTACACGTCGGGGTGGATCATGCTCTTGACCACGAAGTACACGGTCACGGCGGTGTTGATGCGCTCGAACTGCAGGCGGGCGCGGCTCGCGCCGGCCAGGCGGCGCGCGACCTCCTCGCGGGCGAACCGGATGTGCCGGGCCTCCTCGAGAACGTGGATCTTGCTGACCGTGCGCGTGACCGGCTGGACGCGTTCGTCGCGCATGAAGTCGCGCTGCATCATGTCCAGGATCTCCTCGGCGGCCATGACGCTCGCGTAGGCGTTGGCGCCCCGGAAGAATCCGCCCCACAGCCGGCCGAGGCGGTGGATGTAGCGGGCGGGACCGTAGTCCGGCATGCCGAGGCGCTCACCGGCGCGGCCGAACATGACGGAGTGACGGCACTCGTCGGCGACCTCGGTGAGGGCGAACTGGACGTGGCGGGAGTGCTTGTCGCGGTTGTAGACGTCGCGCAGCAGCATCTGCATGAGCAGGATCTCGAACCACAGACCCACGCTCGAGACGCTCGCGGCCTCGTGCTTGGTCAGCTCGATGCGCTGTTCCTCGGTCATCTCGTCCCACAGCGCGGTGCCGTACAGCGTGCTCCACTCGGGGGTCATGCCGTACTTGTCGGCGGGGACGGGGGCCTCCCAGTCGACCTCGACCGTCGGGTCGTAGGACTTGCGGGCCGACGAGGCGAGCAGGCGCTGCGCCGTCTCCTCGCGGTCGGAGAGCGGGACGCCGGGGACGAAGCCCGTGCTCTCGGCTTCCGACGGGCGGGTGAGCGATGCGGTCATGTCTCCACCTTTTTAGTGTGACGACTGGTAACTGTTAATCCGAGGTTACCTCGACGGCCGCCGTCGCACAACGGTGACTTCCGGCCCGGGCCACCACGCGCACGGCACCGCGCCCGCCAGCACGGGCCGCGACGCATGCGGGCGGATCGTCGACGACGTGCCCGCCGCGAACCCGTCGGGCACGGGCACCGCTCAGTCCTGAGGCGGACGCAGCACCGACGGCCGCAGCCGGTGGAAGTCCTTGACCCGCAGCGCGCGCAGGGGACGCAGCCGGAACCGGTCGTCGCCGTCGAGCACGCCGGCGAGGGTCGAATCGACCAGCACCGTTCCCGGACGCGCGGCACCGGTCAGCCGCGCCGCGATGTTGACCGCCGACCCGAACACGTCCCCGAACCGGGCCAGCACCGGCCCCTGCGCCATACCCACCCGGAGATCCGGGGCGTCGGGACGGGAGCCGGACGACTCCTGCAGCGCCAGCGCGATCCGTGCGGCGTCCGCCGGATCCTCGGCGGCGAACATCACCTCGTCGCCCACGGTCTTGATCACCCATCCGCCGCCCTGGGTCACGATCCCCGTAGCGGTCGACTCGAAGTCCTCGAGCAGGTCGTTGAGCTCGTCGGCGTCGATCCGGCGGGTCAGGCGCGTGTACCCCACCATGTCGGCGAAGCCGACGACCAGGACCCGGCCGGCCGACTCGCCCCCGGCCCGCACCACGTTGCGTCCTGTCGTTGCCGCCAGGTGCCGGCGCCACACGTACAGCTGCAAGGTCTCGGTCAGGGGCAGGACCCGTTGCAGCAGTTCGTCGACGAACGACCGGATCTCCCGCTCGGAGGGGGTGGTCCCGGTGTACTCGGTCTCGAGCCGATCGAGGATGTGGGTGTTCATCAGGGCCACCTCCCACTCGGCCAGCCGCGACATGGACTGTCCCAGCGACCGGGCGGCTGCCAGTTCCAGGTCGGGGTGCAGGGCGCCGCTCGCCACGATCGCGTCGATGTTCCGCAGCGCCGCGACGTCGCCGTCCGTGAAGGTCCGCGCGTCCGGGTCCGGATCCACGGTGAATCCGAGCGCCTGCCAGAGCCGTTGGGCGCGTTCGGAGTCCACCCCGGCCAGGTCGGCGCTCTCCCGCTGGGTGTAGCGACGCTCGCCGCCGAGCAGGGTCCGCTCGAGTTCGGCCTGCACGGCCTGCAGGAGCTCGGGCTCGAGCTCCGGTTGCTCCGACGCGCTCACGTCGCTCCTTCCCGGCCGCCGAACGTGACCGGCCGACCCAGCATGGCCCACCTCGGTTCGGGCGCGCAACGAATCCGCGAGAGTGTCGCACCTGTGTGCGACAGTGATCGCGCCTCCTGCACCACCCAGCCCGAAAGGACGTGGCATGCCGCCCCGCAGACGAGCCGGCACAACCGGCCCGGATCATCTCACCGACGAGCAGCTCGCCGAGCTGTCCACCGCCGTCGCGGACGGTCGCCGCGCCACCGTCTATCTCATCGAGGGCATTCCGAGCCTGGGTATCGCGCCGGGCGCGTCGGCCCGGGCGGTGTCGGTGGCGGGCCGCACGGTCACCGTCCGTCCCAAGGGCGTCGACGACGAGCTGCCCTTCGAGGCCGAGGAGCTGCGTCTGACGAAGGAGCCGTCGAAGCCGGTCCGCAAGGCCGCGGATCGATCGACCCCGCGCCCCACCAC
>NZ_JAALEG010000154.1 GCF_011058165.1 Rhodococcus aetherivorans
CCCCCGCCGCCTGCGCCGGAGCCGCTTCCCCCTGCTCCGGCACCTGCTCCGGCGCCTGCCCCGGCGCCTGCCCCGCCGCCACCACCGCAGATCCGCATCCAGCTGCCGAACGGGGCGCCGGTCGTGATTCCGCTGCCGTTCTGACGACGGCTCAGCGGGGCCGCAGCACGATCTCCGTCGGGTGCGCGTCGGCCGGTGTCTGGACCGCCTGGCGCACTGCGCGCGCCACGGTCGACGCCTTCAGGAAGCGTTCCGGTTCGTAGGTCCGGCCCTCGCTCGCGACGATCGCACGCTGCATGTCGGTGTCGATCCGGCCAGGATGCACCGATGTCACTCGCAGCGCCGGCTCCTCCTGCCGCAGGACGTCGGAGAACGCGCGCAACGCGAACTTGCTGGCGGCGTACGCACCCCAGCCGGCCTTCGCGTTCAGCCCGGCCCCCGAGTTGAGCAGCACGACATGGCCGTTCGCGGCCCGCAGCGCCGGCAGGAGCAGACGCGTCAGCTCCACCACCGCCACCACGTTCGACTCGAACATCTCCCGCCACTGCGCGATTCCGCCGTCGGCGATCGTCCCGAGCTCGGCGAGGCCCGCGTTGTGTACCAGCACGTCCAACCGGTCGATGCCCGAGCAGGCCGTGGCCACCGCCTCGTGGTCGAGCAGGTCGACCGGCCACGGCACCGCCTCCGGGATCTCCTCGCAGATCGCCCGGAGCGACTCCGCGCGCCGGCCCCCGAGCAGCAGGTCGTGGCTGGGGGCGAGTTCCCGGGCGATGGCGGCGCCGACGCCGCGGCCGCCACCGGTGATCAGGGCTGAAGGTCGCATGCGACGACCCTAGGCGAGGATCCCGGTCGACGCGCCGTCCGCGGCCGACCCCACGCGCGGCGGCCGCGGAAAGTGCATCTCCACAAGCGCTTTCGGCCGCGACAGCAGATACTCGCGCAGCACGTTGCGCACCCGGGTGCGCAGCCGGCAGTCGCACCCGGCCACCACGCCGGCCATGTCGATCCCTGCGCGCCGCCCCAGCGCGACGGCCCGCGGAAGATGGAAGTCCTGGGTGGCGATCAGGGCCGTCGTCACGCCGTAGACCTGTGCGGCGCGATGGCAGGTGTCGTATGTGTCGAGCCCGTAGGGGTCGGTGGCGATCACTTCCCGTCCCACGCCGTGCGCCACCAGATAGCCGGTCATCGCCGCGATCTCGTCCCCGGACCGGCCCCCCGCGTCGCCCGAGACGAGCACGCTGCGGGCGCGGCCGTCCGCGAGCAGAGCGACGGCGACGTCGAGGCGCCCGCGCAGCATCGGCATGGGCCATCCATTCCGGACCCGGGCACCCGGCACGATCACCACCGGCGCCGTCGGCGCGTCGGCGAGGGTGTACAGCCGCCCCGCCGCGGGCGCCGCGACCCGGGCCGAGACCCCGGCCAGCGCCAGCGTCCCTCCGGCCACCCCGATCGCGGTTCCGGTCACCTTCCGCCGCCACCTCGCATTTGTGCGCATGTGCCCCACGCTACGGACCGCCGTGGCGAGAATGGACGCATGGACCCGGTGGACGCCCTGCGGGAGGTCGCGTTCTGGCTCGAACGCGACCGGGCCGAGAGCTACCGCGTGAAGGCCTACCGCCACGCCGCCGACGTCGTCGCCCGGTTGAGCCCCGAGCAGCGCGCCGCACGGCGCCGTACGGACAGCTGGACCGCCCTCGCCGGCGTCGGCCCGAAGACCGCCACCGTGATCCGGGAAGCCTTCGACGGGGTGCCCGCGTACCTGCAGCAGCTGCGCGCGGAGGCCGAGCCGATCGGCCGCGGCGGCGCGGAACTGCTGGAGGCCCTGCAGGGCGATCTCCACGTGCATTCGGACTGGTCGGACGGTGGCAGCCCGATCGCCGAGATGATGCGGACCGCCGCGGCACTCGGGCGCCGATACTGCGCGCTCACCGACCATTCCCCCCGGCTGAAGGTGGCCAACGGGCTCACGGCCGAGCGGTTGCGCACCCAGTTGGGGGTCGTCGCCGACCTCAACCGCGTCCTCGCGGACAGCGGCCGCCCCTTTCGCATTCTCACCGGGATCGAGGTGGACATCCTCGACGACGGCACCCTCGACCAGGACGAGGGTCTGCTCGCCGAACTCGACGTCGTGGTGGCGAGCGTGCACTCGAATCTGCGGGCCGACCGGGCGGTCATGACGAAGCGGATGCTGAAGGCGGTGCAGAACCCGCACGTCGACGTGCTCGGGCACTGCACGGGCCGGCTGGTGCAGGGTGGTCGCGGCACCCGCCCGGAGTCGCGGTTCGACGCCGAGGCGGTGTTCTCGGCGTGCCGCGACCACAGCACCGCGGTGGAGATCAACGCGCGCCCCGAGCGGCAGGACCCGCCCGAGCGGCTGATCGACCTCGCACTGAATCTCGGTTGCCGCTTCGCGATCGACACCGACGCGCACGCGCCCGGGCAGCTGGACTGGATCGGGTACGGCTGCGAACGGGCCGCCGAACGCGGGGTCGAAGCCGGGGACGTGATCAACACGTGGCCGGTCGAGGACCTGCTCGCCTGGACGGCCGGCCGGACGGGTTGACGGGTCAGCCGGTGGCCACCTCGTCGGCCGGGACCGTGGCCGGCGGGCGGCACTCGGCGTCGAGGAGGACGCGGGCGTCGGCGGCGAACCGGCGGACCTGTGCGTCGGTCCAGACCTGGGCGGGCACTCCCCCGCCGAGCAGGTCCCTGGCCAGGGCCGGGGACTGCCCGAGCGGTGCGTCGCTGCCGGCGATGACGATGTTGCCGTAGCGGCGGCCCTTGAGCATCGCCGGATCCGCGATGATCGCGGTGTGCTCGAAGATGCTGCCGATGGTGGCCGCCTCCCGCCGGGCGGTGGTCAGATCCCGGGTGTCACCACAGTTGACGACGTAGACGCCGCCCGCATCGAGCACCCGGCGGGCGTGCCGGGTGAACTCGACCGTGGTCAGCGCGACGGGCGTCCGGTTGATCGCGAAGACGTCGCGGACGATCACGTCGCGGGTCGCGTCGGTCAGCGAGGCGAGGACCGCCCGCGCCTCCCCCACCCGGATCCGCAGCAGCGGGGCACGGGGCAGGTCGAACCAGTCCCGGACGAGTTCGGCGAGCCGGCCGTCGATCTCGACCACCACCTGCCGCGCGTTCGGATAGGTGGCGGCGAGGTAGCGGGCCATGGAACAGGCCCCTCCGCCGAGGTGCAGCACGCGCAGCCGCTCGTCCCGGGGCCGCTGTGATTCGAGCAGTTGCGCGATCCACCGCATGTACTCGAATTCGAGCAGCGTGGGATCGGCGAGATCGATGTGGGAGCTGGGCACCCCGTTGACCTCGAGCACCCAGCCGTCCGGCAGGTACCGGTCCTTGACGAGCTCGCAGGTGCCGGTGTCGATGTCGTAGATGCCCTCGGCCGGACCGCGACCGGACCCCGGCGCGGCCCGACGCTCCCGCTGCCTGCCCATGACATCGAGGGTAGCCGGGCCGCGAGGGCCGTCGGGATCCGGTCTCCGGGCGCGCTCGGTCGGCGCGCTCCGAGGGTTCCTGGCCGAGGGAACCGAGCGCGCCTACGCGAAGGACTACCGACTGTTCTTCGGGTTGCTGTATCGGCGCGAGAAGTACTGGGACGAGACCGATTACGAGGAGATCTACGACGACGAGTTGTGGCGTCGGCGGTCGGTGGACAACTCGCGCCGCATCGGCGGCAGCACATGGGCGCGGTAGTTGTCTGTGTTCAAGCACGGGATTTGTTGTGCGACAGTGGTTTACAGCTGTATGGAGGTGGGGGACCGCTGCCACCGGACGGCGTGGGAGGACCGCCTCGACCGTCGCGTGAGGACCCGATCCGGGTGATCGGCGAAAGGGAACGCCCCCTCCCGCCGCCCACGGCGTGTCCCGCTCTGTGTCATCGGGTTCATGGTGCATCGCCGGTGTCGCGCGTGAGGGCCTACGTGAGCGCACGGAATGTCGGATATGTTGTCCGACAATGTCTCTGCGCAGCAGGGCTGCGGCTCGCCGACCGCCCCCCGTCCGGCGAGCCTGGTAGCTCTCTAGCTGATGTGAAGCTTGCAAGCAAGCACTCCGAGGGGCGACTGTCTCACAGTCGCGTTGCACTCCAGGCGCGGGGTCAACCGAGAGGCGGTCATCCCATGCAGAAGAAGACGCCGAGCGCTTCGACGCTGGAAGAACCACAGTTCATGAAGACGGCGGGGCTGCGTGTCCGCTACCGAGTCCGGGGCGACGGGCCGGCCCTGCTGATGATCAACGGTATCGGCCTCCCCCTGGAGTTCTGGCGTCCACTCGAGGCCCGGCTCGGGCGGTTTCGGACCATCACGGTCGACCCGCCGGGCTCGGGGCATTCCTCGGTCCCCCGCGGCCGCTTCGGCGTCCGCGAGCATGCGGGCGTCATAGATGATCTCCTCGAGCACCTCGGGATCGACTCGGCCGGCGTGCTCGGCCTGGCGTTCGGCGGGATGGTGGCGCAGGAGCTGGCGCGCCGGAGTCCCGGACGCGTCGAGAGGCTCGCGCTTGCCTCGACGAACTGCGGCCTGGGCGGCATGCCCAGCCCGCCGAGGGCGCTGACCGCCGTCTTCAACCCGGTGAGCTTCTACTCCCCGGCGTATTTCCGCAAGGTCGCCCCGCTGATCTACGGCGAGGGGATCGTCGACGATCCCGCGCTCCTCGACGAGCACCTCGAGATCCGCCGGGACTGCCGGCCGTCGTTGCGGGGCCATGTCGTCCAGCTCCGCGCGGCCTTCGAGTGGACCAGTCGACCGTGGCTGCGCCACCTGCCGATGCCCGTGCTCGTGATCGCGGGGAGCGACGATCGGCTCGTGCCGACCGTCAACGGCCGGATCATCGCCAAGGCCGTCCCTCACGGCCGCCTGGAGATCATCGACGGGGGCAGCCACCTGTGCGTGCTCCAGGAGACCGCCCGGGCGGCGCAGCTCATCGGGGACTTCCTCGATGAGGACTGAGCCGGCCGCGCCCTGCGATACTGCGCACGTGTTCCACGGGCTTCGAGCGTGTGTTCAGCCCCGAGCGTGTCAGTAAACTCGCGTGTATGAGGAGACCGTCGGCACAGCTCGGGGAAATCATCCGACGGCAGCGAGAATTCAACAAGTTCACCCTGCGGCAGTTCGCCGAGATGGCCGGGATCTCGAATCCGTACCTCTCGCAGATCGAGCGCGGACTGCGCGCCCCCTCGGCAACCGTCATCGATGCCATCGCACGCTCGCTGAACATCAGCGCCGACATTCTCTACGAGCAGGCCGGCTTTCCCGTGGGCGACCGCGAGGGCGACGACGCACGTGCACGAATCGAAGCCGCCCTCGAGGCCGACCCGGCCCTCGCGCCTCGACAGCGACGCGCCCTGATGGAGATCTACGACGCCATGGTGATGGCGGGTCCGGTTCCTCGCCCGCGCCGCCGCAGTTAGAGCGTGTCTTGTATGGGTCGGATCCTGTGTACGGCATGATGCATGGCGTGGTCGATGCGTTGTCTACTCGGTTGGTGCCGGATGCGTTGTGGGAGATCGTCGAACCGCTGCTGCCTCGGTTCT
>NZ_JAALEG010000155.1 GCF_011058165.1 Rhodococcus aetherivorans
AACGGGTGTTCGGCGGTGTCCTACTCTCCCACACCCTGTCGGGTGCAGTACCATCGGCGCTGGAGGGCTTAGCTTCCGGGTTCGGAATGGGACCGGGCGTTTCCCCTCCGCTATGGCCGCCGTAACTCTGTGAAACGACCCACGCACGCTGTTCGCGTGGGTCGGGGGCCGCAGGCCCACCCATTCTTTGGGGGGCAGCGTTTACTCCGACTCCTCGCGCAGCGAGTGTGAGTGTGTTGTTTCAGATACCGCACAGTGGACGCGTAGCTTCTTTGTGGTAAGTCCTCGGCCTATTAGTACCGGTCACCTGCATGCGTTACCGCACTTCCAGTTCCGGCCTATCAACCCGGTGGTCTGCCGGGGGCCTTACCCCCTCGAGGGGGTGAGAAACCTCATCTTGGAACAGGCTTCCCGCTTAGATGCTTTCAGCGGTTATCCCTTCCGAACGTAGCCAACCAGCCGTGCCCCTGGCGGGACAACTGGCACACCAGAGGTTCGTCCGTCCCGGTCCTCTCGTACTAGGGACAGCCTTCCTCAAGTTTCTAACGCGCGCGGCGGATAGAGACCGAACTGTCTCACGACGTTCTAAACCCAGCTCGCGTGCCGCTTTAATGGGCGAACAGCCCAACCCTTGGGACCTACTCCAGCCCCAGGATGCGACGAGCCGACATCGAGGTGCCAAACCATCCCGTCGATATGGACTCTTGGGGAAGATCAGCCTGTTATCCCCGGGGTACCTTTTATCCGTTGAGCGACACCGCTTCCACATGCCGGTGCCGGATCACTAGTCCCGACTTTCGTCCCTGCTCGACCTGTCGGTCTCACAGTCAAGCTCCCTTGTGCACTTGCACTCGACACCTGATTGCCAACCAGGCTGAGGGAACCTTTGGGCGCCTCCGTTACATTTTGGGAGGCAACCGCCCCAGTTAAACTACCCACCAGGCACTGTCCCTGAACCCGATCAGGGTCCGAGGTTAGAGGTCCAATACGATCAGAGTGGTATTTCAACAACGACTCCACCCACACTGGCGTGCGGGCTTCCCAGTCTCCCACCTATCCTACACAAACCGAACCGAACACCAATACCAAGCTGTAGTGAAGGTCCCGGGGTCTTTTCGTCCTGCCGCGCGTAACGAGCATCTTTACTCGTAGTGCAATTTCGCCGAGTCTGTGGTTGAGACAGCAGAGAAGTCGTTACGCCATTCGTGCAGGTCGGAACTTACCCGACAAGGAATTTCGCTACCTTAGGATGGTTATAGTTACCACCGCCGTTTACTGGGGCTTAAATTCTCAGCTTCGCGGAGTGAACTCCGCTGACCGGTCCTCTTAACCTTCCAGCACCGGGCAGGCGTCAGTCCGTATACCTCGTCTTACGACTTCGCACGGACCTGTGTTTTTAGTAAACAGTCGCTTCTCTCTGGTCTCTGCGACCACCCCCGGCTCACGGAGCAAGTCCGGTCACCGGGACTGGTCCCCCTTCTCCCGAAGTTACGGGGGCATTTTGCCGAGTTCCTTAACCACAGTTCTCTCGATCGCCTCGGTATTCTCTACCTGACCACCTGTGTCGGTTTGGGGTACGGGCCGTGTGAAAGCTCGCTAGAGGCTTTTCTCGGCAGCATAGGATCATGGAATTCGCCTCATTCGGCTACGCATCACCTCTCAGGCTGTGTGCGACACGGATTTGCCTGTGTCACGCCCTACGGGCTTACACCGGTACAACCACTGACCGGCCCCACTACCTTCCTGCGTCACCCCATCGCTTGGCTACTACCACCGAAGGTCCCGTGCAGCAGGCTCTCGGCTCCCGAAGGAACTCGATCACCCTTTGGACGGTTAGTACCGATGATTCACCAGGGGCGCGTTCACACGGGTACGGGAATATCAACCCGTTGTCCATCGACTACGCCTGTCGGCCTCGCCTTAGGTCCCGACTCACCCTGGGCGGATTAACCTGGCCCAGGAACCCTTGGTCATTCGGCGGACGAGTTTCTCACTCGTCTTTCGCTACTCATGCCTGCATTCTCACTCGCGCAGCCTCCACACCTGGATCACTCCGGCGCTTCCCCGGCTGCACGACGCTCCCCTACCCACCCGCACCACTGCCGGACGATCCGTGGACCCTCCGGGGTGTTGTGCGAGTGCCGCGGCTTCGGCGGTGTACTTGAGCCCCGCTACATTGTCGGCGCAGAACCACTTGACCAGTGAGCTATTACGCACTCTTTCAAGGGTGGCTGCTTCTAAGCCAACCTCCTGGTTGTCTCAGCGATCCCACATCCTTTTCCACTTAGTACACGCTTAGGGGCCTTAGCCGGCGATCTGGGCTGTTTCCCTCTCGACTACGAAGCTTATCCCCCGCAGTCTCACTGCCGCGCTCTCACTCACCGGCATTCGGAGTTTGGCTGATTTCGGTAAGCTTGTGGGCCCCCTAGACCATCCAGTAGCTCTACCTCCGGTGAGAAACACGCGACGCTGCACCTAAATGCATTTCGGGGAGAACCAGCTATCACGGAGTTTGATTGGCCTTTCACCCCTACCCACAGCTCATCCCCTCAGTTTTCAACCTAAGTGGGTTCGGGCCTCCACGACGTCTTACCGTCGCTTCACCCTGGCCATGGGTAGATCACTCCGCTTCGGGTCTAGAACATGCCACTACAGACGCCCTGTTCGGACTCGCTTTCGCTACGACTACCCCACACGGGTTAACCTCGCGACATGCCACTAACTCGCAGGCTCATTCTTCAAAAGGCACGCCGTCACCCCCAGCAGACCAAACTGCTCGAAGGCTCCGACGGATTGTAAGCGCACGGTTTCAGGTACTATTTCACTCCCCTCCCGGGGTACTTTTCACCTTTCCCTCACGGTACTAGTCCGCTATCGGTCACCAGGGAGTATTCAGGCTTATCGGGTGGTCCCGACGGATTCACAGCAGATTTCACGGGCCCGCTGCTACTCGGGTACCCTCCACGAGAGCCGGCATGTTTTCGTCTACGGGATTCTCACCCTCTACGACAGGCCGTTCCAGACCATTTCGACTAACACACCGGTTTCTTACTCTCGCCCACCATGACAGTGATGGGAAGAAGGGCCCCACGACCCCACGAGTGCAACGCCTGCCAGCTCTCACACACCCGCGGTTTAGCCTCTTCCGTTTTCGCTCGCCACTACTCACGGAATCACATGTTGTTTTCTCTTCCTGTGGGTACTGAGATGTTTCACTTCCCCACGTTCCCTCCACACGCCCTATATATTCAGGCGCGGGTAACACGACATCACTCGTGCTGGGTTTCCCCATTCGGAAATCCTCGGATCACAGCTCGGTTGACAGCTCCCCGAGGCATATCGCAGCCTCCCACGTCCTTCATCGGCTCCTGGTGCCAAGGCATCCACCGTACGCTCATAAACACTTACAACAAAGATGCTCGCGTCCACTGTGCAGTTCTCAAACAACACACAACACCCACTACTCACCCCACCGACCGGCGGAAGCTTTGATGAGCATCGTCGCTGACAAAACACTCGCGTGTTCTCTCAGGACCCAACAGTGCACCGATATAACTCCTCGGATCCCGCACAGAAACGGGACCCGGACGAGAAGTAGCTGTCAGCGTTCCACCCATGAGCCACCGTGTCCCACATGCGGGGACAAACGGTCTCTGGCCGCACACGCGCCCCGACTGTTCGGGGTGTGTGGGCAGATGCTCCTTAGAAAGGAGGTGATCCAGCCGCACCTTCCGGTACGGCTACCTTGTTACGACTTCGTCCCAATCGCCGATCCCACCTTCGACGGCTCCCTCCCACGAGGGGTTAGGCCACCGGCTTCGGGTGTTACCGACTTTCATGACGTGACGGGCGGTGTGTACAAGGCCCGGGAACGTATTCACCGCAGCGTTGCTGATCTGCGATTACTAGCGACTCCGACTTCACGGGGTCGAGTTGCAGACCCCGATCCGAACTGAGACCGGCTTTAAGGGATTCGCTCCACCTCGCGGTATCGCAGCCCTCTGTACCGGCCATTGTAGCATGTGTGAAGCCCTGGACATAAGGGGCATGATGACTTGACGTCGTCCCCACCTTCCTCCGAGTTGACCCCGGCAGTCTCCTGCGAGTCCCCAACCGAATTGCTGGCAACACAGGACAAGGGTTGCGCTCGTTGCGGGACTTAACCCAACATCTCACGACACGAGCTGACGACAGCCATGCACCACCTGTACACCGACCACAAGGGAAACCCCATCTCTGGGGCGGTCCGGTGTATGTCAAACCCAGGTAAGGTTCTTCGCGTTGCATCGAATTAATCCACATGCTCCGCCGCTTGTGCGGGCCCCCGTCAATTCCTTTGAGTTTTAGCCTTGCGGCCGTACTCCCCAGGCGGGGCGCTTAATGCGTTAGCTACGGCACGGATCCCGTGGAAGGAAACCCACACCTAGCGCCCACCGTTTACGGCGTGGACTACCAGGGTATCTAATCCTGTTCGCTACCCACGCTTTCGCTCCTCAGCGTCAGTTACTGCCCAGAGACCCGCCTTCGCCACCGGTGTTCCTCCTGATATCTGCGCATTTCACCGCTACACCAGGAATTCCAGTCTCCCCTGCAGTACTCAAGTCTGCCCGTATCGCCTGCAAGCCCGCAGTTGAGCTGCGGGTTTTCACAGACGACGCGACAAACCGCCTACGAGCTCTTTACGCCCAGTAATTCCGGACAACGCTCGCACCCTACGTATTACCGCGGCTGCTGGCACGTAGTTGGCCGGTGCTTCTTCTGTACCTACCGTCACTCGCGCTTCGTCGGTACTGAAAGAGGTTTACAACCCGAAGGCCGTCATCCCTCACGCGGCGTCGCTGCATCAGGCTTGCGCCCATTGTGCAATATTCCCCACTGCTGCCTCCCGTAGGAGTCTGGGCCGTGTCTCAGTCCCAGTGTGGCCGGTCGCCCTCTCAGGCCGGCTACCCGTCGTCGCCTTGGTGGGCCGTTACCCCACCAACAAGCTGATAGGCCGCGGGCCCATCCTGCACCGGAAAACCTTTCCACCCCGGAACATGCATCCCGAGGTCCTATCCGGTATTAGACCCAGTTTCCCAGGCTTATCCCGAAGTGCAGGGCAGATCACCCACGTGTTACTCACCCGTTCGCCACTAATCCACCCAGCAAGCTGGGCTTCATCGTTCGACTTGCATGTGTTAAGCACGCCGCCAGCGTTCGTCCTGAGCCAGGATCAAACTCTCCGTTGAAGACTCACAATCAAACCCCGAAGGGCCGATCAGTCATAGACATCGAGCCAAATCACCAGCAAAAAACTCAAACCAGCAAAAAACACTGACCACCACAGACGGAAGAATGCGGCAGCCAGCAAC
>NZ_JAALEG010000156.1 GCF_011058165.1 Rhodococcus aetherivorans
CGGTGGTGGCGGCGGCTCCGGGGGTGGCGCCGGGGCCCGCGGCGCGGGCGCCGCAATGTCCACGTCCGGCACCAACGCGGAAGACGGTTCCGGTGCGGGCGGCGGTACCGGGTCGATCGCCCCGGGTGCCGGTTGCTTGGGGCCGGCACCGATGGGCACCGCCAGCAGATTGCCTGTGGTGACGTCGACGACGGTCAATTCACCGACGGGCGCCGCACCCGGCTGCACCACGAACAGCCGTTCCTCGTCGAGGCCCGACCAGCCCTCGCCTTCGAGATCCTGACCCGAGGACAGGACGGGGGAGAGCAGCGGGCTCCCCGGTGCACACCGCACGCGGGGGACGCCCCGGTCGTCGACGAGAACGACGGTTCCGGCCTCGAGGACCGACTGCACGGGCACCGCGCGCCCGCCGCGATACTCGTGATCGGTGACCCGGGTGTCCGCACGCAGCAGCACCGGCGTCAGTGTGCGCAGGTATCCCCGGGCGTCGGCGACGTCGAATACGTCGAGCCAGGCCTCCTGCTTGGCCGGGTCCTGCTCGAGCGTGCCGGCGAGCCGCTCGCGGTCGCACAGCTCGCGCTCCAGGCTGCCGCCGTAGAGCCCGGTCCGGTCTCCGGACACCGTCACCGGGCCGGCGTCGGGAACGGGAAGCTCGGCCTGCGGTGCCGGTGGAACGGCGACCGGTACCTGGTCGGGCAGGAGCAGGACGCTCCACGGATGCTCACCGCGCGACGTCGCGAGGTCCAGGCGTACCGGCTCGGTTCGCGACGGACCGTCCGTGGAGCATCCCCCCACGGCGAGCGCAGTCAGCGCGAGTACCATCCCGAATCCGCGCGCAGCGGTGCCGGCGGCCACCCGCCCATGGTAGGCGGAACCCCTCCGCATCTCGGGTGGTTTCGGTCGGCTTCAGCCCTCGCGCGTCAGCCGGAGGCGGGCGATCCGACGGCCGTCCAACTCGCTCACGGTGAGGCGATGGCCGTCGACGGTGATGCTGTCGCCGAGTCGTGGAAGGCGCTGGAGGCGGTGCAGCATGCACCCCGCGACGGTCTCGTAGGGGCCTTCGGGCAGCCCGATCCCGGTGGCGCGTTCGAAGTCCTCGACGATCAGCAGACCGTCCACCTGCTGTGTTTCGGGCTGCGCCGGAGCGGGCGTGACCGAGGCCTGCTCGGTCGGTTCGAACTCGTCGCCGATCTCGCCGACGATCTCCTCGACGATGTCCTCGAGCGTCGCGATCCCGGCGGTGCCGCCGTACTCGTCGACGACGAGGGCGATCTGGTCGTTGTTCCGGCGCATCAGCGACAGTGTCGCGAGTGCCGGTTTGGAGCCGGGCAACGAGAGGATGGGCCGGCACACGTCGGCGACGGTCGAGGCGTTCGCCGGATCGGCGAGCAGCAGGTCGCGCAGGTGCACGAAGCCCACGACGTCGTCGAGCGACGATCCGACGACGGGGTACCGGCTGTGCGTACCCGCCAGCGCCTGTTCGCGCGCCGCCGGGATCGGGGTGCCGGCGGGCAGGAAGTCGACCTCGGTGCGCGGACGCATCACCTCGAGCAGCGATCGCTGTCCGGCGTCGAACACCTCCGCGAGCACCGTGCGCTCGTCCTCCGGCACTGCCGAATGGCCGAGCAGCAGTTCGCGCAGCTCCTCGTGGGTGATCTCCTCGCTCCGGCGCGCCGGGTCGGCTCCGAGCAGCCGGACGAGTCCGTCGGTGGAGACCGACAACAGCCGGATCACCGGTCGCATCAGGGTGGCGAACCGGTCCAAGGCCGGTGCGGTCAGCAGCGACACCCCGGTGGCCCGCTGCAGGGCGATGCGCTTGGGGACGAGTTCGCCGAGCACCAGGGAGAGGTAGGCGATCACCAGTGTGGTGCCGATGAGGGCGGCGGCGCTCGCCGCCGCGGCGGGCAGCCCCCACGACTCGAGGGCCGGGGCGAGGTTGGGTGCGATGGTCGAGGCGCCGTAGGCAGCGGAGAAGAACCCGGCCACCGTGACGCCGATCTGCACCGCGGACAGGAAACGGTTGGGATCCTTCGCCAGCGCGGCCGTCCGGCGGCCGCGCCGGCCGCGTTCCTCGAGTGCACGAATCTGACTCTCGCGCAGCGACACCAGGGCCAGCTCGGTGCCGGCGAAGACGCCGCCGATCAGGACGAACACCAGGACCAGCAGGATGTCGACGAGCGCCGACCCGGTCATGGCGGCCACCCGGGACCGTCGGCCATGTCGTGTCTCCTCACCGGGAAGACGCGGGATACGGCTCCCAGTCTAGGAACGCGGCGGCGGTTCGGATACCGATCGCACGGCCTCCGGAGGGGGATGTTCCACGTGAAACAGTTCGGGTTCAGGAGGCGGGGAGGGTCTGCATGTCCTCCTGGCTCCAGTAGGCCTTCATGCTCGTGATCCGCGCGTCGTCGTCGAAGGTCATGACGTCGATGACCTCCATGACGAGATCCTGCTCGCCGAGGTGGGTGGTGAGCCGGAACAGGAAGGCCGCGTTGCCGGCGGCGATCTTCAGGGTGAGCAACTCGCCGGTCTGGGTGAGCGGCTCGATCATCGAGTAGAACTCACGCAGGGACGCCTCGGTGGTGCGAACGTCCGTGCCGATCGGGTCCTCGACCGTGGCACCGGGGGCGTAGAGGGCGAGCACCTCGTCGGTGGTCCCTTTCGCGACCGACCGGATGTAGGACTCGACGGTGGCGCGGATCGCGACGGGAGTCGGGGCCATGCGAAAACCTCCGTTGCTAGAACGTGTTCTAGCAACGGAGGTTAGCAGCGCGCGCCGGGACTGGGAATGCCCGGCGTTGCCGCCGCTGCGCCTCGGCCCGCGCACCGGGACCCCCACGCCGGGGGATCAGGCCCCCGCGTCGGCCGTCGGGAGCAGGCGTTCGAGGACGTCGGCGAGGGTGATCAACCCGACCACCCGGCCGTTGTCGGTGACGGTGGCCAGGTGGTTGCGGGTCTCGCGCATGGTGCGCAGCGCCTCGTACACCGGCACCGCCGTCTCGAGGGTCAGCGCCGGGCGCATCAACTCGGCGGCGGTCACCCCGTCGGCGGCGTGCAGGCTGTCGCGCACGTGCACCACCCCGTCGACGTGCCCGTTGCCCCGCACGAGCAACCGCAGGTGCCCGGTGCGCCGGGCGGTGTCCCGGATCTGCGCGGCGTCCGCGTCAGGGGTGACACTGCTCGGGCGGGCGTTGGGGCAGACGATGTCGCCGACGGTGAGGGCCTCGAGTTCGAGCGCGCTGGTCAGGTGCCCGTGGTAGCGCTCGTCGAGGGTGCCGACGGTGGCCGAGTGCTCGACCAGGTGCCGCAACGCATCCGGGTCCTGTCCGGCGCCGACCTGGTCGACCGGGACGACACCGACCCGCCGCAGGCACCAGTTGGCCAGGTGGTTGAGCTGCACGATCACCGGCCGGGTCAACCACATGAACGCGCGCATCGGGAGCGCGAGCATGGTCGCCGACTTCTCCGGGTGCGCGATCGCCCAGGACTTCGGGGCCATCTCCCCGACCACCAGATGCAGGAACGTCACGATGATCAGCGCCAGGACGAAGCCGGCGACGTCGGCCAGCCAGAGCGGAGCGCCCCAGTCCTCGAACACGGGAGTGAGCCAGTGGTGCACGGCGGGCTTGGTCACCGCACCGAGGGCCAGGGTGCACACGGTGATGCCGAGCTGGGACCCGGCGAGCAGGATCGACAGCTCCGAGGCGCTGCGCAGCGCCGCGCGGGCGGCACGGCTGTGCGGGGCGGCGTCCTCGAGGCGGTGCCGGCGGGCGGCGATGAGCGCGAACTCGACCGCGACGAAGAATGCGCTCGCCGCGATCAGTCCGACGGTCACGGCGAGCACGATCCAGGGATTACTCATCGCCGGTCACCTCGCCGTCGGTGCGCACGGTCACCAGCACCGAGGACGGCACGCGCCGGTCGATCTCGCGGACCTCGGCGATCAGCGTCCGCGCCGGGGGTGCGCTCTCGTGCACCAGATCGGCCGGGTCGGGCTCCAGCGGGATCGCGACGGTGTCGCCGACGGCGGGCAGGCCGCCGAACTCGGCGATGACCAGGCCGGCGAGGGTTTCGTAGTCGCCCTCGGGCAGCTCCTGGTCGAGGGTGCGGGCGACCTCGTCGAGGTGCACGTCGCCGCGGATGACCCAGCCCGCACCCTGGCGGGTGATCACCTGCGTCTCGACGGCGGTGTCGTGTTCGTCGGCGATCTCCCCGACGAGTTCCTCGGCCATGTCCTCGACGGTGACGACGCCGGCGAAGCCGCCGTACTCGTCGACCACCAACGCCATCTCCTCCTGCCCCTCGGTCAACCGGGCCAGCACATCGGGCAGCGGCAGCGTCGTGGGCACGATCACCGCGGGCCGGCACACCGTCCCGGCCGTCCCGGTCGTCGCGTCCAGGGCGAGCAGATCGTGCAGATGCACCACCCCGCGCAGGTCGTCGGCGGAGAAGCCGACGACCGGGTACCGGGTGTGGCCCTCGCTCATCCTCGCCAGCACCCGCGTCACGGGTTCCCCCGCGCGGACGTAGTCCACGCGGGCACGCGGAATCATGGCGTGCTCGGCGGTGCGGGTCGGGAAGTCGAGGATCCGGTCGAGCAGGGTCGACAACTCCGTGGGCAGATCGCCGGCGTCGCGCGATTCGGCCACGATGTGCTCGAGGTCGCGGACGGTGGCCGAGTGCTCCACGTCGTGCACCGGTTCGATCCGCAGCGCGCGCAGCAGCAGGTTCGACGAGGCGTCGAACAACCGGATCAACCAGCCGAACAGCTTCAGGTAGAGCGTGGTGGACAGCGCCAGCCATCGAGCGACCGGCTCGGGCCGCGCGATCGCGAGGTTCTTCGGGAACAGCTCCCCGAAGACCATCTGCACCACGGTGGAGAACAACACCGCCAGCACCGTGCCGACCGCCACCCCGACCGCGGTCGGGATGCCGACACCACCGAGGAGCTCCCCGAGGCCGCTGCCGATGAGCGGTTCGGCGACATAGCCGACGAGCAGGCCGGTCACGGTGATGCCGAGCTGAGCGCCGGAGAGCATGAACGAGGTGCGGCGGGTGACCGACAGGGCGCGGGCCGCGGCGGCGTCGCCGGCTTCGGCACGCGCCTTGAGCCGGGACCGGTCCACCGCCATGTAGGCGAATTCCTGGGCCACGAAATAGCCGGTCAGGGCCGTGATGGCCAGGACCACGAGGATGCCGAGTGCGATACCGAGGACGGTCAGCACGGTCGGCTCCGAGGGGCGGTGACGGACGGGGCGTCAC
>NZ_JAALEG010000157.1 GCF_011058165.1 Rhodococcus aetherivorans
CCGCCCACCCTCACCGAGCGCGAGACCGAGGTGCTGCGACTCGTCGCCAAGGGACTGTCGGCCAAGCAGATCGCCGCGCGGCTCACGCTCAGTCACCGCACGGTGGAGAACCACGTGCAGGCGACCCTGCGCAAGCTGCAGCTCGCCAACCGCGTGGAGCTCACCCGCTACGCGATCGAGCAGGGGCTGGACTAGCGCACCGGACCCGCACCGGTCCTCTAGAATTCGACCGCTCCCGCAGTTCCGGTGCGGCGGTGGCGTGCTCGATCGAAAGGCGGAGCGATCGAAAGGCGGGGCGATCGAAAGGCGGGCGGGATGAGTTCCCCTGGCGTGGCGCTCGGCGTGCTGGGAGGCTTCGCCGCCACCGTCGACGGACGACCGATCGACCTCGGCGGCATCCGGCAGCGTGCCCTGCTCGCCGCCCTCGTCGTCGCGTTCCCGGGCGACGTCTCGGGGGAGCGGCTGCTCGAACAGGTCTGGCACGACGTCGACGACCCGAAGACGAGCTCGCTGCACTTCGCCGTCTCCAAGCTGCGCGACCGGCTCAGCCCGCAGCGACCGCGCGGGGACGAGGGGGTGATCGTCCGGGAGGGCTCGCGGTACCGGCTCGCCGTTGCCGCGGAGCAGATCGACGCCGTGCGGTTCGCCGACCTCGTCGCGCGCGGCGACCGGCTGCGCGAGCAGGGTGCCGCTCAGGCCGCGGCCGAGGCCTACGCGACCGCGTTGTCGTGCTGGCGGGGGTCGCCCTACGCCGACGTCGCCGACGCCGAGTTCGTGCGCCCCGAGGTCGCGCGGCTGACGGCGATCGAGTTGCGCACCCGCAAGGCCCTGCTGCAGATCCGGCTGGACCAGGGCGGCTCCGACGACGTCGTCGAGGCCGCCGAGCGGCTCGTCGCCGCGCATCCGCTCGACGAACGGGCCTGGGAACTGCTGGTCGTCGCCCTGTACCGGGCGGGCCGGCAGGCCGACGCCCTGGCGGCGCTGCGCCGCGTGCGCACCGTGCTCGACGGCGAACTCGGCATCGAGCCGGGCACCGGGCTGCGCGAACTCGAGACGGCGGTGCTGCGGCAGGACGACGTCCGGCTGCTCGGGACCGCCGGGGTCTCGCCGGGGCCCGCCGCCGCGCTGGGCACCCCGAGCGCGACCTCCAACGTGCCGTCGCCCCGCACCGCCCTCGTCGATCGGGCCCGTGAGCTCGCGGACGTCGGCGCGGCGCTGGCCGGGGAACGGTTGGTCACGCTCGTGGGGCCGGGCGGGGTCGGCAAGACGCGGCTGGCGGTGGAGGTGTGCCGCAACGGCGGTGAACGTCCCGCCGACGGGCCGTGGTTCGTGGACCTGGCGGCCGTGCGGGCCGATGCGCTGGTGGCCGCGACGGTGGCGTCGGCCCTGCAGATCCTGGGCCCCGGGACCGTCGACCACCTGGCCACGGTGCTCGCCCCACGTGAGTGCGTCCTCGTGCTGGACAACTGTGAGCATCTGCTCGACGGTTCGGCGGAGCTGGTGACGGCGCTGCTCGAGCGCTGCCCCGGCGTGCGCATCCTGGCGACGAGCCGGGAGCCGCTCGGCCTCGACGGGGAGTGGGTCTACGAGGTGCCGCCGTTGGACGAGTGCGCCGCCGTCGAGTTGTTCGGCGTCCGGGCCGCCGGGGTGGTGCCGGGCTGGACGATCCACGACGAGGTGACCGAACCGGTGCGTCGCATCTGCACCGAGCTCGACGGGATCCCGCTCGGGATCGAGCTCGCGGCGGCGCAGCTGCGGGTGCTGTCCGAGCAGCAGATCGCCGAGGGGCTGAGCGACCGGTTCGCGCTGCTGCAGGGCGGCTCCCGCACCGCTCCGCCGCGGCAGCGGGGGCTGGCCGACGCGATCGAGTGGAGCTACCGGCTCCTCGACGACGAGCAGGCGCGGCTGCTGCGCGAGGTCGCGGTGTTCGCGGGCAGCTTCGACATCGAGGGTGCCGCCGCCGTGCACGGCAGCACGCCGCCGCTGAGCGTCCTGCCGCCGCTGACGGCCCTCGTGCGGCGGTCGCTGCTGCGGGTGGAGCCGTCGTCGTCGCCGCGGCGGTACTCGATGCTGCAGACCATCCGCGAGTTCGCCCTGGCCCGCGCGGACGCGGCCGAACGGGACCGGATGGCCGACGTGCACCGCCGGTTCGTGCTGCGGCGGGCCCTCGCGGCGGTGCCGCACCTGCGCGGCTCCCGGGCACGGCAGACCTTCGACGCCCTGACGGCGGACATCGCCGAGCACCGTGCCGCTGCGGCCTCCGCGCTGGCCGCCGGTGATCCCGTCTACGCGCTCGAACTCGCCGGGGCCCTCTATTGGTTCTGGTATCGGCGGGGGCACATCCGGGAAGGTCTGGAGCTGATATCGGCAGCCCTGGACGCGGTCGAGCGGACCGGTACCGCCGTCGCAGCGGCAACCCTGTCGTCGGCGCTGACCGGCCTGGGCGGACTCACCTACCTGGCCGGGGACGCGGCCGGCGCGGCGGCCGTGCTGGGACGGTCCGCCGACGCCGCGGGGAGGGGCGGCGACGTCGTCACCGAGGCGTGGATGCGGTCCTGGTGGGCGTACTGCTCCGCGATCACGGGCCCGTCCGACGAGTTCCTGCACGCAGCGCACGAGAGTGCGGACGTCCTGCGCCGGGAAGGCGCCGTGTGGCAGCGCGCCGACGCCCTGCTCATCGAGGGCATGATCCTGCGCTTCCTCGGCGATCCGCAACGGGCGCAGCAGGTGTTGCGCGAGGCGGTCGCGACAGCCGAACGTTGCGGCCACGGCTGGGCGGTCGGCTCGGCGTCGTGGACACTCATGCGCACGGCGATGGACGTCGGGGACACGGACGCGGCGCTCGACGCGGTCCGGGTGATGCAGCCGGTCCTCGAGGCCGAGCGGGATGTGACGTCGTGGCTGGTGCTCGTCCACAGCGCCGCGGCCCTGGTGGCCCGGCTCGGTACTCCCGACGTCGGCGCGATGCTCCTCGGGGCGGTCCGGGCGCTCGGCGGCCGCATCGGCTTCCTGCCCGAGGTGATGGATCCGGTCGACGGGCCGCGCGAGGCGGCGGTCGTCCGCGACGCGCTCGGTGACGCCGAGTTCGAGCGGTGCGCGAGCCTCGGCGCCGGCCTGGACCGGGACGAGGTGAGCGCGCTGCTGGCCCGGCTGTGCCGGACGGGGCACGTCGGTGCGCAGCCGGAGCTAAGCGGCAGCTAAGCGGTGGCGGTTGTCCTGGAAGGGACCGAGATCCGATCCTTCCGAGGAGCACCATGTCCCACCCGACGCCCCAGACCCTGGCCCCCACGTCCGTCGTCGACCTGCTTCGGACCGCCGTCGCCGGTGTCGTACACGCCCCCGAGGACGAGGGCTATCGGCTGTCCGCCACCGGCTTCAACCTCGCCACCGTCCACCGCAGCGCCGCCGTCGTGGTCGCCTCGAGTGCCGCCGACGTCGCCGCGGCGGTCCGGATCGCGGCCGAGAACGGGCTGACCGTCGCGGTGCAGGCCACCGGCCACGGCGCCGCCCCCGCGCCGGAGAACAGCATCCTGGTCGACACCGCCCTCCTCGACGGGGTGAGCATCAACCGCGCCGAGCGCACCGCCACCGTCGAGGCCGGGGTCCGCTGGCAGCAGGTGCTCGACGCCGCGGCCCCGCACGGGCTGGCGCCGCTGGCCGGCTCGGCACCGGGCGTCGGGGTGGTCGGGTACACGCTCGGCGGCGGGCTCGGCCCGATCGCCCGCACCCACGGGTTTGCCGCCGACCGGGTCCTGCGGATGGAGGTCGTCACCGCCGACGGGCAGCTGCGGCGGGTCACCCCCGACGACGAACCCGACCTGTTCTGGGCCCTGCTCGGCGGCGGCGCGGCATTCGGGATCGTCACCCAGATGACGTTCGAACTCCTGCCCATCCAGACCCTGGACGGCGGCGGCCTCTTCTACGACATCGCCGACGCCCCGGCCGTGCTGCGCCGCTGGCGGGACTGGATCTCCGCGGCGCCGACCTCGGTGTCCAGCTCGCTGGCCATCGTCAACTTCCCGCCGCTCCCGGAACTGCCCGAGCCGCTGCGCGGCCGCACCGCCGTGCACGTGCGGTTCGCGCACGTCGACGACGCCGAGGACGCCGGCGCCCTGCTCGCCCCGCTGCGCGCGGTGGCCACCCCGGTCCTCGACACCGTGACCGAGATCGTCTACCCCGCCCTTGGTTCGATCCACGCCGACCCCACCGACCCGATGCCAGGCATGGAGCGCTCGGCGCTGCTGCGGGAGCTGCCGGACGCCGCCCTCGACGCCCTGCTCGCCGTCGCGGGTCCCGCCGGCGCGCTGCCGATCGCGCTCGCCGAGGTCCGGGCCATGGGCGGCGCGCTCGGTGTGCCGCCCGAGACCCCCAACGCCGTCGCGGGCCGCGACGCCGCGTTCACCCTGTTCACCGTCGGGGTGCTGGTGCCGCCCATCGCCGACGCGGTGCCCGGAGCGCTCGAGACCGTCGTCGGGGCGATGGCGCCGTGGGCCACCGGCGGTGCGCTGATGAACTTCGCGGGCGGCGTGGACGGGCCCCCGGCCGCCCGGGTGGCGAACGCGTGGACCCCCGCCCAGCGGACCCGGCTCGCCGAGATCCGCGCGGCATACGATCCCAGCGGCGTCTTCGCGCCCGCCGCGCGATGGGCGGCAACGGCGATCTGAGCCGACCGCATCCGTCCGTCCCTCGGCTCCACGACCGTCGGGCCGGCGCGCCAGCGCCTACCCTGATGATCCCGGCGCGCCAGCGCCTACCCTGATGATCCCGGCGCGCCAGCGCCTACCCTGATGATCCCGGCGCGCCAGCGCCTACCCTGATGATCATGGAGTCGAGGGATCTGCGTGTCTCGGACGCCGAGCGCGAACACGTCGGGACGCTGCTGCAGCGCGCGGTCGGGCAGGGGATGCTGTCGCTGGGCGAGTTCACCGAGCGGATGGACACGGCGCTGGCCGCCAGAACCCGCGGAGAACTGAACGCCGTGCTCGTCGACCTGCCCGGAATGCAGGTGCGGCCCGAGTACCTGCCACATCCGATGCAGCCCACCCCCGCCCCGGCGCCGCCGATGGCCGGGCCGGTGC
>NZ_JAALEG010000158.1 GCF_011058165.1 Rhodococcus aetherivorans
CCCAGCTGCACGGCGACGACGCGGGCGATGTTGAACCCGGACTGGCCGGCGGGCTGGCCGCAGCCGAGCATCAGGTCGTCGATCTGGGCCGGGTCCAGCTCCGGCACCTTCGCCAGGGCGGCCGCGATCATCTGGGTGGCCAGGTCGTCCGGACGCACCGTCCTGAGCGACCCCTTCATCGCCCGCCCGATGGGAGAACGGGCGGCGGACACAATCACAGCTTCGGCATCACATGCTCCTTGGGAGTTCGAGGCTGGGCCTTCGCAGACCGAGCCGGTTGGTCATACCGTGCAGTCGTCGGTGGAGCGGACGCGGCCAACGGCGTTCGAGGGCATTCGTCGCGGAAGCGAGCTGGGCGGGAGGTTGGTCGGTTCGCCGATGCTTCGTGGATTCGTCACCGTCGGGGAGGCGGGAGGAACGTTTACGGAGTCCTCACGTCAAGGAGCCGAGTCCTGCTGCCAGGAATTCGGGCACCGATTCACCGGCACGGTCGAATCCGGCTCCCACGGTCGCGCCCGCGCGGTAGCGGTAATTGATGCCTTCGGCGATGACGGCGACCTTGAAGTAGGCCAGTGCCATGTAGAAGTTCCAGTGGTCCAGGACTCGGCCTGAGGCCGCGGCGTAGCGCGAAGCCAGATCGTCGATCGACGGAAGTCGAGGGCTTGTCCAGGCGCCGGGCTCTCCGAGAACGAGATCGAAGGCCGGATGCCTGTACACACACATCAAGGCGACATCCGTGAGTGGATCTCCGAGAGTGGAGAGTTCCCAGTCGACCACGGCGGCCAGTGTGCCGACGTCCTCGGAGGCCAGGATGGTGTTGTCGATGCGGTAGTCACCGTGGACGATGGACGCGTCCGTGTGCGTCGGTACGAGTTCGGTGAGCGCATCGTACAGTTTGGTGACGTCGACCGAGTCCCGGGTTTTGACCCGGTCCCACTGCTTTGCCCACAGGTCGATCTGTCGTGTGACATACCCGTCCGGCCGGCCGAGTGTGCCCAATCCCACCGCCTGGTAGTCGACGTTGTGAAGTGCGCCGAGCACTCGAATCAGACCGGTCATACACGCGTCGATCTGGTCGTCGGACAGCGCCTCGACGTCCGACCCGGTCCGGAGAACCTGGCCTGAAACGTACTCGACGAGGGTGAACGGAGCCCCGAGGACCGTCTCGTCCTCGCAGAGGATGACGGGTGTGGCCACAGGGACGTCTGTGTGCTGCAGCGCGGATGTGATGCGGAATTCTCGTGCCACGTCATGGGCGGACGGGGTCCGTCCCGTTGTCGGTGGCCTCCGAAGAATCCAGCGCGAGGAGTCGTCGACGATGTGGTAGGTCAGGTTGGACTTGCCTCCCGAAATCAGCTCTGCCCGTAGATCTCCGTCGAGGGGAATGCCCGATCGGCGGAGAAAGTTCTGTAGCGCAGGAAGTTCGAGCCCTCGGTGTTGGGTGGTCAAGATATCTCCTCGTGTTCTGCCGGCGTGGCAGCGCTTGCCGTAGCCGCGGCAACAGCGCGCATGTACGTGTTGTTCGGGCGGGCGCGCGTCCACCTGGTGGCGGCGCCTCTCTCACGGCCGTTACCAGGTTCTGCCTACGGAGGGCACCGCAGCCGTTCGTGTCCCGAGCCCCGCGAATGGGCACCTACTCGGACGCGTTTCCGTTCGGCTGCTGATCGGGCGTGTCGGCGGCGCGGCGGTCGAGCGACGTACCAGGAGGCGGTGTCCACCTCGTCTGGCGCGACAGTAGACATCTGCAGATCAGCATGTCAACTACCGACGAGGTCTATGGCGAGCAAACGGCTATTGGCCGCACTCCAACTGTGAAAATACCGCCTTCAATACTTGACATACTTGTCAAAGAAGGGCTGTAATCGAACGGTCCCACGAACCAGGTCGAACCGGCCGACGACGCTTCGCGGAAACCAGCGGTACGGGCTGCCGCCGAACTCTTAGCGCAATGAGGTGTGTTGATGACTGTGATCGAATCGAAGCTCGATCCGAAGTCCGAGATTTTCGAGTGCGACCGACAAGCGATGCTCGCCGCGCTGCGGCCTCTAGAGGAACTCGCGGTGCAGGTCCTCGAGGCAGGGGGCGGCAAAGCAGTCGACCGTCATCGTTCTCGGGGAAAGCTCCTCGCACGTGAGCGTGTCGATCTGCTGTTGGACGAGGACGCTCCCTTTCTGGAACTGTCGTGCTACGCGGGTGCCCACGATCCCCGATCCCAGCCGGGTGCCCGTCTGATCACGGGTGTCGGCACGGTCAACGGCGTCGAATGCATGATCCTCGCCAACCAGTCGACGGTGAAGGGGGGATCGCTCAACCCCGATGCCGTGGCCAAGCAGCTGCGCGCGCTGGAGATCGCCGAACGCAACAGGCTGCCGCTGATCACACTGGTCGAGTCGGGCGGCGCCGACTTGCCGACGCAGGCAGACATCTTCGTTCCCGGTGGGCGGACGTTTCGTGAGCTGACCCGGCTGACCGCTGCCGGCATTCCCACAATTTCCTTGGTATTCGGCAGTTCGACCGCCGGCGGCGCCTACATGCCGGGCATGAGCGAATACACGGTGCTCGTCAAAAACGCCGCCTCGGTCTATCTCGGCGGCCCACCGCTGGTGAAGATGGCGATCAACGAAGATGTCGACGACGAATCTCTCGGCGGGGCCGAGATGCACGCCCGAGTCTCCGGGCTGGCAGATTACCTGGCTGAGGACGAGCACGATGCCATCCGCATCGGCCGCCAGATCGTGGCCGACCTGCATTGGCGCAAGGCCGGTCCTGCCCCGTCGCTGCCTGCCGATCCGCCGGCCTACGACGAGGCGGAGCTGCTCGGATGCGCGCCGGCCGACCCACGACGGGCGGTGGAGGTGCGGGAAATCCTGGCTCGAATACTCGACGGTTCGCGGTTCGACGAATTCAAACCACTCTACGGGACCCAGTTGGTGACCGGTTGGGGCTCGATCGCCGGCTACCCGGTCGGCATCCTCGCCAACAACGGCATCCTGTTCTCCGAGGAGGCCAACAAGGGGGCCCACTTCATTCAGCTCGCCAATGCCCACGGCATTCCGCTGCTGTTCGTCCAGAACATCACCGGCTTCATGGTCGGCTCCGCGGCCGAACGCGGCGGCATCATCAAGGATGGGGCGAAGCTGATCAATGCGGTCTCCAACTCGACCGTTCCGCATCTGACCCTCATGGTCGGCGCCTCGTACGGTGCCGGCAACTACGCCATGTCCGGACGCGCCTACGACCCGCGGTTCGTGTTCACCTGGCCGAACCACCGCATCGCCGTCATGGGCGGCCCCCAGCTCGGAGGGGTGATGTCGATCATCCGGCGCACAGCGGCAGCACGGTCGGGCGCCGACTACGACGATGCACAGGACGCCCAGGTACGCCGCGAGATCGAAGAGATGATCGAGACCCAGTCGAGCGCGGTGTACGCCACCGGGCGCCTGTGGGACGACGGCGTCATCGATCCGCGGCACACCCGCACCGTGCTGGGGTTGGCCCTGTCGGCTACTCACTCGGCCCCCGTCGTCGGTGCGACCCGATTCGCCCCCTTCCGGATGTGAGGAAAACAACCGTGAGCAGTAACCGCATCACCACCCTTCTCGTCGCCAACCGGGGGGAGATCGCACGACGGATCATCCGCAGCGCACGCGCCCTGGGGATCCGCACCGTCGCGGTGTACTCGGACCCGGACGCTCGGTCACCCCACGTCCTCGATGCCGATCTCGCGGTTGCCCTCGGTGGCACCGCAAGCGCGGACTCGTACCTGCGCGCCGACAAGATCATCGACGCCGCCCGTCGAGCGGGTGCCGATGCGATCCACCCCGGATACGGATTCCTGTCCGAAAACGCGGAGTTCGCCGAGTCCTGCCGCCGGGCCGACATCCTGTTCGTCGGCCCCTCACCGGAGTCGATGCGCAGCATGGGTCTGAAGGACCAGGCGAAGGCGATCGCGCGACGAGCCGGAGTTCCGGTGCTGCCGGATGCCGAGATCACCGGTGACGACCCCACAGCCTGGGCGGCGGCAGCCTGCGAGGTCGGCTTCCCACTGCTGGTGAAGGCCACCGCGGGCGGGGGCGGTAAGGGAATGCGCCGGGTCGACGATCTCGACACTCTTGTCGACGCCGTCGCCGGTGCCCGTCGGGAGGCCGCCAGCTCGTTCGGCAATGCGACGGTGTTCCTCGAGCGGTACCTGGACAAGGCGCGGCACATCGAGATCCAGGTGTTCGGGGACGCACACGGATCGGCGGTGCATCTCGGGGAACGTGAATGCTCCGTGCAGCGCCGGCACCAGAAGGTGCTCGAAGAGGCGCCGTCACCGGTCGTCGGGCCCGAGCTCCGGGAGAAGATGGGCGCGACCGCGGTATCTCTGGTCCGCGAACTCCGCTATCTCGGCGCCGGTACGGTCGAGTACCTGCTCGACGACCGTACGGGCGAGTTCTTCTTCCTCGAGATGAACACCCGTCTGCAGGTCGAACACCCGGTGACCGAGGAAGTCACGGGCCTGGATCTGGTGGCGCTGCAGCTGCGTGTCGCACAGGGTCAGGCATTGGGGATCGAACAGGCGGACGTCGTTCCGCGCGGCCACGCGATCGAGGTCCGGCTCTACGCCGAGGATCCCGCCCGTGGTTTTCTGCCCACCCCGGGCCCGCTCCATCTGTTGGAGTACCCGGAGCGTCCGGGTCTGCGCTACGAGGTCGGTGTGTCCGCGCCCGGCGAGGTCTCGGCCTACTACGACCCGATGATGGCGAAGATCATCGCCCGTGCGGACAGCCGCGAGGAGGCGGCCGCCGCGCTCGCCTCGGCGCTGGACGCCACGCGAATTCACGGTCTGGTGACGAACCGCAGCTTCCTCGCGGCCCTCCTTCGTGACCCGGACTTCTTGTCCGGCGCAACGTGTACCGACTTCCTCGACCACCACCAGAACCTTCTCGATCCTGCTCCCGCCACCCCGACGGTGGTCCACCTGGCCGCCGGGCTGGCAGCATCGGTCTCTCGTCGGCGGGCGGCGAAACCCGCGACCCGGTTCGCCGCCCCC
>NZ_JAALEG010000159.1 GCF_011058165.1 Rhodococcus aetherivorans
CCCGGACACACCGGCCTCCGCCGCTGTACCTCCCTCCCTGGCCCGACGCCTCGTCGCCGAGGCCCTCGACCTGGCCCTGCTCGCCGTTCCCGCCGGCCCGTAATGTAATGGTTAGGCTTACCTAACCACAGCAGCTCGCCGATCAGGAGGTGTGGATGACAACCCTGCTGCCACCCCGATCCACCGCAGCGCAGGTCCGCGCGTTCGTGGACACGGACGCCCGCCTGCGCCTGCTGACGCCGCACGCCCCGCGCGTCTACGCCGTCGCCCGCATCGACGACGAGCCGCGCCGCCGCTGGTGGCGGCTCGCCGACGCCGAGCGGGACCGGCGGATCGCGCTGCTCCACGCCCGCGCGCTCGAGGACGTCGCCGACCCGCGGATCGCCGCCGACCAGGTGGCCGGCGCCCTCGTCCACGTCGTCGCGGGCCGGGTGCTCGCCCCCTACCTGCTCGAGGCACGCTGCTGGGACCCCGGACTCGACAACCTGTGGATCCACCAGGACAGCGACGGAGGCATCGACTGGGCCGCGGTCGCCGACGACACCCTGCGCGTGTTGCCCGACGACCCCGCGGCCGCCGACGACACGGTCGTCGTGCTGCCGTGCGAGGAGGCGCTCGCGCGGTGGACCGCCCACCGGGCCGGCACCGCGCTGCATGCCGCGCACGCCTCGCTGGCACTGTGCGCCCCCACCGACGCGCTGCGGTTCTGGTCCCTCCTGGGCCGCGCCGTCGTGGCGGGTGCGGCCCAGATTCCCCTGCTGGCCGGCACCTCTCGCTCCGTCGCGGCGCGTCGCGGCCAGCTTCTGCTGGATGCGTTCCTGACGCTGGGCCTGCCGGTCCGAGGGCTTGCCAAATTAGGCAAGCCTTCCCTATAGTCGAGAGTGTTGCGACCGCCGGACCGCGCCGGAGTCCTGAGGGCTGCAGAGACTCCCGGTCCTTCCCGCGGCGGGCCTCGCGTCCACGACGCGAGGCCCGCCGGCTCGTCCCGGCACTGCGTGCCACCGGCGATGTCCTAGCATCCCTTCCAGACCCGGCGACCGCCGCCGGGCCCGCGCCAGGGAGCTGGCACGACCCGGACGGAGTGACACATGACCGATCTGCCCACGCAGGAGCACCTGACCGACCCCGCGGCCGTCACCGAACAGCACAACAACGGCTTCGGCTCCGTCCTCGGCCTCGAGTTCACCGAACTCGGCCCGGACCGGGTCCGCGCGCACTGGACCGTCACCCCGACCCAGCACCAGCCGTTCGGCATCGTCCACGGCGGCGTCTACTGCGCGGTCGTCGAGTCCGTCGCCAGCTTTGCCGGCAGCATCTGGCTCGGCGACCGCGGCAAGGTGGTGGGGGTCAACAACAACACCGACTTCATCCGCGCCACCCGCGAGGGTGTGCTCACCGCCACCGCCACCCCCATCCAGCGCGGGCGCAGCCAGCAGCTGTGGCAGGTCGCCATCACCGACGAACAGGACCGCACCGTCGCCCACGGGCAGGTGCGCCTCGCCAACATCCTCGATCCCGACGCCCTGGGGGGCTGACCACAGCGGTGGGGGCCACCGGAACCGGCCTCAGCCCGCGGCGCGGCGGCGGCCGTGTCTCAGCCCGCGGCGCGGCGGCTGCCGCGTTCGGTCTCCTCGGTGTGCCGCTGCAGCCGATCGATCGCGTTGCGGGCGAACACCTGCTGCTCCGTCGAGGCCATCTCGTTGCGGCCCCGGGTCAGGAACGTCGTGGCCCACGACAGCAGGGTCGACAGCTTGTTCGAGAATCCCACCAGGTACAGCAGGTGGATCCCCAGCCAGGCCACCCAGCCGACGAACCCGCTGATCTCGAGCTTGCCGACCTTCGCGACCGCGCTGAACCGGCTGATCGTGGCCATCGAACCCTTGTCGAAGTACTTGAACGGCTTGCGTTCGGCCGGACTGTGACCGGACAGGCCCGCCACGATCTGCCGCGCCGCGTACTTACCGCCCTGCATCGCCACCTGCGCCAGGCCGGGCAGCTTGTCCAACGACATCATGTCGCCGATGACGAACACGTTCGGGTGACCGGGCAGCGACAGGTCCGGATTCACCTGGACCCGGCCCGCCCGGTCGACCTCGGCGCCGGACTGCTCGGCGAGCTGCCGGCCCAGCGGGCTCGCCGACACGCCCGCCGACCACACCTTGCACTGCGATTCGATCCGGCGCTCGGTGCCGTCCTTCTCCCTGATCGTCAGGCCCGTCGCATCCACGTCGGTGACCATCGCGTTGAGCTGGATCTCCACGCCGAGCTTCTCGAGGGTCTGACGGGCCTTGGCGCTGAGCTTGCCCCCGTACACCGGCAGCACGTCCGGTGCCCCGTCGAGCAGCACCACCCGCGCCGACGACGGATCGATGGTGCGGAACGCGCCCCGGAGCGTGTGATGGGACAGCTCCGCGATCTGCCCGGCGAGTTCCACCCCCGTGGGGCCCGCCCCGACCACCACGAACGTGAGCAGCCGCCGCTGCTCGGCCGGATCCTCGGACAGTTCCGCCTGCTCGAACGCCCCGAGGATCCGGCCGCGCAGCTCGAGCGCGTCGTCGATCGTCTTCATGCCGGGCGCGAACTCGGCGAACTGGTCGTTGCCGAAATACGACTGCCCGGCACCGGCGGCGACGATCAGGCTGTCGAACGGCGTCACCGTCTCGTGCTCGAGGAACCGGGACGTGACGGTCTGCTGCGTCAGATCGATCGACTCGACGTCGCCGAGCAGCACCTGCGCGTTCTTCTGCTTGCGCAGCACCAGGCGGGTCGGGGGCGCGATGTCGCCCACCGACAGGATGCCCGTCGCCACCTGGTACAGCAGCGGCTGGAAGAGGTGGTGCGTGGTCCGAGCGACGACGGTGACGTCCACGTCGGCACGTGCGAGGGCCTTGGTGGCGAACAGGCCCCCGAATCCGGATCCGATCACCACGACATGGTGACGACGTGGCTCAACCGACTGGATGCTCATTCCGTGCTCCTCGATGTCTCGGGTCGACCGGGCAACCGGTGGCGGGACGAGCGACGGGGCTCCCGCGCCGCCCCCAGTCTGTCAGCAATACCCGCTCACCACAGGCTTACGCGTCCGCCACCGGCCGGCCCCCGCGCGCCGGGCCTCACTCGCGCCGGTCGAGCAGCCCGTAGACCGGATTGTGCCGCGCGGCGTGCCGGACCGCGTCGTCCGTCGCCGACGTATAGATCTGCACGGTCTGCAGCGACCGGTGTCCGAGCAACTGCTGCAGTTCCACCATCGTCGCGCCGCCGTCGGCCAGACTGGTGGCGAAGGTGTGCCGCAGCGCGTGCGCGAGGGCGCCCCGCTTGCGCTCACCCTCGATGCCCGCCATCCGGTACATCCGCCGCACCCGGTACTGCAGCGTGCCGCGGGTGATGCGCCGGCCGTCGGCGCCGACGAACAACGGATCGGACGGGGGATAGCGCTCCCACACCGCCGGCGTCTCGTCGTCGCCGCGCCGGGACCGCTGGGACGGGGGGAACCGCGTGTAGCGCTCCTCGAGGTACCCGGAGACGATCGCCGTCCAGCTCTCCTCGAGCGGAATCCGCCGTTCCACCGATCCCTTGCCCATCACCCGCAGCACGGGCGCCTCGGTGCCGCCGAGAACGCTGCCGAGATCGAGGCGGATCAGCTCCTCCGAGCGGATGCCGGTCAGCAACAGGGTCGCGATGAGCGCCAGATCGCGCTGAGGCCACTCCCGGCCCGAGGCGGCGGGGCGCTGCGCCTCGACGGTGAGGGTGTCGACGAGTTGACCGATCGCCTTGGGCGTGAACGACTTCGGGGTGTGCTGCGGCCGCTTCGGCTGGGCGATCGACGCCATCGGGTTGCCCTCCGACACCCCCTCGGAGACGAGGAAGTTGCAGAAGCTGTTCCACACCGACCAGGCCCGCCGCACCGACGCCGGTTGCCGCTCCCGCGCGAACGCGGCGAACGCCGAGCGCATCGCCCGGATCGTGATGTCCTGCACGCACAGGTCCTTCGGGGCGACCGAGAGCTTGACGCCGAGTTCCTCGCACACCGCCTGCAGATCCAGTCGGTACGCCTTGACGGTGTGCGCCGACCGCTTCGCCGTCTGCAACGTCTCGAGATACGCGGCGACCCAGTCCAGCAACCCCGGATCCACCCGGCTCGTCATGCCCCTCCTCACGTACCGGTCGTACACCTGTGCGATACCAGTGTGACATCCGGGACCGACGGGAACGGTGTGACAACAGGAAAGGGGAGTGGGGACCCGAGGCGGGGCGCGGGTGCCGGACTCCTATCGGGGCACGGACCTGCCGAGCCGGTGCGGTCCCGGCCCCTGCGCTCCCAGCACGTCGCCGGGGTTGGCCAGCGGACACGAGGCCAGGCTCAGGCAGCCGCAACCGATGCAGTCGGTGAAACTGTCCCGCAGGGCGGTGAGCGCCTCGATCCGCTCGGTGAGCCGGTCGTGCCACTGCCGCGACAGCCGGGCCCAGTCCGCGGCGGTGGGCACCCGGCTGTCCGGCAACGAATCGAGCGCCTCCCGGATCTCGTCGAGGGAGACTCCGACGCCCTGGGCGACCCGGATGAACGCCAGGCGACGCAGCGTGTCGCGCCGGTAGGTGCGCCGGTTCCCGGAGGTGCGCCTGCTGTCGATCAGGCCGCGGGCCTCGTAGTAGTGCAGCGCGGACACCGCCACCCCGGAGCGGGCGGACAGCTCGCCCGGGGTCAACCACACGCTCGGCCGCATCGACGTCCCTCCCGTACCCCGGGCCGGCCCGGCGGAACCGACCATACCTGTCGAACCCGAATCTACGTCGACGCGGAAGGGGGTGCCGTGCGGGGAG
>NZ_JAALEG010000015.1 GCF_011058165.1 Rhodococcus aetherivorans
TGTGCCCGAGTCCCGGAGCCGGTCATGAACACTGACACCGACCTGCTCATCCTCGGTGCCGGCCCCACCGGCCTGTACGCCGCCTACTACGCCCGCATCCGCGGCCTGCGCACCGTCGTCGTCGACGGCCGGCGTCCGCCGCGGCCGGCCCGGCTGCGGGCCCGGCACGGCCGGTTCGGGTTCGGGGTGCCGCCCGGGCGGGCTGTCGCGCCCGACCTTGTTCATCAGCGCGGCGACGGTGACCTGATCGGGATTCTCGTCGGGGGCGGCCGAGCGGCGGGGGCGGCCGGTATCGGCGCCCCGGCCCGACGGCGCGGGTCCGGCGTCGGCGGGCGGCGCAAGACCCTCCGGACGTCGTCGCACCCGGCCGGAATGTGAGCTGCGATACCCGGAGTCGGCGATAGGACGTTCCCACGGAGCGCGACTGTCGGGCAGGCCCGACTCGTGCTCCTCACCCACCGATTCCCTCGCCTCTCCGCGGATGTTCCGCTCTCGTACGCATCCGCCACCACGGCGATTCCGTCATGATACTGGCGGCCTCGATCCGGATCGAGGCGTCCGCCGAGCACCGGTCCGGTTCGTCCGGCCCGCACGGCGGACCCTGCGGTCAGCCGCCCGAGTGCATGACGTCGGCGCCCGCCGGCACCATGCAGTCCTCCGGGTCGTCGAGCCAGCCGTCCGGCAGTGCGACGGTACCGGGGGAGCCCTGGCGACCGCGCGGGCCCTCCGCGTCCTTCGGGAAGGGCACGGTCGGATCGAGCCGGCCGAGCAGGTCGTCCAGCTCGGCGAGACCGGACACGCGCGCCAGGGCGTTGCGCACGTCGGATCCGGCCGGGAAGCCGCGCAGGTACCAGGCGATGTGCTTGCGAATCTCACGCATGCCGCGGTCCTCGCCGTGGTGGTCGGCGAGGAGTTCGGCGTGCCGGCGCATGATGGCCGCCACCTCGCCCAGGTTCGGCGGGGTGGGCATGGGGGTGCCGTTCAGTGCGGCGCTGAGTTCGGCGAACAGCCAGGGCCGGCCGAGGCATCCGCGTCCGACGACGACGCCGTCGCAGCCGGTCTGCTCCATCATCTTCTGGGCGTCCTCGGCGGCGAAGATGTCGCCGTTGCCCAGCACCGGCACGTCGGTGACGTGCTCCTTGAGGCGGGCGATCTCGTTCCAGTCGGCCTCACCCGAGTAACGCTGCGCGGCCGTGCGGGCGTGTAGCGCGACGGCGGCGGCGCCCTCGGCCGCCGCGATCCGGCCCGCGTCGAGGTGGGTGTGATGATCGGCGTCGATGCCGATGCGGAACTTCACGGTCACCGGGATGTCGGTGCCCTCGGTGGCGCGGACGGCGGCCGCGACGATGTTGCCGAACAGCCGCCGCTTGTACGGCAGCGCCGAGCCGCCGCCCTTGCGGGTGACCTTCGGCACGGGGCAGCCGAAGTTCATGTCGATGTGGTCGGCGAGGTTCTCGTCGACGATCATCTTCGCGGCCTGGTACGTGACGTCCGGGTCGACGGTGTACAGCTGCAACGACCGCGGCGTCTCGGTGGGGCCGAACGTCGTCATGTGCATCGTGATGGGGTGGCGTTCCACGAGTGCCCGGGCGGTGACCATCTCGCACACGTACAGCCCCGACGTGCTCCCCGACCGCTCGAGTTCGAGTTCGCGGCACAGGGTGCGAAAGGCGACATTGGTGATTCCCGCCATCGGCGCGAGTACGACCGGGCTGTTCAACTCGAGCGAGCCGATGCGAAGGGGTGACATGAAAAACCTCGAAGACGGCGTGAAGAAGAAGTGCGTGCAACTGTGCCCGGCACCGAATCCGGTACCGGGCACAGGATAGCTGTTCGGGGCCGCTGCTCCCGAATCACGGAACGGCCTGGATCAGGACGCGGCCTCGTTGCGCTCGCGGCGGGCGGCCTCACGGGCGAGGGACCGATCGCGCATCTCCTCGAACTTCACCGCCTGCTTCTCGAGATCCTCGAGGAAGGTGCCGAGCTCGTCGAGGATGCGGGCGCCCTCGGCACCGAAGTCCTCACGCTCGAAGATGCGCCACTTGCGGAGCACCGGCATGACCACCTCGTCGAGGTGCTGACGCAGGTCGTAGATGCCGTGCTTGGCCATCAGCACGCCGTTGCGGCGGAAGTTGGGCATACCGGCGCCGGGCATCTGGAAGTTCTTCAACACGTCTGTGATCGCCGCGAGGGTCTGGTCCGGGGCGACGTCGAGGGCCGCTTCGCAGATGTTGCGGTAGAAGATCATGTGCAGGTTCTCGTCGGCGGCGATGCGCTGGAGCATCTTGTCGGCGATCGAGTCGTGGCACGCCCGGCCGGTGTTGCGGTGCGAGACGCGGGTGGCCAGCTCCTGGAAGGTGACGTACGACACCGAGTGCAGCATCCCGACCTCGTTGGGCGAGGCGAACCCGTTGGTCATGTGCTCCATGCGGGCGTTCTCGAGGGCGACGGGGTCGACACCGCGGGTGACGACGAGGTAGTCGCGCATCACGATGCCGTGGCGGTTCTCCTCGGCGGTCCAGCGGCCCACCCAGGTGCCCCAGGCGCCGTCGCGCGAGAAGCTCTCGGCGATCTCGCGGTGGTAGGACGGCAGGTTGTCCTCGGTGAGGAGATTGGTGATCATCGCGGCCTTGGCGACCTCGTCGAGCTTCGACTGCTCGGGCTCCCAGTCCACGCCACCCATGGCGGCGAAGTTGCGCCCCTCGTCCCAGGGCACGTAGTCGTGGGGGTGCCAGTCCTTGGCCATCGAAAGGTGGCGGTTGACGTTCGCCTCGGCGACGGGCTCCAGCTCGCGCAGAAGCTCCAGCTGAGTCAGAACTCGCGTCATTCCGTTTACCTCTCCATAACTGTGCGTGTCACGTACGAATTACAGCCTACGGCACCGTAGGTTCGGCACCCGTTTGTCTGTTACCTGTTCCAAGTTCGGCCGACCGGGGCCTACCCGCCGATGGGATCACTCACAGACGGCGACGTCGTTATCATACCGGGGCGCGAACGGCGTCCCGGGGCGACGCGCGGGGGCAATCCATATCCCGCCGTGACCTCAGCGCTTGCCGGCGCCGAGGAGTCCGCCGAGCAGCTCGCCCAGGCTACCTCCGTTGCCGCCGAGAACGCTGCCGAGCACTCCGCCGAGACCGCCGCCGCTTCCGGTGCCGTTCGTCGCGCTGCGCAGGAGCCCGCCCAGCAGCTCGCCCAGGCCGCCCTGGCCGCCGGAACTTCTGCCGACCTGCTCGGCCAGGTACGTCAGCACGATCGGGGCGAGGATGGGCAGCAGCCGTGCGACGAGGTCGTTGCCGCCCGCGCCGTCGGCTCGGCCCAGCGTCTGCACGACCCGGTCCTTGTGGTCGCCGAACACGTTCGCCACGATCCGGTCGCCGTCCGCGGTGTCCACGTCGGTCACGTCCACTCCACCGTCGAGCAGGGCCGGGTTCCGGTGCTGGTCGAGCGCGGACAGCAGGGACGAGGCGCCGTCCGGATGCCGTGTGTTCGCCTCGAGGCCGCCGACCAGCGTGGGCAGGGCGGCCCGCACCGCCGTCGCCGCCGTCTGCTCGTCCACGTCGAGCCGGCGGGCGATCTGGTCGACCGGAATCCGCGAGAGGAGATCGTCGAGGGAAGGCATGGGAACCGAGGGTAGCCACCGTGGTCGCCCGCTCCGGGATCCCGCGTCGGCGTTTCGGCTACGCGGACGCCCGCCGCCCCGCGATCACCGCGCACAGCAGGGCGACCCCCAACCCGCTGAGCAGTAGCACGAACCCCGTCTGGTTGGTCAGCGCGGTAGCGTGGTTGACCTGCACGTAGTCGCCGAACCGCTGATAGACCCGCACCGCGAAGGCGCCGGCCGCGACGAGGCCGATCACCACCCCGGCCCAGCCGGCCACCGCCGAGTCGAACAGGGCGGCCAGGAGCAGCAGCACGGCGGCGAGCACGAGCGGCGCCGCCAGGGTCTGATGGACGGGCAGGTCGGCTGCGCCGAGGGCGGAGACGTCGCCGGCCGCGATCCCGTCGCGCAACTCGGTCAGCGGGACGTCGGTCGGCCGGGTCCCGGCCAGCACCGGGAGAAACGAGCCGATCCCCAGGGCGACGGCGGACAGGAACAGACCCAGGTCCACGAAGCTGCGCACGCCACTCCCATCGATCGTCGGATCGGTTTTGTGAGCGACCACACCCTAACCGCAATTCGGGTGCGGCAGCAGCGCGGAACCGACGATTCGGGCGCCGTGTCGGGCTTGCGGGTACGTAATCTGAGGGGAGCGGCACACCCGGACCCGGAAGGGGAACAACGCAATGGTGGGCAACGAGACGGTGCAGCGGTCGGGGCTTCCGCCGTGGGCCAAGAAGGCCCTGTGGAGCGTCGGGGCCCTGCTCGCGCTGGTGGTCGCGTACTTCGTGCTGGCGGCATTCGTCCCCCGGTGGTGGGCGCAGCGTATCGCCGGGCTGGCCGATGCCGGCTTCGCCCGCGGGATAGCCTGGGGCCTGCTGTTCGGCCTCGTGTGCACGTTCGTGCCGTTGGCCCTGTTCGCCGCCGCGTGGCGGATCAGGACGTGGCGCCGGCACCGCGTCCTGCAGGTGGTGTTCGCCGCCGCCGCCGTGGTGGTGGCGATCCCCAACCTGATGACGTTGAGCATCGTGCTGGGCAACGGGAACGCGGCCCATGCGGGGGAGCGGATCCTCGACGTCGACGCCCCCGGCTTCCGGGGCGCGACGCTTGTCGGTGCCGTCGTCGGCGTGATCGTGTTCCTGGTGTTCGCGGCCCTGAGTTACACGTACCGCAAACGCGGTCGCGACCTCGAGCGGGAGCGTGACGAGCGGGGCCGGCAGGAGCCGGAGCTACGAAGCGACCGGCCGGGCAAGGTGGCCGGCGCTCCGGAGTAACGGGCGACGACGAGCCGCCTCGTGCCGGGGCGCTCCCGTCCTTCCGGACGGACGAGGGTGTGGTGCCCCCACCAGGGCTCGAACCTGGGACCTGCGGATTAAAAGTCCGTAGCTCTACCAACTGAGCTATAGGGGCGTGGGCGCACAGTCTAGCTGCATCGCGCCGGACAACAGTATCGGACGCGCGGGCCGTTCGAAGGCTCGGGTGCGCACCCCCTGCGGCGCACCCGAGCCGCGCAAAAGCATACCACTTGGTGTGTTCTCTGCGAAGGCCGGAAAACGCCTGGTTGCGGGCGTGGGGGCCGGACGGCGGCTACAGTGGCGTCCGGGGGGGGACTGCCGGTCACGTACGGAGGCACGAACCCCCCATGTCACGTCAGCAAGAGCGGGCGCGGCGCACACGCGCGGCGATCGTCGAATCCGCGGCGATCGAATTCGCCCGGCGCGGATACGGCGCCGCCTCGGTCAACGCGATCCTCGAGCACTCCGGGGCCACCAAGGGTGCGATGTACTTCCACTTCGATTCGAAGGAAGCGCTCGCCCGGGCGGTGCTCGCGGAGGGCCTCGAGCGCTACCGGGTGATCGCCGACCGGTGGCTGGACGCGCCGGGGCTCGATCCGTTCGAGCGGCTGTACGGCCTCGTCGGAGATCTCGCCGATGCCCTGCACGGCGACGTCATCATCCAGGCAGAGTTCAAGCTCGTGACCGAGCCCGAGTTCGACGCGGAGGCCAAACTGCGCGGCAGCTCGGTGTGGGGGAAGGCCGGTCACCGGCTCGCCGTCGAGGCGCAGGAAGCGGGGCTGTTCCGTGCCGGGGTCGACCTCGAACGGTTCCTGGGTGTGCTCAGTGCGTGCCTGGCCGGGCAGCGCTACTTCCACGACCTCACCGCGGAGGACGTCGACGTCCGGGCCCGGTTCGCGGAATGCCTGGACGTCTGCCTCGAGGCGACGGCTGCGCCGCAGTGGCTCGAGCGGCGGCGTGGTGCGCCGGAGTTGCGCCTCGAAGGCGAACAACCGGCGTGACCTGCTGATTTGTGAATCCGGAAACCCGTGTCCTAAGCTATCCAAGCTCCCAACGGAACGCGAACCCGTTGAGGGTGCGGGTCGGAGTAATCCGGCGGGCCCCCTTCGTCTAGCGGCCTAGGACGCCGCCCTTTCAAGGCGGTAGCGCGGGTTCGAATCCCGTAGGGGGTACGCTTGCGGAAGCAGTATCACCGCATGCAGTACGGTTTGATCACAAGTGAAGAGCATGGCCCTGTGGCGCAGTTGGTTAGCGCGCCGCCCTGTCACGGCGGAGGTCGCGGGTTCGAGTCCCGTCAGGGTCGCAGAGTTGGCAATTGGCATTCGGTTCGGGTGCCGTCCGGCCAGGTAGCTCAGTTGGTACGAGCGTCCGCCTGAAAAGCGGAAGGTCGCCGGTTCGATCCCGGCCCTGGCCACCACACAATTTCATACGGTAGACCCACCGCTCGGCGGTGGGTTTTCTGTGGAAACCCCTTCGGGGGTGCACACGGCCCTGTGGCGCAGTTGGTTAGCGCGCCGCCCTGTCACGGCGGAGGTCGCGGGTTCGAGTCCCGTCAGGGTCGCTTCACGGCGAAGGCCCGGTCCCGAAACGGACCGGGCCTTCGCCGTCCCGACCGGTTCAGCCGCGGGCCCGGAGTTCCCGGCGAAGAAGCTTGCCGGACACGGTCTTCGGGATCTCGTCGATGATCTCCACCAGCCGCGGGTACTTGTACGCCGCCATTCTCTCCCTGGCGAAGGCGATCAGTTCCTCCGCGGTGACCGAATGCCCCGGACGGAGGCTGACGAACGCCTTGACCGTCTCGCCGCGGTAGCTGTCCACCACCCCCACCACCGCGGCCTCGCGCACCGCGTCGTGCTCGTAGAGCACGTCCTCGACCTCTCTCGGCCAGACCTTGTACCCACCGGCGTTGATCTGGTCCTTCTTGCGGTCGACGATGTAGAACCAGCCGTCGGCGTCCATGTACCCGACGTCCCCGGTGTGGAGGGCACCCCCGGGCAGTGCGGTCGCGGTCTCCTCGGGCTTGTTCCAGTAGCCGGCGACCACCTGCGGGCCCGACGTGACGAGCTCGCCCACCGCACCGACGGGAAGGTCGTTGCCGTCCTCGTCGACGATCCGCACGACGGTGTCGAAGGTCGGGACTCCGACCGACAGGGCGCCGGACGCCTCGTCCACCGGAGCCCGGGTGCCGAACGGAACCGCATGCGAGGGGGAGGTGGTTTCGGTGAGGCCGTAGATGTTGTGGATGTACGTCCCGGAGAATCTCTCGAACGCCGCGACGGTGCTCGGTGGTATCGGCGCTCCGCCGGAGAAGATCTTGGTCAGCGTCTTCAGCGACTCCCCGCGGGCGCCGGGGGCGTTCATCAGCGCGATGAACACGGTGATCGAGCCGACCGTGAACGTCGCCCGCTCCACCGCCACCGTTTCGAGGGTCACGCCGGGGTCGAGCCGGTACATCAACACCAGCGGCGCACCTGTCAGCAGGGCGACAGCGATGTGCCCGACGAGCCCGGTGATGTGGAACAGCGGGGCGATTCCCAGCACGACGTCGTCCGCGCCGAGTCCCACCCATTCCCGGTAGGTGCGGGCGTTGAACACCACGTTGCGGTGAGTGGTCATCGCGCCCTTCGGTGGCCCGGTCGTACCGGACGTGTAGGTGAGGAACGCGATGTCGTCCGGGCCGAGAGTGTGCACGGGGACGGGCCGTCCCCGGAACTCGGCCAGGAGGGTCTGCAGGTCGAGGGTGTCGGGCAGTTCGAGGCGTTCGATGCCGGAGAAGATCCGCTCGTCTCCGCGGGTCTGGTATTCGAGTTCGGACGTGGTGATCACGATCCGGACGGCGGTGCCGGCGACGACGTGCTGTGCGACGTCCCGGTACAGCTCCTGGAGTGCGACGAGCACGGTAGCCCCCGAGTCCAGGAGGATTTCGCCGAGCTCGCGTTCCTTGTTCATGGGGTTGACGGAGACCGGGATGCCGCCGGCCTTCCAGACACCGAGCTGCGCCACGACGAACTGCGGGACGTTCTGCAGGAACAGCGCCGCCCGCTCACCCGGGCGGAAGCCGTGGGCCGTCAGTGCGGCCGCGAACGCGTCGGACTGCTCGTCGAGTTCGCGGCGGGTCAGGCGCCCGTCGAAGTAGCGGATGATGTCCGCGTCCGGATCGTGAGCGACGGTGGCGCGGAACATCTCCAGCGCGTCGGTGTACTCCGGCTCGATGTGGATCGGCAGGCCGGGCGCGTAGCGCGCGAGCCAAGGCTTGCTGTCGTAGACGCCCGTGCGTGCGTCGCGGGGTCCGGCTGCGCTCATCGGATGACGACCGGATTGACCGGGGCGCCCGTGCCGCCCACGACCTTCAGTGGTGCCGCGGTGTACAGGAAGGTCCAGCGGTTGTCGGCGGCGCACGCGTCGGCGAGGTCCTCGAGCCAGGCGATCTCGGTGAGGGCGACACCGAGATTGCGCATGAGCGCGCAGTGCAGGGGCAGCGCCACGCCACTGGCCGGGTCGGTGGTCACCTCGTTGGCGATGGTGTCCGTGACCAGGTTGGGGATCTCCCGGTTCCGGAACCATTCGACCAGTTCGCGGCTGTAGGTCAGGCCGGGTTCGCAGAAGTCGGTGTAGAACTCGGTGGTGTCGTCGAGGCTGTACCAGTACTTCAGCCAGCCGGTCCGGATCACGAGGATGTCGTGCGGTTCGATGGTCACGCCCTGGGCGGCGGCGGCCGCCTCGAGGTCGTTGTGGTCGAAGGTCTCGCCGGCGCCGAGCCAGTCCTTGCCCCGGTGGCGCGCCATGTCGATCAGGATCCCCCGGCCCACGACGCCCTTCTCGGCGATCGGCAGCACCGAGGCCTTGTCCATGCTGCCGACGGTGCTGCGCGCGTCGTATCCGTTCCAGAGTTTGCCGTCGTACCAGACGTGGCCGAGGGCGTCGTACTGGGTGGAGCCCTGCAGGAAGAGGGTGGCTGTGTCGTCGGCGTAGTGCAGTCCGCCGGGGAACTGCGGAGCGTCCTCGCCGTCCCACGACGATTCGTCGAGGGTGTTGCGGCGATCGATGCCGCTGCGGCTGGGCCACAGGGGATCGCCGGGGGCCTCCTTGCGGCCCATGTGGATCTGCAGGGTGAACACGTCGCCGGACTTGACCTCGCCGATTCCGCCGAGAACCTCCTTGGTGCCGAGGAAGTTCAGAGCTCCGAGCTCATCGTCGGCGCCCCAGCGTCCCCAGTTGCTGGGGGCGTCGTCGCCGAGCAGTTCGCGCATGGACGGGGCGTCGGACATACCGTCTCCTTTTCGGGTCGAGGTGCACTCGTCGCTCACCGAGCGTTCGTACGGTAAGCGTGCGCTTATGGTGTAGGTCACATCGCCGGGTGTCAACCCGCGGAGGGCGAGGGCGCGCCGCCCGCTCGCAATGCGCACCGCAGGCCCGGTCCGGTGTCGTCCCGGCGGGTCTTCGACGGCGGAACGGCTCGCCACCCTGTACGTTCAGTTTGCACTGGACCTGGTGCGGTTCCGGCGCTGATCCGCAGGGCTGCGCCGGGTTGCACGTCGGACGAGAACATGTTCTAGAGTGAGTTCGATCTTCTGGACGGACCCGCTCCGGCGACACGACGAACGAGGTGATCTGTGCGAATAGCTCTGCTGTCGTACCGCAGCAAGCCGCACTGCGGTGGTCAGGGCGTGTACGTTCGACACCTCAGCCGCGAGCTCGCGGCGCTCGGCCACGACGTCGAGGTGTTCTCCGGCCAGCCGTACCCCGAGCTGGACGACGGGGTGACCCTGGTGAAGGTGCCCAGTCTCGACCTCTACCGCGAGGACGATCCGTTCCGCTTTCCGCACCCGCGCGAGATTCGCGACGCGATCGACCTCCTGGAGCTGGGCACGATGTGGACGGCGGGTTTTCCGGAGCCGCTGACCTTCAGCCTGCGCGCCGCCAGGCTGCTGCGGGCCCGGGCCGCCGAGTTCGACGTCGTGCACGACAATCAGTGCCTCGGCTACGGCCTGCTCCGCATCGCGGACGCGGGCCTGCCACTGGTCGCGACGATCCACCACCCGATCACCCGCGACCGGGAACTGGACCTCGCGAGCGCGCCGACGTTGCGCCGCAAGCTCACCCTGCGCCGTTGGTACGGGTTCCTGCGCATGCAGGCCCGGGTGGCGCGGCGCATCCCCACCCTGCTCACCGTCTCGAAGTCCTCCGAGGACGACATCCGTACCGCCTTCGAGATCCCCGAGGGGCGGCTGCGCACGATCCCGCTGGGCGTCGACACCGAGGTCTTCGCCCCGCCGACGGCCGAGCGCGTGCCCGGCCGCATCGTGTGCGTGGCCAGCGCGGACGCGCCGCTCAAGGGCGTCGCCAACCTGCTCGAGGCGGTGGCGAAGCTGCGCACCGAACGGCGGGTCGAGCTGGTGCTCGTCACCCGGCTCGCGCCCGGCGGGGTCACCGAGAAGCTGATCGAGCAACTGGCCATCGGCGACGCGGTGCGCACCGTCTCCGGGATCGACGACCGCGAGCTGGCCGAGCTGCTCGGTTCGGCGCAGGTGGCTGTGGTCCCGTCGCTCTACGAGGGGTTCTCGCTGCCCGCGGTCGAGGCGATGGCCTGCGCCACCCCCTTGGTCGCGAGCCGCGCCGGCGCGATCCCCGAGGTGGTCGGCGACGCGGGCATCCTCGTGCCTCCGGGGGACAGCGAACAGCTGGCCGCGGCGCTGGCGCGGGTTCTCGACGATCCCGCCGAGCAGATCCGCCTCGGGTCGGTGGCACGGGCACGCGTGCTCGAGCGATTCAGCTGGGCGGCCGTGGCCGCCCGGACCGTCCGGGCCTACCAGGACACCGTGGCGGCGCAGGCAGGAAGGACGAACACCTGATGCTGACAGTCGATTTCGACCGGCTCGGGGTCAAGCCCGGCGACCGTGCCATCGACATCGGGGCGGGCGCGGGCCGGCACTCGTTCGAGCTCTACCGTCGGGGCGCCGACGTGGTGGCGTTCGACCGCAGCGCGGAGGACATGAAGGCCGTCGGCGACATGTTCGCGGCGATGGAACTCGAGGGCCAGGTCCCCGAGGGTGCCCTCGCCCGGGCCGAGGTGGGCGATGCCCTCGCCCTGCCCTACGACGACGAGACCTTCGACGTCGTGCTGATCTCCGAGGTGCTCGAGCACGTGCCCGAGGACGACCGTGCCATCGCCGAATTCGTGCGTGTGCTCAAGCCGGGCGGCGTCGCGGCCGTCACCGTGCCGCGGTGGCTGCCGGAGAAGATCTGCTGGGCGCTGTCCGACGCGTATCACGAGGTCGAGGGCGGGCACGTGCGGATCTACAAGGCCGACGAGCTCGCGGCCGAGCTGACCTCGGCAGGCCTGACGGTGCGCGGCCGGGAGCACGCGCACGCCCTGCACTCGCCGTACTGGTGGCTCAAATGCGCTGTGGGCGTCGACAACGACGACAACCCCCTGACGAAGGCGTATCACCGGCTCCTCGTGTGGGACCTGATGCAGGGGCCGTGGCTGACGCGCACCGCCGAGTCGTTGCTGAACCCGGTGCTCGGCAAGAGCGTCGTGTTCTACCTCGAGAAGCCGACGGTTCCCGTTGCCGGCCGCTGACTTCCGCCCCGGCGGGGCACGGCCGGCGGTTCCGGCCGTGCCGGGAGTGCTGTCCGAGGAACAGTGCTTGCACACCGCCCGCGCGATCGCCGACATGCAGGAGTCCTCCGGAGCGATCCCGTGGTTCCCCGGTGGTCACACGGATCCGTGGGACCACATCGAGTCCGCGATGGCTCTCACCGCCGCGGGGTTGCTCGAAGAGGCGGAGGCGGCCTTCGACTGGTCCCGTCGCACCCAGCGGCCGGACGGCTCGTGGCCCATGCAGTTCCGCGAGGACGCCGTCGAAAACCACGACGCCGACTCGAACTTCACCGCATACATCGCGGTGGGGGTGTGGCACCACTACCTCGTCACAGGCGACGTCGACCACGTGGAACGGCTGTGGCCGACGGTGCGGACGGCCCTCGACCATGTGCTCGAGTTGCAGGCGCCAGGCGGTGAGATCTACTGGGCACGAGGAGAACACGGCGCGGCCGACGAGGCCCTGCTGACGGGGTGCTCGAGCATCCACCACAGCCTGCAGTGCGGCCTGCGCCTCTCGGAGGTGGTCGGCGATCCCCACCCGGACTGGGAGGTCGCGTGGTATCGGCTCGGGCACGTGCTGCGCCGGCACCCGGAGGCGTTCGCGCCCAAACCGGAGTACTCGATGGACTGGTACTACCCGGTCCTCGGCGGCGCGGTGCGCGGTGCGCCGGCCCGGCAACGGATCCGGGAACGCTGGGACGATTTCGTGGTCGGAGGTCTCGGAATCCGCTGCGTCGACCATCGGCCGTGGGTGACGGGGGCCGAGACCTGCGAACTCGTGCTCGCGCTGGACGCGATCGGTGAGGCCGCGACGGCCCGGGAACTGCTCGCGGCCATGCAGCATCTGCGCGATCCGGACGGGTCGTACTGGACCGGAATGGTTTTCACGGACGGTAAGCGCTGGCCCGTGGAGAAGAGCTCCTGGACCAGTGCCGCCGTGATCCTCGCCGCCGACGCGCTCTCACGCAGCACCGCGGGCAACGGTGTGTTCCGCGATGCCGCCGCACCCTCCGGATGGGTCGCGACCGAGAACTGCCACGAGGACTGCCGGGTGACGGTCTGAGCCGTCAGCCCGGCAGCACTCCGACGGTGCCACCGGTGCGTTCGAGCACCCGCAGCGACCCGGTCACCGACACCTCGGCGAACTCGCCGCTGCCGAGCGCGCGCAGGTAGACCTCGTACGGGGGTCGTCCGCCGTCCTTCGGGTCGGGGAACACGTCGTGGATGATCAGGGCCCCGCCGACACGCACCCAGGGAGCCCAGCCCGCGTAGTCCGCCTGCGCCGCCTCGCTGCTGTGACCGCCGTCGACGAACACGAACGCCGCCGGGGTCCGCCAGAACGCCGCGACCTGGCCCGACCGCCCCAGCACCGCGACGACGTGGGATTCGAGGTCCGCGTCGGCGAGGGTGTGGCGGAACCGGCCCACCGTGTCGAGCCGGCCGGTGTGCGCGTCGACGAGGGCCGGATCGTGGTACTCCCACCCGGGCTGGTGCTCCTCGGACCCGTGATGATGGTCGATCGTGACGATCGTGCCGCCGGTGGCCTTCGCGGCGGCACCGAGATAGACGGTCGAGCGCCCGCAGTAGGTGCCGACCTCGACACCGACACCGTCACCGAGGTAGCGCACCGCGGCGTCGTGCAGGGCCGTGCCCTCGTCGATCGGCATGAAACCCGGTGTCGCCTCGGCGAGTTCGATCATCTCCCGGGGTAGGGTGGTACGGGTCATGACGGCGGTCTCCGTTCGCTGCGGTCCGGTGGCGGGTGCTGAAGCGGCGTGTACTGACGAGCACATTACCCATCGCCGGTTCCGGTGCGGTACCCCGCGCACGGTGGGCGCCGGTCACGCGCCGTAACCGCCGTCGACGTCGAGTGTCTGCCCGGACACGAAATCCGCGCGGTCCGAGGCGAGGAACGCGACCGCCTCGGCGATGTCCTCGGCGTCGCCGAAGCGGCGCAGCGGAATGTTGTTCCGCGCGAACGACAGTGCGTGCTCGTCGAGAGCGCCGGACCCGATCAGCCGGGCGGCCGTGCCGTCGGTGAGCATGCCCGGCCCCACCGCGTTCACGCGCACACCGAACCGTCCCTCCTCGGCCGCCAGGCCCCGCACGAGGGCCTCGATCGCACCCTTGGGTCCGGCCGACAGACCGTCCCGGACGGGGAACCGGCGGGTCGCGGCGGTGGTCACGGCGACGATGCTGCCCCGCGACTCCCGTAGCCGGGGCAGGGCGGGACGGACGAGGTTGAAGAACGCGCCCGCGTCGCCCACGAGCTGGTCGCGGAACTGCGCGGGCGTGACCCGGCTCAGGTGCAGCATCGGTACGTGCGGCCCCGCCGCGTAGACGAGAGTGTGCAGCGCACCGAAGGATTCGATCACCGCGTCCACGCCGCCGGCGGCCGCGGCACTGTCGCCCAGGTCCACCTGCAGCGACAGCACCTTCGCGCCGAGCGCGGACAGTTCGGTCGTCAGGGCTGCGGCGGCCGCCCCGCTGCGGCGGAACATGAACGCGACGTCGCTGCCGCGCTCGGCCAGCACCCGGCACACCGCTCGGCCGATCCCGCCGGTGCCGCCGGCCACGAGGGCCGCGCCCGGCCGGTCCGCGAAGTCCTGCACTCGTCACTCCCTGTGTTCTCGTGCCGCACGGTGAGCCGGTGGCAGGCTCACTTCGCCGCCTTGCGGCGCTCGGCGAGCACGCCGCCGATCATCGAGTCGAGCTTGGTGCCGAGCGGCCACCCCACGTAGTGGCACAGGAACAGGGCGATCTCCTTCAGCTGCTGTTCGTCGAGTTCCTCGTTGTGGAGGGCGGCGCCGACCTGGATCTCGGCCACGTCGATCAGTCCCTGTGCGGTGAGCGCACCGAGCAGCAGCAGCCGCCGGTCGCGGATACTGAGCCCGGGCCGGGACCAGATGTCGGCGAACAGGTGGTCCGCGGTGACGGCGAAGTGGTCGCCGGGCCCGTCCTGCATCTCCCAGCCGTACACCTTCGACATCATGTCCAGGCCGCGGCGGCGGCGATCGTCGGTCATATGCGTTCCTCCTGTCGGTTCCGGCTCTCGACGTCTCCGGTGCCGACGCCGAGTCCGGGTCCCAGACCGGTCAGTGCCCGCGTGGCCAGGGGCAGGTCGACGCCGAGACGGGCGCCGAGGCCGAGGGCCAGCGACAGGTCCTTCTCGCCCAGGTCGCGGACGTGGTCGAGGATCGGGAACCAGAAGTCGTCCGGCGGGATCGGTGCGGTGGTGTCCCGGAGCATGATCGCCCCGGCGCCACCGGTGATCGCGTCGGTGTGGCGGACCACCTTCCCGAGCGCGGTGATGTCCAGCCCGGCCGCCTCGGCGAGGCGCTGCGCCTCCGCGGCCGCGGTGAACGACACGAAGTGCAGTAGATTCCGGGCCAGCTTCATCCGGGTGCCCGCGCCGACCGGACCGGCGTGCACGACGAGGTCGGCGAACCGCGAGAACGGCTCGCGTACCGCGTCGAACGCCGCGTCGGAGGCGCCGACCATCACCGCGAGCCGGCCCTGCTCGGCGCCGGGGGCCCCGCCGCTGACGGGCGCGTCGACCAGTTCGACGCCGCGGTCGGCGCATTCGGCGGCGAGCTCGACGGCGGTGGTGTCGGCGATGGTCGAGTGGACCGCGATCACCGTGCCGGGCCGGGCCGTGTCGAGCAGCCCGGCGACGACGGTGCGGACCTGCGCGTCGTCGACCACGGTGACGCAGACGACGTCGCAGTCGCGCGCCAGGTCGGCGGGGTCGCCGGCGACCCGGGCGCCGGCCGCGGTGAACGGCTCGACGGCCTCGGGCCGGGCGTCGAGGACGGTGAGCCCACCCGGCCGGTCCAGCAGCCGCTTCGCCATCGGCGCGCCCATGTTGCCGAGGCCGATGTAGCCGAGCCTGGTCACGAGCGGATCACCTGGCCGCCGTCGACGTTGAAGATCTGCCCGGTGATCCAGTTCGCCTCGTCGGAGAGCAGGAACAGACACATTCCCACCAGGTCCCCGGGCGTACCGATCCGCTTCAGCGGCAGTGTGGAGACCATGTCCGCCACCATGTTTCCCGGCGTGACGGTGCGGGTGGCCTCGGTGTCGATCGGACCCGGGGCGATCGCGTTGATGCGGATGTTCGAGCCGCCGAGTTCGACGGCCAGCTGCTGGGTCAGGCCGTTGACACCGACCTTGGCCAGGCCGTAGAAGCCGGAGTACACCCACGCGGCGGTCGAGGACTGGTTGACGACGGAACCGCCGCGGTCCGTCATGTGCGGCCACGCCGCGCGGGTGATGTTGAGCGCGCCGTCCATGTTCACGCTCATGAACTTCTTGTAGTAGTCCCACGGGACGGTGAGCAGCAGGTCGAGCTTCATGCCCCCGTAGATGGCGGCGTTGTTGACGACGTGGTCGATGCTGCCGAACGTCTCGACCGTGAAGGCGGCGAGCTCGGTGGCCGAGTCGGGATCGGAGACGTCGACGGTCTTGAAGACGGCGATGCCGCCGTCGGCGACGATCTGCTCGGCGACCCGCTCGCCGCGTTCGGTGTCGATGTCCGCGACGACGACGGAGGCGCCCTCGGCGGCAAGGGCTCTGGCGTACGCCTCGCCGATTCCCTGCGCCGATCCGGTGACGATCGCGGTGCGGTCGGCGAAACGCGTTGTGCTGCGGGTCATGTTCGTCAGCCTCTCTGCTTCGCCGCCGGTTCGGCGACGAGCTTGGTCTCCAGGTATTCCTCGAATCCGGCCACACCCATCTCGCGGCCGATTCCGGACTGCTTGTAGCCGCCGAAGGGAGCGTCGGCGGCGTACCAGATGCCTCCGTTGACGCCCAGGGTGCCGGTGCGGACCCCCTCGACGACCCGGCGGACCCGGTCCTCGTCGGTGCCCCAGACGGCCCCGGACAGGCCGTAAGGGGAGTCGTTGGCGATGCGGATCGCCTCGTCGTCGCCGTCGTAGGGGAGGATCACGAGGACCGGCCCGAAGATCTCCTCCCGGGCGACGCGAGCGGTGTTGTCGACCCCGGCGATCAGCGTCGGTTCGAGGAAGAAGCCACGCCGGTGCTCGGCGGGACGGCCGCCGCCGACGACGATCGTCCCGCCCTCCTCGACGGCGAGCCGCAGGTAGCCCTCGACCCGTGCGCGCTGGTGCTCGGAGATCAGCGGACCGCACACCGTGCCGGGCTCGTTCGGGTCGCCGGGCCGGATGCCGCGCAGGGCGTCGGCGGTGACGCGGACCGCCTCGTCGTAGCGGTTCCGGGGGACGAGCAGACGGGTCGTGATGGCGCAGCCCTGCCCGGCGTGGGTACACACGGTGAAGGCGGCCATCGAGCATGCGGCTCCGAGGTCGGCGTCGTCGAGCACGATGAACGCCGACTTTCCGCCGAGTTCGAGGAACACCTTCTTCAGCGTCTCCGAGGCGGCGCGCATCACCGACCGTCCGGTGGCGGTGGAGCCGGTGAACGACACGAGGTCCACCCGCGGGTCGGTGGCGAGCAGGGCGCCGACGGCATGGTCGCTCGACGTCACGATGTTCACGACGCCCGGCGGGATGTCGGTTTCCTCGGCGAGGATCCGGCCCACGACCGCGGCGCACCACGGGGTGTCGGGCGCGGGCTTGAGCACCACCGTATTGCCGGCGGCGAGCGCGGGACCCAGCTTGGCGAAGTTGATCTGGTGCGGGAAGTTCCACGGTGTGATCGCCCCGACGACACCGACCGCCTCGCGGAGCACGTAGCGGTGGGTGGGGATGCCCATCGGTGCGGCATTGCCGAGATCCTGTTGCCACGGGTAGTTCTCGGCCAGGTCGGCGAAGTACCCGAGATCGTCGACGGGGCCCTCGAGATGGGCGGCGGAGGTGAGGAACCGGGGTGCGCCGACCTCGGCGATGGTGATCGCCCGCAGTTCCTCGATGTGGCCGCGCAGCGCATCGCGGAGCTGACGCAGGCAGCGGGCGCGGAAGGCGTGCTCGCGGGACCAGCCCGTGGTGTCGAAGGCGCGACGGGCCGCCTCGATCGCGGCGTCCATGTCGGCGGCGGTGCCGTCGGCGGCGGCGCCGAGCACCTCCTCGGTGGCCGGGTTCACGACCTCGAACGTGCCGCCGGAGCCGGGAACCAGCTTGCCGTCGACGAGCAGAGCCGAGCTGTCACCGGAAATCAGGGACATCGGACGTTTCCGTTCTGGAGATTGGAAAGTGTCAGGTGTAGTAGGAGATTCGGATGCGCGCATGGCGGGGACCGGTCGGTACGCGATGCTGACGCCTTCGCTGTGTGCCTCGGGTGCCCCTTGTCTGGACAGTTGTCTGGACTATAGTTCGGACAAGTGCGTGACGCAATGCCCCCCGTCGCCCGGCGAAGCAGCACGCGTGCGGTGGGGCCGGACGATGGGCCTGTGCACGAGTCGGCGCACGGCATGACGGTCGGTCCCCGGCGTGGGTACGCCGCGGCCCCGGGCCTCGGCGGCTCCTCCGGGGCCGGCTCCCCACGGGGTCGAGTGATCGGCCCGGAGCGGGCGGGGAACGCCCGATCGCGCGGCGTCGATGGGGAGTGGTGGTCCCGCGGGGTCTACGGGCGGGCGAGTAGCGACGGCACGACGAACGCGTACAGCTTCGCCCGCAACCGGTCGAGCGAGCCCGCACTGGCGCCGAGCGCACTGATGTAGTTCATCTCGATCTCCGACAGCCATTCGTAGAGCAGGTCCAGATCGACATCGGCGCGAAGCTCTCCGGACTCCCGGGCCTCGAGCAGAATCGGCTCCCACAGTTCGCGGGTGAGTTGGACGGCACGGCCCGAGGTCGCGAGCAGGGTTGTGGCGAGTGTTGCCTCGGCGGGGGAAACGAGGAGATGGATCATCGGGTCGCGGAGGCCTCGGCGGATATTGGCGCACAGGCCCTCGACGATCCGTTCGCCGAATGTCGGGTACTTCCGGATGCGCACTCGCCACGGCTCCATGTTCATCCGTGCGCGGCGGACGATCGACGCCACAATGAGCGATTCGCGGTCCGAGAAGTAGCGGTAGACGGTCGCCCGGGACATGTTTGCAGCTCGCGCGACGTCGGCCATCGTGGTCTTCGTGATACCGAACTGTTCGAAGCATGATTCGGCGGCGACAAGGATCGCTGCGCCGACGTCCGTGGTCTCGGTGTCCGTCTTGTGTGCCACGCATGCACCATACCGCCGGGTAATCTGGATAAGACACTAGACGCCACATGTCTCATGTGCCACGCTGGGGTCATGCAGCGTGAAGACAAGATCGACCTCACTCGGCGCCTGATCGCGCACGTCGACAACAACAGCACCGACTACGCGGACGAGATGCTTCGTGTTCCGTTCTCCGTGTTCAACGACCCCGAACTGGCGAGCCTCGAACGTGACGTCGTGCGCCGATTTCCGCACATCGTGGCGCACATCGACGAGCTGAAGAAGACCGGCGACTTCGTCACCACCGAGCTCATCGGCACGCCGCTGCTGGTGATCAGGCAGTCCGACGGCAGCGTCAAGGCGTTCTCCAACGTGTGCCGGCACCGAGGTTCCAAGGTCGAATTCGAGGAATCGGGATGCAAGCGCCTCTTCAGTTGCCCCTACCACAACTGGGCGTACGGCCGTGACGGTGCGCTGCGGGGAATGCCTCACGCCGAAGGGTTCGACGGCCTGGATCGATCGCAGTACGGGCTGGTCGAGTTCCCGTGCGAGGTGCGGCACGGGCTCGTCTGGGTCGTGCCGACGGTCGGTGCCGAACTGGACATCGCGAGGGTGCTCGGTGAGAAGCACGACGCCGAGGTCGCCGACACCGGTATTGCCACGTCGTTCCAGGTCCGCAAGGAGACCTGGAAGCTCGACATGAACTGGAAGATCGCGGTCGACGGCGTGCAGGACTCCTACCATCTGTGCCAGCTGCACACCAAGACCGTGTGCAACTTCCTCGAGGGCAACATCACGGCCTTCGATCTCGTCGACAGGTCGTGGCGAATCGTTGTGGCGCGCAAGGCGATCACGGAGGTTCGCGATGCGGATCCGGATTCCTTCGATGTCCGCGACTACTCGCTCGCGAACTACACGATCTATCCCGGCACGATGCTGGTCACCGAGCCGAATCACTTCGAGGTCTGGACCATCGTCCCCGACGTCGACGATCCCAACGTCTCGTACTGCACCATCCGGTTGCTGTCTCCGGCCGAACCCACGACTCCCCGGGAGAAGCGGGTACTCGAGAAGAACTGGGAACTCCTGATGGAGACTCTCCACGCGGAGGACTGGTTCGTCACGAAGACGATCACCGACAACGTCGCGCACGGCCAGGTGGACGAACTCGTCTACGGACGGAACGAACTGCCTGGGCAGGTCTTCCACAAGATGATCTCGGGCGATGCCGCTGCGATCGCGGAGGAGCGGCGGAAGAAGGCCGGCGTGACGACATGACCTCGCGTGAGTTGCTCGAATCGTCTCCCGCACCGGGTGTACTGCAACTGACGTTGAATCGTCCGGAGGTACACAACGCGATCTCGCTGTCGCTGCAACGGGCACTCGACGAGACGCTGACCCGTGCAGCGTGCGACGACGCCGTCCGGGTCGTGGTGATCGCCGGGTCCGGTGAGCGCGCCTTCTCGGCAGGGTACGACCTGCAGGAACTCGCGGCACTGTCGTCGGACGCGAACCTGGAGGCGATGCTCGAGCGCGAGGAACTGCTCTGGCGGTATCTCGAATTCGCCAAGCCCACGATCGCGGCAGTTCAGGGCGTGTCGTACGGCGCCGGGACACTGCTCGCTGTCTGCTCCGACCTACGGGTCGGCGGATCGTCGACACAATTCACCGTGACTGCGGCGAAGTACGGTGGTGCGAACCTGACCTGGGTGCTCGACACCTTGATCGGGGCCGGACAGACGCGAGATCTGCTCATGACCTCGCGTGCCGTCGCCGGCGACGAGGCATATCGGATGGGCCTGCTCACCCGATACGCAGGTGACGGTGACGTTCTCGGGACCGCGCTGGAGGCCGCGGCGCAGATCGCAGCGCAACCACCCGAGGCGGTCCGGGAGATCAAATCGCTTCTGCTCGCCGGGCATGGTAAGGATCTGCGCAGCCGCTACGACCGCGAGAACGCGGTCGCACGCACCACGCTGCGCCCTCGCCCCATCGGCGACATGTTCACGGAATTCTTCGGTGCCCGTGCGGGAACCGACTGAAAGGGGCATCATGGACGTCTCGCTACGCCCGAACGCACCGATCGATATCTGGAATCCGGACTGGAACGATCCGTTCGATCCGACCGTCGAGGCCGGCGACGAGTTCGCCGAGCTGGTCGCCGCAGTCCGTGCGGTACAGGAGGCTTTCACGCGGTCGCGTCCCGACCCTGCCGCCGCGGCGGGTATCGCCGGGACACTGCGTTCTGTTGCACAGCGATTGGAAGAACTCGAGGTAGGCGAGGACGATCAGATCGCGGGACATCGCTGGGATCTGGCCGGTCGGGGACAGGCCCTGGCGCCGCCGCTGCACATCGACGCGGTGACGGAAACGACCGCTCGTGGGCGGGTCACGGTCGGGCGCTTCCATGCCGGTCGTTACGCGATGAACGGTGGTGTCACACCGCTGATCTTCGACGAGATCATGGCCCGGCTGGCCAATGATTCCGGACGTCCCTGGGCGCGTACGGCTTATCTGAACGTGAACTTCCGGGCGCCTGCCCCACTCGACGTCGAACTCCGTGTGGAGGCGGAGTACCTGCGACAGGACGGACGCAAGCGGTTCATGCGCGGAACCATGTACCACGGCGATGTGCTCGTCGCCGATGCGGACGGACTCTGGGTGGAACTGAAACCCGAACAGACGCTCAATATTTCCGAAGGAGGAGACGTATGAGTGGTTACTCGTTGCTCGAGGGCATGCGCATCCTCGAGGTCGCACAACTGGCGCCCGCATCGGTCGGTGGGCACCTTGCCGACCTGGGTGCCGAAGTCATCAAGATCGAATCAGGGCCGCTCGGCGATCCGGTGCGCATCGGCGGCAGCCGCGCGATCGGCGACCAGGACGGTCCGTCGTTCATGCATCTGAGGTGGAACCGGGGTAAGAAGAGCGTTGCACTCGACCTGCGGTCCCCCGAAGGCGCGCAGGCTTTCCTCGATCTCGCCCGGACGTGTGACGCGGTCGTCGAGGGCATGCGCAGCGGTTACCTCGACTGGCTCGGTGTCGGCTACGACCAGCTGCGAGAGGTCAATCCGAAGATCGTCTTCTGCACGGTCTCGGGTATGGGATCCGATGGGCCCTACAGCCGGCTCGGGACCGGGGGTCCTGTGTTCGATGCGTACGCGGGGCTGCGCGACGTGCGCACACCGGAGGAACCGCCGACCGACGGGATCGCGGGGTCCACGACTGCGCCGATCGCGATGTACGCGCTGGGTGCCTACGGCGCGATGGGCCTGCTCGCAGCGGTACATCGTGCCGATCGCACCGGTCGCGGCTGCAAGCTCGAGGTGGCGGGCATCGACGTGGCCGCGTCGTGGATGCCGGACCTGGTCGATGCCGAACTCAACAAGGATCGATCCATCCATCGCCCCACGTGGCTGCCGGACGGACGGCTGCCCGATTGGCCGCGACTCGAGGCGTACCGCACGAAGGACGACGAGGCCGTGCTGTTCGGCTCGCACGTCGACAAGTTCTGGCGCAACTTCTGCATGGCCGTCGACCGGCCGGATCTGCTCGAGATCGATCTGGCAGGTACCGATCCGGAAGCGCCGGCGCGCGCCGACCGTGTATACCGCGAGCTTCGCGAGATCTTCCTGCAGCGCACCCGCGACGAGTGGGTCGCGCTGTTCCTCGCGCACGACATCGCGGGTGGACCGGTGAACAGCGTCCGGGACATGATCGCCGATCCACACTTCGCCGGTCGCGCGAACACGTACCGCGTCGAGTACGAGGGAGTGGGTGAGCTCGAATTCGTGGTGAGCCCGGTCCGGGTGCAGGATGAGAAGTTCGCGCCGTCGCTACCGCCGGAGCTCGGGGCGGACACAGCGGAAGTCCTCCGAAAAGTGTTAACACGCAGTGTATCCGACCATTCCGGCGCGATGGGACCGATCTCGCGCGGGTAGGGGCGGCAAGGTCGGAATCCCCGCAGTCGGGTGTGCGAATTCGATGCCGCATTCTGTTGTGCCAACTATCTACAGATGTTAGATTAACTGCGACCTCGGTGACGGCGATCACACACCGCCTCGGTGGGTGATCCGGCCCGACGGTCGCGCAGCAACTCCAGACGCGCCGCCCGACGGAGGCGCGTCCGAATCGGGTGGACGGGCCCGGCGCGGGCCGCACCCCCACCGCCGTGAGCGAGAGCGGGGTACGCCGCCACGGCGAGCATGAGGAGACGACAATGAATCTGACCGATCTGGTTCGATACTGGGGCAAGACTCGTCCCGCCCAGCAGGCGATCGTGTTCGGCAACACCTCCCAGACGTGGTCCGAGGTGGACGCAGTCACTGACGCGCTGGCCCGTGGCCTCGCCGCCCGGGGCGTTCGTAAGGGTGACCGCGTCGGGGTGATGATGCTCAATCGACCGGAACTGGCGCACGTCATCCTCGCGACACTCAAGCTCGGTGCGATCAGCGTCCCGCTCAACTTCCGACTGCTCGGCAAGGAACTGGCTCCGATGCTCGTGGATTCGGCGCCGCGGGTCGTGATCGTGGAGAACGAGCTGGCTCCGTTGCTCGAGGAGGCAGCGGCCGAAACCGAGTTCGAGATCTTCGCGATCGGGGGAAGCGACCACCGTGCATACGAGACGCTGCTCGACCCCGGAAACGTGCCGGACGTTCACATCGAGGCGTCCGATCCGGCATTCATCTGCTACACCTCGGGCACCACGGGTATACAGAAGGGTGCGCTCGTCACACATCGCAGCGCACTCGCGCCCGGTATCGCGCAGGTGCTCAGCCACGGCATTTCCCGCCGCGACCGCGTGATGTGCTCGGCGCCCCTCGTCTACACCGGCTCGGTCCTGTCGATCTTCATGCAGCTCGTGGTGTTGCCGGGATCGACGATGGTGCTGCTGCGCGAGTTCGATCCGGCGATCGCCCTGGACACGTTCGAGCGTGAGCAGGTCACCGCGACCACAACAGTGCCGGTGATCTGGGAGCGCATGGCCCAGCTCCCGGACTTCGGAACCCGCAAGCTCGCGAAGTTCACGTTCGCCGGCGCCGGTGGCGCACCCGTGAGCCTGGACCTGCTCGACTTCTACAACAGCCGCGGCGTGCCGCTCACCCAGGCGTACGGACTGACCGAGGCCTCGGGAATGGTCTCGACGCTGTACTACGAGGACGCTCGTACCCGGCCGGGCTTCGCCGGCCTGGCCCTGGCCGGCACCCAGGTGCGCATCGGCAGCATCGCCGGTGGCTTCGCCGCACCGAACGAGGTCGGCGAGATTCTGGTGCGCGGCGAGCACGTCATGCGGGAGTACTGGAACAAGCCCGAGGCGACGGCGGACACGCTTGTCGACGGCTGGTTGCGCACCGGCGATCTGGGCCTGCAGGACGAAGGCGGCTTCCTCAAGGTCGTCGACCGCCGCAAGGACATGCTCATCTCCGGTGGACTCAACGTATACCCGGCCGAGATCGAGAAGGCGCTGCACGGCATCGACGGCTTGGTCGACCTCGCGGTAATCGGCGTCAAGGACGACCGATGGGGTGAGGTCCCGATGGTGGTGTTCCACAGTCAACGGCCGGCGGACGACATCGTCACCGACATCGCGTGCGTCGCGAGCGGGAACCTGGCCAGATTCAAGCGCCCCGCGGTGGCGCTCGCGCTCGACGAACCGCTGCCGCGCACCTTCTCGGGCAAGCTTGCGAAGGCTGTTCTCCGAGAGCGCTTTCAGACGCCGCCGGCCCATGCGATCCCGGTACCCCGAGAGGCGCAGTCGGCGGATGCCGCGACGTCCCGGTCCTGAGGTTCATTTCCCCTTCTCCGAGAGGACACGCACCGTGAGCAGTACCCGCGATGTGGACATCACCAAGATCATCGACGACTCGCCCCTGTCATCCCTGCAGAAGCGTGTCCTCGCCCTGTGCCTCGGTCTCGCGATCCTCGATGGCATCGACGCACAACTCATCGGGTTCGTCATTCCTGCCATGTCGGCGGACTGGGGACTGTCGCCCGCGTCCTTCGGCTTCGCGCTCGCGCTGAGTACCGGCGCGATGGTCGTGGGCAGCCTGCTCTTCGGGCCGCTGGCCGACCGCTACGGCCGCCGCAGGATCATCATGGTGTGCACTGTCATCTTCGCGGTGTTCACGCTCGCCACCGCGCTGGTGACCTCCATGACGGCGCTGATCGTGCTGCGCGTGATCGCGGGTCTCGGCCTCGGCGGTGTGACACCGAATCTCATCGCGATGGTGAGCGAATACAGTCCTGCCCGGATGAGGGCGACGATGGTGACCGTGACGGTCGCGGGCATGTCGCTGGGTGGCTTCGTCGGTGGTTTCGCGGCCGCGTTCCTCATCCCGAAGTTCGGGTGGCAGGCGCTGTTCGTCGTCGGTGGCGTGTTACCGCTGATCTTGATGGCTGTGGCGATGCGGTGGCTGCCGGAATCCGTGAAGTTCCTCGTTGCCCGAGGCCGCAACGAGGAGGCCGCGCACATCGTCGACGAGATCGCGCCCCACGCACGCGTCACCGCCACGGCCAGGTTCGTGCAGGACACGTCGACCGTGACGAAGTCGCCGGTGAGCGTCCTGTTCCAGGGCGGCCGCGCGGTCGACACGGTCCTGTTGTGGGGCGTGTTCGTCATCAACTTCCTGGTCATCTATTTTCTGCTCAGCTGGATGCCGACGCTGTTCGGCGAAGGCGGTCGGAGTGCATCGACCGCGTTGCTCGCCGCGTCGCTGTTCAACCTCGGCGGGATGACGGGTGCGCTGACATTCGGCCGGATCACCGACCGGATCGGCAACGGCTTCGTCGTGGTGATGGCGGGCTACACGCTCGGAGCCGTGTTCACTGCGCTGGTCGCGATGCTTCTCGGCAGCGGATGGTTGCTGCTGCTGGCGGTCTTCTTCGTCGGATTCGGCATGTCCGGTAGCTCGGCCGGCATCATCGCGATCGCAGCCACGGTGTATCCGGTTGCGGTCCGCGCGACGGGTGTCGGCTGGGCAATGGGCATCGGGCGAATCGGCTCGATCGCGGGTCCGGCGGTCGGCGCGCTTCTGATCGCGGCGGGGTTGGGTGCGCAGAGCATCTTCCTCCTCACGATCGTGCCGACGCTGCTCGCTGTCGTGACTCTCGGGGTCATGTCCATCCGGAATCGCCGAGCGCAGAGCAACCGCCGTTCCGAGACCGCTACGACACCCCACACCATGGCTGCAGCCGAATAGCCCTACGCGGTTGACGGTTATTCACCGCATGGAGTTCTGCTGGTGAATAACCGTTTGCCGTTCGTGGCCGCCGCAACAGGCTCATGTTGTGCCATTTACCTACAGATGTTAGATTGCGATGACGTCGGTGACGATCATCACATCCTGCAGAGCCCATCGCCTCTGCCGAACAGCGGACGGAGCGGACAGTGCCGGTGAAGTTGTCCTATTGTCGCCTGTGCCCCGCCTCGTGCGGGGTGCGGGTGGAGGTCGACGGCGATCGGATCCTCGGCATCGTCGGCGACGGACTGCACCCGTTGTCGGGCGGCTACTCGTGTCCGAAAGGACGTCGTGGTGGCGACTTCCATCAGGGGCCGGATCGGCTCACCACCTCGATGCGCCGCACCCCCGGCGGCAACTTCGAGCCCATCCCGGTGGAGGTCGCGATCGCGGAGATTGCCGAGCGCCTCGAAGCGATCACGGGGGAGCGCGGTCCGGACGCACTGGCATTGTTCATGGGAACCCAGCAGAACTTCGCGGCGCTGACCGGCCCGATGGCGCGGGCGTGGTTCCGCACCACCGGATCCCGGAAACTGTTCTCGACCATGACGATCGATCAGTCCGCCAAGTGGATCGTGCAGTCGCGGATGGGGGAGTATCTCGGCGGGCGCCAGCGCTTCGACACCGCGGACGTGTGGCTGCTGGCCGGCACGAACCCGATGGTGTCGCTCAACGGCGGTGACGGGGACGGCGCGATCACTCAGAACCCGTCCGTGACGATCCGCAGGGCGCGCGAGCGAGGGCTGAAGCTCATCGTCGTCGATCCTCGGCGCACCGAAACTGCGGTTCGTGCGGACCTGCACCTGCAGCTCCGCCCCGGCACCGATGCCGCACTGTTCGCAGGACTGCTGCACGTGATCCTGTCCGAGGGTTGTCACGATCACGGGTTCTGCGAGCGCTTCGCAGACGGCCTCGAGGAGCTCGGCGCGGCGGTCGCACCGGCGACACCGGCGCACACCGAAGCGGTGACGGGCGTGCCGGCCGCCGATGTCATCCGCGCGGCCCGGATGTTCGCGGCGGGGCGGCGGGGCATGGCGACAACGGGCACCGGGGTGTGCATGGGCCCGCATTCCAATGTCGCCGAACACCTGGCCGCGTGCCTGAACGTCGTCTGCGGTCGGTACCTCCGCGAAGGCGAGGTGACACCCAACCGGAACGTTCTCGCACGGACGACCCCGTTGAAGGCGGAGGTTCGTCCGCCGTACCGGACCTGGGAATCCGGGTTCCGCAGCCGCATCGGCGGGATCGGCACGATGAACGGCGAGCTGCCGTCGGGCATTCTTGCCGACGAGATCCTCGAGCCGGGCGCCGACCGGGTGCGGGCACTGGTGGTCTCGGGCGGGAACCCGGCGCGGGCCCTGCCGGATCGGGAGAAGGTCGAACGTGCACTGAGCGAGCTGGAGCTCTTGGTGTGCGTCGACACGCGAATGTCCGACACCGCCCGGCTGGCCGACTATGTGATCGCGCCGACGATGGCGTACGAGCGACCCGACCACACCTTGCTGATGGAGTTCTTCTTCGCCCGGCCCTTCGCGCAATACACACCACGACTCGTGGCTCCGCCCGCAGGCGTGATCGAGGACTGGGAGTTCTTCTTCCGCCTTGCCTCTGCGGCCGGGCACACGGTGAAGTTCGCCGGGCGGGTGCTCGATCCGGACGTGCCGCCCACCTCGGACGAAATGCTCGCGATGTTCGCAGAACGCGGGCGCGTTTCCATGGACGAAGTGATGTCGGCACGACGCGGCACGCTCGCGCCTCCGGAGGAGAAGGTGGTCGGTCCGCCCGCAGAAGGAGCGTCCGAACATCGCCTCGCCCTGTGCCCGGACGATGTGAGCGCAGAAATCGCTGCTGCACTGGGTGAGTCGACGCCACAACGCGGGCTCACCATGCGGCTGACGGTGCGCCGCATGCGGGAGCTGATGAATTCGGTGGGCCGGGATGTCAGCGGGCTCGCACGCTTCGGCTACAACCCCGCACACGTGAATCCGCAGGACCTGCGGCAGCTCGGCATCGAACACGGCGACATCGTGCGCATCCGCTCGGCCCACGGCCGCATCCGGGCTGTCGCACACACCGACCCCACCGTCCGACAGGGCACGGTCTCGATGACCCACTGCTGGGGTGCGTCCGACGCCGACGCGGACCCCCGCGGAGTCGGCAGCAATGTCAACGACCTGACCGGCTATGACCGAGTCCAGAACATCAACGCGATGCCGGTGATGACTGCGGTGCCGGTGGCCGTCGAATCGGAGGTCCCCGCCGGTGCTCACTGACACTTCCGCCACGACGGTCGGCGCACGCATCTGTCCGCTGTGCGAAGCGACGTGCGGTCTGCTCTTCGAACTCGGCGGACGCACGGTGACGTCGGTGAGGCCGAACCCCGACGACGTGTTCACCGCAGGGCACAGTTGCGCGAAGGGGCTGGGCCTCGGGCAACTGGAGAACGACCCCGACGTCATCCGCACTCCGTTGATCCGCGACGGGGACGATTTCCGTGAGGCAACGTGGGACGAGGCGTTTGCCGAGATCGGTCGGCGACTGCCTCCGATCATCGCGGCGGACCCCAACAGTTGCGCTGTCTACTCGGGCAACCCGGCCGCGCACCACCTGGACCCGTCGTTCTACACGTTGCCGCTGATCTCGGCGATCGGCACCCGCAATGTCTACTCGCCCGCCAGCATCGACACTCTTCCGAAGAACTACGCGAACGCATTGCTCTACGGAACCGGGCTCGGAATGGCGGTCCCCGATATCGACCGCACGTCGTATCTGCTGATCCTGGGGTCGAATCCGCTCGTGTCGAACGGCAGCACCGTCACCGCGCCGGGAATCGGGAGGCGTTTGGAAGCGCTGCGAGAGCGCGGTGGCACCCTGGTGGTGGTCGACCCGGCGCGCACCCGGACGGCGGAGGTCGCCGACCTCCATCTCGCCATCCGGCCCGGTACCGATGCGTTTCTCCTGCTCGCACTCGTCTCGGTGATCGCGACCGAGGGGCTTGCTGCGCCCGGGCGCCTGACCGGGTACGTCGACGGATTGGACGACGTCCTTCGGCTCACAGAACAGTTCACCCCGGACGCGGTCGCGGAGATCTGCGGTATCGACGCCGACGTGATCCGCCGGATCGCACGGGATTTCGCCGCTGCCGACTCGGCCGTTGCCCATTCCCGGATGGGTTCGTGCACACAGGAGTTCGGTTCGGTCGCCAACTGGATGGTCGAGATCCTCAACATCGTGACCGGCAACCTCGATCGGCCGGGGGGCGCGATGTTCCCCGTGCCACCGGCAGGCGGTCCGACCACCTGGCCCGCCAACCCGAAGGCTCCGCTCGTGTTCGACCGATGGCGGTCGCGGGTCCGGAACATGCCGGAGGCGATGGGAGAGATCCCCGCGGTCTGTTTCGCCGAGGAAGTCCTGACCCCGGGCCCGGGACAGGTGCGGAGCCTGATCACGATCTCCGGCAACCTGGCACGGTCGTTTCCGAACAGCCACGCTGTCGAGGCCGCCCTGGCCGATCTCGAATTCATGGTGTGCATCGACGGGTACCTCAACGAGACGACCCGCTATGCCGATGTCATCCTGCCACCTCCACCGCTGACGACGCGGGGCCACCACGACCTCGCGCTCACCCACTTCCAGGTGCGCAATGTGGCCCGGTACACGGCCCCGTTGCTCGAGCCGAGTCCGGGCCAGGTCCCCGAGTGGCAGATTTTGCTGCGCCTCGCGGCAATCGTCCGTGGCGAACCGGAGCGGCCGGTCACCGAGCTCGACGACGAGGTCGCCACCACAGCGATCCGTCGCGCAGCGAAGCTCGCGGGCTGCGAACTCGACGACGTCGTACGGGCGACCGCGGGCCGCACCGGCCCGCAGCGGCTGCTGGACCTGCGGTTGCGCAGCGGCCCGTACGGCGACCGGTTCGGTGCCGTTCCCGGCGGACTGACCCTCGAACTGCTCGAACGCAATCCCAACGGCATCGACTACGGGCCGTTGCAACCGCGAATCCCCGAGGTGCTGCGGACCCCGAATGGACGGATCAACCTCGTCCCCGATGCGTTGATCGCCGACCTGCCGCGCCTGCGTGACACGCTGGCACAACCCGTGCCGGAGCTGGTCCTCGTCAACCGGCGACAGCGTCGCGGTATGAACTCCTGGCTGCACAATGCGCTGCCACAGCCCGACACAGGTCAGTGTGCGCTGTTCATGAATCCGTTCGACGCTGCCGCACGCAACCTCGTGGACGGCGACACGGTGCGTATCGCATCGAAGACCAGCGCTGTCGTCGCCGAACTGCGCATCACCGACGCGATGCGTCAGGGCGTGGTGAGCCTGCCGCACGGGTGGGGTCACGACGGCCGTGGTCTCCGCACCACTCGCTCGGCCGCTGCACCCGGTGCGAACGTCAATGCCCTGGTCGACGACACCGTGGTCGAGCCGCTGACAGGCGCCCCGATCTTCAACGGTTTCCCCGTCGACGTCACCCGCGTGGAAAGGCCGCAGTCATGACCGGGGAGTCGGGTGCTCTGACCGGCACCACGATCGGTGTCGTCGGCGCCGGGATGATGGGATCGGCCCTCGCGTACACGTGCGCACGGGCCGGCGCCGACGTCGTGCTCGTTGCGCGGACCCTCGAGGGTGCGCGCCGCGGAAGGGCGTACGCCGACCGGCGCGAAATGCGTGCACTGCAGGCCGGGACGACGGATACGGCGGTCTCACAGGCGTTGCTCGCCCGCATCACGCCTACCGAACGGGTTTCGGACCTCGCGCCGGCCTCGTTGGTGGTCGAGGCCGTGGCGGAGAACGTCGCCGCCAAACAACAGGTCCTGCAGTCGGTCGAGGCCGTCACCGACCCGGGCACCTTCCTCGCGTCGACGACGTCGACCCTGCCGATCACAACGCTCGCATCCACGCTGGCACGTCCGGAGAACTTCGTCGGGATGCACTTCTTCTCGCCCGTCGACCGGATGGCGTTGGTGGAGACGATCACCGGTACGCGCACGTCGGAGACCACTCTCGCGGCATCCTTGACGTACTCACGGAAGCTCGGGAAGACGCCCATCGTGGTGCGCGACAGCCGGGGGTTCTTCACCAGCCGGGTGATGCAGCCCTATCTGGACGAGGCGATGGTCGCGGTCGGGGAAGGAATCGATCCGGTCCTCGTCGAGCGTGCGGCGCTCGAAGCGGGATACCCGGTGCCGCCATTGCAATTGCTCGACGAGATCACGTTGACCCTCAACCGCGCGGTGCAGCGAGAGAACCGAGCCGCTGTCGGGACCGCCGGCGGCGCGTGGCGGGCGACTGGTGCGGACCGTGTCCGCGACCGGATGATCGACGAGCACGGTCGAGTCGGTCGATCGGTGGGACGCGGATTCTACGAGTACGACACCGACGGCACGCGAATCGGGTTGTGGCCCGGCCTTCGCGACGTGTTCGGGACGACCCGGAATATCCCGGTCGACGACATGCGCGACCGGTTGCTCTTCGTCGAGGTGATCGAAGCGCTGCGTTGTCTCGACGAAGGTGTGATCGGTTCCGAGGCCGACGCAGACACCGGATCCGTTCTCGGCATCGGATTCCCCGCGCACACCGGTGGGGTCGTGTCGTTCAGGCGGTCCTATACCGGTGGTGCGGAGGGATTCACGGCTCGCGCCCGCGAACTTGCCGACCGCTACGGCCACCGCTTCCTCCCGCCGGAACAGAGTTCGGAAGCACACGATCAACCGGAGTATCCATGACATACGTAGTCACCCAAGCCTGCTGCAACGACGCGACGTGTGTCGCGGTGTGTCCGGTGAACTGCATTCACCCGACTCCCGACGAAGCGCAGTACGCGCGCACCGAGATGCTCTACATCGATCCGGACACCTGCATCGATTGCGGGGCGTGCGCCGACGTGTGTCCGGTGGAGGCGATCGCGCCCGACAGCGATCTCACAGCCGAGACCGAGATCTACAAGGATCTCAATGCCGCATACTTCCTGGGGAACCCGACCGTGTCCGGCCCGACGGAGGTGCCGAAGGAGCCCGTCGTCGTCGCCGAGCGGCCCGGTCCGCTGCGGGTGGCGATCGTGGGTTCCGGTCCGTCCGCCTTCTACGCTGCCGAGGAATTGCTGAAACGGCGTGACATCGACGTGGAGGTCTCCATGTTCGAGCGGCTCCCCGTCGTCGGTGGGCTCGTCCGCTTCGGTGTGGCACCGGATCATCAGACGACGAAGGCCGTCGAGCGGGTCTTCGCCCGTACCGCCGGCCGCAACGGCTTCCGCGCATTTCTCGGTGTGGAGGTCGGACGTGACCTCAGCGTCGACGAACTGCTCGACCACCACCATGCGGTGATCCACGCAGGCGGCGCTTCCGACGACCGGAAGCTCGGTATCCCGGGCGAAGACCTGCCGGGCAGCTTTGCCGCACGTGAATTCGTGGCCTGGTACAACGGGCATCCGGACTACGCCGACCGTACGTTCGATCTGTCGGGGCGTCGCGCCGTGGTGATCGGCAACGGCAATGTCGCGTTGGATGTAGCGCGGGTCCTGGCACGCGATCCCGAGCGGCTCGTGCCCGGCGACATCGCGGAGCATGCTCTGGATGTACTGCGCCGCAGCGCGATCGAGGAGGTGGTGGTGCTCGGGCGCCGCGGCCCCGAGCACGGGGCGTTCACGACACCGGAACTGCTGGCGCTGGGCTCGTTGCCCGAGCTGGACGTGACCGTCCACGGCGGTTACGACGCGCCGGAGGGCGCCTCGATCAAGCTGCAGACGATCGCCGAGTACGCGCACCGGCGTCCGCAACCGGGCAGGCGGAGGATCACGCTACGCTTCCAGGCCGCGCCGGTCGAGATTCTCGGCGGCACTCGCGTCGAGGGTCTGCGGATCGCACCGTACGGCCAGGCGGGGCCCGGCGAGGACCTCGACGCGTCTCTGGTGTTGCGGTCTGTGGGGTATCGCGGCCGTCCGGTGTCGGGTCTGCCGTTCGACGCGGTCCGCGGAACGATACCCAACGTCGCAGGTCGCGTCGTCGATCCGGCCGGCAACCGTCCGATATCCGGTGTCTACGTAGCAGGCTGGATCAAGCGGGGGCCGACCGGCGTGATCGGGACCAATCGATATTGCGCAGCCGAGACCGTCGAAGCGATCGTTGCTGACCACGAACGCGCCCTCCTGTCGCGGCCGAGCCGCACGGGCGACGATCTGGCGGCGATCGTCGAGACGCGCTGTCCGGACGCGTTCGGCTTCGACGGCTGGCGGCGCATCGACCGGTACGAACGTACCGAGGGGCGTCGTCAAGGCCGCGCCCGTCGGAAACTGGTCGAGGTCGATGCGATGCGCGCCGTCGCCCATGGTGCGGACGCCCATTCGTACTTGCCTCAATAAACAACAACCTTTAGATTTAACAGGCGGGTGTGATCTGCGCCTCACCGAGGTGGGCCCGCATCGACGACACACATTCATGGAGGGCTACATGAGCGGCACCGTTGTAGACGCTTTGACCTACTGGTCTCGGTCGAAGCCGGATCTGCCCGCGATCGATTTCGACGGCGATGTCGTCAGCTACGCAGAGCTGTCGAGCTGGGCAGACGGTGTTGCGCACGACCTCGCCTCCCGTGGCGTCGCGCCGGGTGATCGAGTGGGCTTCCTCGGTGCCAACAGCCTGGAATGGGCCGTGGCCTCGCTCGGCGCCATGAAGGTCGGCGCCATCGCCGTGGGTTTCAACCAGCGCATGCTCACCGGCGAGCTCACCACCCTCGTCGACGACTGTGAACCCTCCGTGGTCTACTGCGAAGAGGCACTGCTGCCGCGACTCGAAGAGGTCCAGCAGGCACGCAACACCTTCTCGGTCGCCGTGTTCGAGAAGGATGTGCGCCCGCTGCGCGGCCGCGAACACGCGAAGTACCGCTCGCCGGTCGTCGATCTCGACACTCCCACTGCCATCGTGTTCACCAGCGGCACCACCGGGAAGCCGAAGGGTGTGATCTTCACGCACGCCACGATTGCCGGTGAGATGCACGAGTGGTCGCTGATGGAACCGATTCAGCCGAACGGTCTGCGCCCGGTACTGGTGCTGCCGCTGTTCACCGCCGCCGGCATCGTCTGGGGCATCTCGCGTGTCGTGCTGCACGGCGGAACCTTGTTCCTGCAGCCGGGATTCGACCCGTCGTCGGCGCTGCGCGTCCTCTCCGAGGACAAGGCCAACACCCTGACCGGGCCCCCGATTCTCTTCGAACAGATCGCGAAGGTGCCCGGATTTGCCGACACGGATCTGAGCCACATGATCACCGCACACGTCGGCGGTGCCCGCGTGCCTGTCGACCTGCTGCACAAGTGGCAGGCCCAAGGGGTGTCCCTGAGGCAGATCTACGGTCAGACCGAGATCGGCGGATCGGCCACCGCAATGCCGCGGGACGAAGCCGCGGAACACCCCGACAAGTGCGGGTGGGGCGGCATCTTCACGAAGATCCGGGTGGTCGACCCCGAAGGAAACGACCTCCCGCCCAACGAAACCGGTCAGATCCTGCTGCGCGGACCGGGCATGATGCCGGGATACTGGCGCAACGAGGAGGCCACCCGTGCGACTCTGATCGACGGCTGGCTCCAGACCGGCGACCTCGGCAAGCTCGACGAGAACGGCTACCTCACGTACGTCGACCGCCTCAAGGACATGATCATCTCCGGTGGCCTGAACATCTCGCCCGCCGAGATCGAGACCGTCATCAATCAGATCCCAGGGGTCGAGGAGGTCGCGGTGATCAGCGTCCCCGACGCCAAGTTCGGCGAGACGCCGGCAGCGCTGGTCAGGACGAGCGCGCAGATGAAGGAATCCGAGGTCGTCGCCTTCTGCAACGAGCGTCTCGCCGACTACAAGGTGCCGCGCTACGTCGTCTTCATGGACGAGCCGCTGCCCCGGATGCCCAGCGGGAAGATCGCGAAGCGCCAGTTGCGCGACGCCTTCGCGGATGTGCCCGACAACTACGAGAAGGTCCGGTAATCCAGTGGTGAACCTGCAGAAAGTTGCTGTCGTTACCGGCGGGGGGCGCGGCATCGGCGCGGCCATCTCGCAGCGGCTCGCCGCCGATGGATTCGCCGTCGCGGTCAACTATTCGCGTAGTGCGCGCGATGCCGAGGACGTAGTCGCGAAGATCGTCGCGGACGGCGGACAGGCCGTGGCAATCCGGGCCGACATCTCGAAAGCCGCCGACGCGGAACGGCTCATCGCCGACACGACGGCCCGACTGGGTGCTCCCACCGTGCTCGTCAACAATGCGGGCATGAACAAGGCCGGTGCGGCCCGTAAGCAGTCCCCCGACGAGTTCGACGAAGTCATTGCGGTCAATCTCAACGGCGCGTTCTACTGTACACACTTCGCATTGCCCGCAATGTACGACGCAGGTTGGGGCCGTGTGGTGTTCGTGAACAGCCCGTCGGGCGGGCGCCGGCCGTCGCCCGGCATGAGTGCCTATTCCGCAGCCAAGGCCGGTCTCGTAGCCATGACCAAGACGATGGCGGTGGAGGTGGCCCGTCGCGGCATCACGGTCAACTCTGTGATGCCCGGCTTCGTCGCCACGGACATCGTGTCGTCGGGAGGCGAAGCCGGCGTGGAGGCCCTGACCAGGCACTGGCCGTCGATTCCGCCCGAGTCGATCGCCTCGACGGTGTCGTTCCTGGTGAGCGACAACGCCGCCGACGTCTCCGGTGAGGAGATCGGTGTGTGGCGGGGTGGCCCGGTCGGCGTCTGAGATCCGACCACGATGCGACCCGTGCCGATTCGATCGGCACGGGTCGCATCGTTGTTGCGTGCCCCCTGCACCGTGCGCGTTTCTGGTAGCTCTCGCTACCAGAAACGCGCACGGTGTTGGGTAGGTGTTACACCGACACCGGGGCTCGGTCGTCGTCCTGCTTCAGGACGGACGACGACCGGGTACGGGACAGGACGGTTGCTGCGAAACCGAGCAGCGAGACGACGCAGACCAGGAGGCTGAGCCACACCGTCGTGTCGTCGAACGCCAAGGCGACTGCGATGACCGGGACGATTGCCGCGCCGAGCGCGTTGCCGGCCTCACGACCGAGACCGAGGCCACTGTAGGCGTGCTGCGTGTGGAACAACTCGATGACGTACGCGCCCATCGGACCGAAGATGGCGGCGACTCCGACCCCGTTGCCCAGTGCCATGACCACCCAGTACAGCAACGGAGGAGTTGCTGCCCCCGACAGGAGTGAAATGCCCACCCACGCGAATACGGCGCTGTAGAGGAAGCCGAACATGATCACAGGCTGTCGTCCGACACGATCCGAGAGTGCTCCGAAGAGCGGGATCAGAACGGTATTCGTGAGTTGCGCAGCGATCAGGCCGACCAGTACTTCGGTTCTACCGAAACCGAGCTGGTTGGTGCCGAAGGTGCCCATGAACACGATGTAGAAGTAGCCGATACCGGTCTGTCCGATGGTCATCACAAGGACGGTCAGAAGGGCGCGCGGCTGCTGTCGGATCACATCGAGAATGGGACTCTTCGACAGGGCGTCGGATTCCTTGATCTCGCGGAACGCGGGCGTCTCGGGCAGGGCGCGACGGAGCCACAGGCCGTAGGCGAGGATCACGACGCTGAGCAGGAACGGAATGCGCCAGCCCCACGCGAGGAAGGCCTCTTGGGACATCAGGGCGGACACCAGGAGGAGCGACAAGGTTCCGAGCACGCCACCGAGTGCCGCGCCCATGCCGGGGAGGGAGCCGAGCAACCCACGCTTCTTCTCGGGTGCGAACTCGACGGCGACGAGGGCGGCACCGCCGTACTCACCGCTGGCCCCGATACCCTGGAGAATGCGCAGGAAGACCAGCAGAGCCGGTGCAGCCCATCCGATCTGCGCGTAACTGGGCAGAAGCCCGACGAGGAGGGTTGCCCCTCCCATCAGCAGCATCGTGAAGACCAGGATCTTCTTGCGTCCGATGCGGTCACCGAGGCTGCCGAGAATCACGCCACCTACCGGGCGGACGAGGAAGCCGACCGCGAACGTGGCGACCGCCTGTAGTGTTCCCAGGAACGGGCTCGAGCCGGTGAAGAACACGCTGGCGAAGACAATCGACGCCGCCGAGGCGTAGAGGCTGAAGTCGTAGTACTCGAGCAGGGTTCCTACGAAGGCGGCACGGCTTGCGCGTCGTGAGTCCGCGCGGGAGGGCCCGGAGGTCGTGTTCGGGGGAGGGCCTGCAGCCGCGGTCGTACGTTCGGTCATGCGAAACCTCGATGTGAGTGATGGGCGATCTGCCCGAATGATGCAGTGACGGAAACCACATTAAGCTATAGGCATTAGATTTGTCTATCGGGGTCCGTTGTGCCCGCGCCGTGTGACATCGACGTTGATGCCGGTGAGGTGCGACTGATTGCTGAGGACGTCGTATCCGTCTTTCCCGATGGGGGAGAGTCTGTTCACGTTCGCACCGGGCTGGCGCCGCGCCACCTCGAGGCTGCGAGCGGAGCTCTGACCCCATCCGTGTGTCATCGCGACTACGCCCGGCTTGAGGGCCTCGTCGTATGCCAGTACCGCGTCGACCGACCCGTAACGGTTGTGGACGGTGACGTCGTCACCGGCGACCAGTCCGCGCCGCTCCGCGTCGGCCGGGTTCATCCACAGGGGATTATTCTGGTGCACTCCTTGTTTCAGTACCGGAAGGTTGTGCAGCCAGCTGTTCGCCATGTACAGGGTGCGGCGTGTGATGAGCTTGAGCTGGTCGGCACTCTCGGTGGACAACTCCTCGAGAATGTCCTCGGCGGTGCGGTATGCGCGCCGGAAAACTGCCGGGCAGCAGTCGATCAGGCCGTCGTCGTGCTGCACTGCGATGGTGAACACGTGCGACGGGTCCGCCTCGGGCAACACCGCGGTCTGGCAAGGCATTTCCTTCAGCCGCTCGATACTCAGGCCCGAGTCGCGCATGGCGGCATCCGCGTTGGCGAGGGGGTCGGGATCGGGACTGTCGAGCAGCGTCTCCACGCCCATCTCCTGCTGGATTCGTGACAGGATCCACCAGTCGTCGCGCCGGTCGCCCCTCGGCGGTACCACCGCGGGGGTGTACTGCACGTAGGGCTCCATCGCGACGCCCATCGTGTTCAGGAAGTTGAGGTCCTCGTGTTCGAGCCAATCCGTGGCGGGGAGAACGTAATCCGCCATCTCGCCGGTGACCGTGCGGTACAGGTCGATCGTCACGATCAGTTCCAGGTCTTTCAGGGCGCGGCGCAGGCGCTCTTCTCCGCCTACCGACAACAGCGGGTTACCGGAGATGACGATCAACGCTCTGATCGGATCATCCCGAGTCTCGATGTACTCCGACAGCATTGCTGCGGGCAGATCCCCACTGACAGTGCGGACCTCGCCCACGCTGTTATGGAAGAACGGATTCTCGCGCTTGCGCTTCGAATTCTGCACGACGTCGGTCATGCCGCGGGAGTAGATGTTGCCGCCTCGGCGGCCGAGGTTGCCGGTGAAGAGACTGATCATGTTGAGCATCCAGTACGCCAGCGTGCCCTGGCGTCCCTGGTTCACGCCGGTCGCCATGTAGATGCTGGCGGTGGGGGCGGTGCAGAAGTCCTCGGCGACCTTCCTGATGACGTCGGCCTCGATGCCGGTCGCCGCCGTTACTCGCTCGACGGGATACGCCCGGAGGAAATCGAGCAGCCCGTCGATGTTGCGTGCATGCTTCTCCACCGCGGTGCGGTCGTACCCGATCCGGAACACGATCTCGTGCAGGATCGCCGCGAGGAAGTAGAAGTCGGAATCGGGTTTGATCAGCAGCACGTCACCGGTGTCCGGTCCCGACGACTCGATCCGCCGCGGGTTGACGAACAGGACGGTCCCTCCGCGCTGCTTGACCGCCTTGATCTTGGCCATCGGGTTCGAGATGTGCATGAGGGTCATGTGCGAGACGAGGGGGTTGCTGCCGAGACACAGGAAATAGTCGGTGTGCAGCAGATCCGGGATCGGATGCGCCATCGACGCCCCGTAGATCGCCTCGCTTGCAGCGTATTTTGCAGAGGTATCCTGGGTGCCGGCGCTGAAACGCATCCTGGTGTCGAAACCACGCGCGAGTGCCGCCGCGTTGGCGTAGTAGGTGCCGTTGAACGCCGACGGGTTGCCTTGGTAGACGGCGAGCGCGTTGCGCCCGTACCGCCGGCGGATGTCCCCGAGCTTGTCGGCGATCTCGCGTACCGCATCGTCCCAGTCGATCGGTACGAAGTCGCCGACCTCCTCGTGGCGAGGATTCGTGCGCTTGAGCGGGCGGTCGAGGCGGTTCGGATCGTCGTGGACCTGGAGGAAGTGCACACCCTTGTGGCAGGCGAATCCCTGGTGGATCGGGTGATCCTTGTCCGGCTGCAGTGAGACTACCTGGTCGTCCCGGACGTCTGCGACGAGACCGCACCCCGGTTCGCAGATGCGGCAGAACGTGTGGACCCGGCGCGTCGTCACCTGGTCAACCGCCCACGGCGGCTGCGCAAGTCGATGCCGCCCACGGCGGCTGCGCGAGTCGATGCCGCCTGCGCCTCGTCCCGATAGTTGGACGGCCACTTCTTGCCCAGGGTCAGTCCCCCGTCGACTCCGAGGGCCTGGCCCGTGACGAACTCGGAGTCGTCCGAGGCGAGGAACGCCGCGGCGTGCGCAAGGTCCTCGGGTTCGCCGGCTCGCGGGATGGGCTGGAACGTCGTCAGGCTGCCCCGTACGGCGTCGACGCTGCGGTCGAGTGCTTCGTCCTCGAGTCCCGCACCGTGGCCTACGATGCGGGTGGCGACTCCTCCGGGGACCAGTGCATTGACGCGGATCCGGAATTCGGCCAGCTCCACGGCCGCGGTCCGGGTCAGTTGGAGCACGGCGGCCTTCGCGGCGCTGTAGGGATGCGGTCCGAATCCGGTGCGCACGCCCGCGACGCTCGAGACGTTGACGATGCTGCCGGAGCCCTGGTCGCGCATCACGCGCGCGGCATGCTTGGTTCCGAGGAACACGCTGCGTGCGAGCACGGCGAACCCGTCTTCCCATTCCTCGAGGGAGGTGTCCCCGAGGAATGTCCAGGCACCGACGCGGCCCGCGTTGTTGACCATGCAGTCGAGCCGTCCGAACCGGTCGACCGCCAGCGCGATGGCGGCCTCGACCTCGGATTCGGTGCGTACATCGGTGTGCAGGTAGGCACCGCGGGGACCGAGGGCGGCAGCAACGGTCTCCCCGCGAGCGTCGTCGATATCCGCGACGATCACACGCGCCCCGCGCTCGACGAACACGTGAGCAGTGGCTGCGCCGATTCCGCTCGCGGCTCCCGTCACCACGGCAACCTTGCCGTCGAGGTTCGTCATGGTGGACTCCTTCGGTTGTGCTCGCCGGTTCCTCGAGCTTTAATCTAAAGACATTAGTCTTCTTCTGTCGAATCCTTCGTCCCTGGGGAGAGCCATATGTCCGATGCGACACCGATCCTGACCGAGCGGCCGCGGCCGGGCATTCTCCTGATTCGCCTCAATCGCCCGGACGAGCTCAATGCCATGAACGTCGACCTCATCGACGCGCTGCACGAGGTGCTCGCCGAGGTGCGGGACGATTCGACCACCCGCGCGATTGTGCTCACCGGTGAAGGACGTGCCTTCTGCGCAGGTCTGGATCTGCGCGGATACGGAATCCCGCAGGGTGCGACCGAGGGGGAGGGTCGCGCGCAACTCGGACTGCGGGTGCAGAAGCACATCGCGGGTCTCGTCGATGCATTCCGCGGTGCGCGGCCACCGATCATCGCGGCCGTCAACGGGGCCGCGGCGGGCGGCGGAATGTCGCTCGCCCTCATGTCCGACATACGCATCGTGTCCGAATCCGCGGTGTTCCATGCCGCGTTCATTCGCCGCGGCCTGTCCAACTGCGACATCGGAATGAGCTGGCTCCTGCCCCGCATGATCGGCTTCTCCCGGGCTGCGCAGATCATGCTCACCGGCAGGTCCGTCGACGCCGCCGAAGCCGAACGGATCGGGCTCGTCTCGTCCGTCGAACCCGCCGACAAGCTGCTCGACGTCGCGCTGGACACCGCCGGGGCCATCGCGCAGAACAGCCCGTTCGGCGTCTGGATGACCAAGGAAGTGATGTGGTCGAACCTGGAGGCGCCCAGCATGCGCGCTGCAATCGACCTCGAGAACCGTACGCAGATCCTCAGCTCGTTGACGCGCGATCACAAGGAAGCCGTCGTCTCGTTCCTCGAGAAGCGGCCGCCGGCGTTCCAGAATCACTGACCGGCACCGATTGATTCGACGACACACCGAAGAGGCAGTGAAAGCAGCATGAGAGTTGGAATCGCCGCAGGGTATTGGGGTTCGGGCCCGCCGCGCAATGTCGAACGGATGCTCGCCGAGGCCGAAGCGCTCGGGGTCGACAGCTTCTGGACCGCCGAGACCTACGGGTCCGACGCGCTGACACCTCTCGCGTGGTGGGGTGCGCAGACGTCGAGGATCAAGCTGGGGACGTCGGTGTGCCAGATGTCGGCGCGCACACCGACGGCGCTGGCGATGGCCGCGCAGACCCTCGATCACCTCAGCGGTGGTCGCGTGATCATCGGCATCGGCGCGTCCGGGCCGCAGGTCGTCGAGGGCTGGTACGGGCAGCCCTACCCGCGACCTCTCGAACGCACCCGCGAGTACATCGAGATCATGCGGCAGGTGTGGGCGCGTGAGGAGCCGGTGACCTACTCGGGACGGCACTACCAGCTGCCGCTCCAGGGCGGCTCCGGACTGGGGAAGCCGCTCAAGTCGATCGTCCACCCCCTGCGTGACGACGTCCCCGTCTACATGGGCGCCGAGGGCCCGAAGAACGTGGCGCTCGCCGCCGAGATCGCCGACGGCTGGACGCCGCTGTGGTTCTCGCCCAAGAGCGACGAGTTCTACCGCACGGCACTCGCCGAAGGCTTTTCGCGTGAGGGAGCGCGCCGCACCGCCGATGACTTCGAGGTTGCGAACGTGTGCTGGCTCCTCGAGAACGACGACGTGGAGAAGGCCGCCGCCCGGCTCAAGCCGACGGTCGCGCTCTACGCCGGCGGTATGGGGGCCAAGGGTGCCAACTTCCACAACGACGTGTTCGCCCGCATGGGGTGGGGCGAGGTGTGCGCCGAGATCCAGGAGCTGTACCTGAGCGGGCGGCCCGAGCTCGCCGCACAGGCCGTGCCCACCGAGATGGTCGAGGACGTCGCCCTGGTCGGTCCCGCGGACAAGATCATCGAAGAGATCGAAACCAAGTGGAAGTCCACGTGCCTGACCACCCTCATCCTCGGTGGGTGGCCGAAGCCGGAGAACCGCGCGCGCATTCTGGAGGCAGTGCAGTCGTGACCCTCGATCCGAGAACCCCGATCCTGGTCGGCACCGGCCAGGTCGACGAACGCGGCGGCGGCGTGGAGCCCGTCGATCTCATGGCCCGCGCGGCGCGCGAGGCCGCTGCCGATGCCGGGTCCGCGCGCCTGCTCGAACTGGTCGACTCCGTCCGCGTGGTCGGGCTCCTGTCCTGGCGTTACCGCGACCCGGGCGCACTCGTCGGCGAGCGCATCGGCGCGACCGTACGGCACACCGGTTACTCCGGAAACGGTGGGAGTACGCCGCAGGTGCTGGTCAACGGTGCCGCCGAGGACATCGCCGCTGGCCGCGCCGACGTCGTGCTCATCGGTGGCGCCGAATCCTGGCGGACCCGCATGAAGCTGCGGGCGCAGAAGCAGCGACCCGAGTGGAGCGTGCAGGACGAGTCGGTGCCCGCCGCCGAGATCATGGTCACCGATGTGCCGATGGCGGACGAGAGCGAACGCCGGATCGGTCTGGACCGGCCCTCGTACGTCTATCCGCTGTTCGAGCAGGCGCTGCGGGTCTCGGCGGGACGCTCCCTCGAGGAGCACCGCGAGTTCATCGGGGGCCTGTGGTCGCGGTTCAGCAAGATCGCGGCAACGAACCCGAATGCGTGGGTGCAACGGGAGTACACCGCGGCGGAGATCGCGACACCGTCGCCCGAGAACCGGATGATCTCCACGCCCTACACCAAGCTGCTGAACTCGAACAACATGGTCGATCAGGGCGCGGTGCTGCTGATGTGCTCGGTCGAGACGGCCGCCCGGCTCGGTATCCCGCGGGAGAACTGGGTCTTTCCGCAGTCCGGCACCGAATCGCACGATACGTATGCGATCGCCGAACGGGGTGCCCTCGACGGGTCACCGGCGATTCGCATTGCGGGGGCGCGGGCTCTCGAGCTCGCGGGTATCGGGCTGGACGATGTCGCGCACGTCGATGTGTACTCGTGTTTTCCGTCGGCGGTACAGGTTGCGGCGAACGAGCTGGGGTTGGCGCTGGATGATCCGGGTCGGCCGCTGACCGTGACCGGTGGTCTGACGTTCGGGGGTGGCCCGTGGAACAACTACGTGAGCCATTCGATCGCGACCATGGCGAAACGGGTGCGTGAGTCCCCGGGTTCGTACGGTCTGGTGACCGCCAACAGCGGCTATCTCACGAAGCACGCCATGGGCGTGTACCGGACGGAACCTCCCGCCGGAGGATTCCGGCGGCTGGACGTGCAGGCCGAGGTGGCGGGGCAGCCCACGACCGCCGCGCTCATGTCCTACGCGGGCACGGCGTCGGCGGAGTCGTGGACCGTGGTGTACGGCCGCGACGGTTCGCCGGAGCGTGGTTTCCTCGCGGCACGCACTGCCGCAGGGGAGCGAACCCTCGCGGCGACCACGGACGCCGAGGATCTCGCGCGCCTCACGGAGGGCGATGTTGCAGGTCAGCACGTTTCGATCACGGAGGACGGGCAGTTCCACTTCGCGCGACGTTGACGGCATTTATCTAACGACATAAGGTTATTGCACTGACGGACACGACAGGCTCGTGTCACGAATCGAGGAGTTCACAGATGTCTGTCGAAGACTTTCGTGCACTGTACGAACAGCATGTCGGCTACGTTGTCGCCGGAAACATGAAGGCCGCTCTCGCCGACATGGTGCGAGAGAACATTCCGCAGGTCTTCGACGGAATCGACACCCCCCGCGAGGCCACGAAAGGCTTCGAGATCAAGGACGTGCGCGCCGAGGGCGACCGGATGGTGGGCGAGACCGTCTACGACATGGGCGACCGTTCGATCGGGCTGCGCTCCATCTGGGAGCTCCACGACGGACGCTGGCTCGCGGCGAAGCTCGAGAACTTCCCCGCCGGAACGGAGACGAACGCATGACCGCAACAGAACTCGCGACCGAACCGTGGGGACCCGCGCCGGACGGACTCGATCAGCCGTACTGGGACGGTCTCCTTGCCGGTGAGCTGCGCCTTCAGCGCTGCAGCGATTGCCGCACGTGGATCTGGGGGCCGCAGGCCATTTGCGGTCACTGCCACAGCTTCGACCTCGGATGGGAAACCGTCGAGCCGGCCGGCACCGTCTACAGCTGGAATCGCAGCTGGTACCCGTACATGGACGAATATGCCGAGCGGTTGCCGTACGTGACGGTGCTCGTCGAACTGCCGCACGCCGGTGGCCGACGGGTGCTGGGCATTCTCGCCGACGACATCGACGCGAACCCCGAGATCGGCGACCGGGTCGTCGGAGTCTTCGAGCGGACCGAGGGCGCCGCCTGGCCGTTGCTGCGCTGGCGCCGGGCCGATTCGATCGTAGAGGGAGAAATGCGATGAGCGCCAACATCATGCGCGGCGCGACGGCCGTCGTCGGCGTCGCCGAACAGCATTACAAGCGCGGCGAAGCCCCGCACAGCGAGAAGCGCATGACTCTCGAGGTCATCCTCCGGGCGTGTGCCGACGCGGGCATCAACCCCCGCGAGATCGACGGCTTCGTCTCCTACGCGGGCGGCGCCAACGACGGCGCCATCATCGGCGGCGCACTGCTGATCGACGAACTGCGTTGGTCGAACATGATGTGGGGTGGGGGCGGCGGCAGCGTCGCAGCGGCCATCACGAATGCGGCCACTGCGATCGCCACCGGTCAAGCCGAGTGTGTTGTGGTCTATCGCGCGATGACGCAGGCGGATACGGGTCGGCTCGGATACGCGAAGTACCACTACGGCAGTCACTTCCTCGCGCACGGCATCGGCTCGCCCGCGCAGATCTGCGCGATGCGCACCCAGCGGATGCTCGAGCACGGCGGGGTGCCGCGGTCGGCCATGCGCTCCCTGGTCCTCGCGTCGTACCAGCACGCGCAGAGCAACCCGACGGCGCAGGGTTACGGACGCCCACTCGACGAGGAGACCTACGAGGATTCGCGGTTGATCGCAGAGCCGTTCCACCTGTTCGACTGCTCCCGTGAAAGCGACGGTGCGGTCGCGCTGGTGCTCGTCTCGGCCGAGCGGGCGAAGACCTTGCGTCCCGACCCGGCGTATCTACTGGCAGGCGCGCAAGGTGCACCGGGCGGATACTCGGAACTGATCGACAACGATCTCGGCGAGCAGTACATGACCGCCGGATTCGGCCCGGCCAACAACGGAAAACCCGGTGTCGCCGAAAGACTTTGGTCTGCAGCCGGTCTCGGACCGGATGATGTCGACGTGGTCCAGGTCTACGAGAACTTCAGTGGTCCTGCTGTCGCGGCACTGATCGATCACGGCCTCTGTCCGCCGGGGGAGGCTGCCGGCACCTTCATGACCGTCGAGAACCTCACCGCGCCGAACGGCAAACTGCCCATCAACACCAGCGGCGGCAACCTCGCCGATTCGTTCATCAACGGTCTGAACCTCGCGGTCGAAGCGGTCCGGCAGATCCGCGGCACCTCGACCAACCCGGTGGAGGGCGCGAAGACCTCCCTGTTCATCGGCGGCCCGATGGCGCCGTTGGTGAGCTCGGTGCTGTTCGGCCACGAAGACACCCTCTGACCGCCACGTCCGAAAGGCACGACATGAACGACCGTGACACCAATAGTCTGGACCGGAACGAGCTGTTCATCGGCGGACGGTGGGTAGCGCCGAAGTCCGGTGGCGGCGTGGACGTCATCGAGGCGGCCACCGAGAAGGTGCTGGGTACCTCCGCTCTCGCGTCCGACGCCGACATCGATGCGGCCGTCGCGGCCGCGCGTACCGCCCTGACGGGTCCGTGGAGCAGGCTGACCAACGTCGAACGGGCCGACCTGCTCGACACGTTCGCGGCCACCCTCAAGTCACGTGGTCGCGACACGTCCCGGCTGGTGAGCCGCGAGAACGGCATGCCGATCGCGCTGTCGGGCGGTGTGAACGGTTTCGGCCCCGCGGCGATGCTCTCGTACTACGCAGGTCTGATCCGCGAAGCGTCCAACGAGGACGTGCGGCCGAGTGCATTCGGCGGTCGCACCGTCGTGCGCCGCGAGCCCGTGGGCGTGGTCGCGGCAATCACGCCGTGGAACTACCCGCAGCCGCTCGCTGCGATGAAGCTCGCTCCCGCGCTCGCGGCGGGATGCACGGTGGTGCTCAAGCCCGCCCCCGAGACCGCACTCGATGCGTTCGCCTTCGCCGACGCCGCGCTCGAGGCGGGCCTGCCCGACGGTGTGGTCAACGTCGTCCCCGCCGACCGCGACGCCGGTGCCTACCTGGTTTCGCACCCGGGCGTCGACAAGGTGGCGTTCACCGGGTCCACCGCGGCAGGTCGCGCGATCGGGGCGGTCTGCGGTCGGCTGCTGCGGCCGGTCACGCTCGAGCTCGGCGGCAAGTCCGCGGCGATCGTCACCGAGCACGCCGATCTCGACGTCTTCGCGAAGAACCTGCTCGAGGTGTCGCTGGTCAACAACGGCCAGACCTGCCACGCGAGCACCCGGATCCTCGCCCCGCGCTCGCGGTACGACGAGGTCGTGGACGCGGTCACCGAGACCGTGCGGGCACTGACCGTCGGTGATCCGCTCGACAAGGCCACCAACGTGGGTCCGCTGGTCTCGGCCGCGCAGCGCGACCGCGTCCTCGGCTACATCGCTTCGGGCCGCGCCGACGGCTACCGCATCACCACCGGCGGCGGCGTCCCTGCCGACCAACCGCTGGGGTGGTTCGTCGAGCCGACCGTGTTCGCCGACGTCGACAACTCCGCGCGCATCGCGCAGGAGGAGATCTTCGGTCCGGTGCTGACCATCACCGCGTACGACGGTGAGAACGAGGCAGTTGCCATCGCCAACGACTCGGAGTACGGACTCGGCGGCACGGTCTGGACCACAGACGAACAGCACGGCCTCGACCTCGCGGCGCGGATTCACAGCGGCACAGTCGGAGTGAACTACTACGCCCTCGATCTGGACGCGCCGTTCGGCGGCGTCAAGTCGTCGGGGCTGGGCCGCGAGCTCGGCCCGGAGGGACTGGCACCGTACTTCACCGCGAAGTCGGTGTACTTCGGAACTCGCTGACCAGAGCCAGGTCTCGCGGCGAGCACACACTATTGGAGCACAAGATGGCACTACCTCTGCATGGTGTCCGGGTACTGGAACTGACGGACGGATTCGGCGACACCGCGGGCCGGTTCCTCGCCGACCTCGGGGCCGAGGTCGTCCGAGTCGAACTGCCCGGAGGCTCGCCTTCGCGCTCGGCGCACCCGGTCCGGAACGGCGTGAGCGTTCCGTTCGCGCTGCGCAACGCGAACAAGCTCGGCGTCACGCTCGATCTCGAGGAGGACGAAGGCCGGGACCGGTTGCGCGCCCTCGCGCGGCGCTCGGACATTCTGCTGGAGTCGTTCCCCCCGGGCTTCCTCGCTGCGCGCGGCGTGGGTACTGCGGACCTGTGCCGGGCCAATCCCGCGCTCGTGGCCGTGTCGATCACCGGTTTCGGTCAGGACGGTCCGTATCGCGACTGGGCGGCGACAGAGCCGGTCCTGTATGCGCTCAGCGGTGTATTGTCGCGTTCCGGTGAGCCGGGGGAGCAGCCTCTGCTGCCGCCCGACGGGCTGATCGACGAGTCGGTAGGCGTGCACACGGCGTGGTCGGCGCTACTCGCCTACTTCGACCGGTTGCACACCGGACGTGGCCAGACCGTCGACATCTCGGCGTTCGAGGTCATCGTGCACGGCTTCGATCCCGGATTCGGTGTGCAGGGCTCCGCTGCCGCCGGCCGTTCCGAGGACTTCCCGCGGGGCCGGCCCGACGCCGCCAACTTCTACCCGGTCTATCGCTGCGGCGACGGGCAGGTGCGCATCTGCCTGCTCGCGAAGCGGCAGTGGCGGGCGATGTTCGAATGGCTCGGTGAGCCGGAGGAATTCGCGGATCCGACATACGACACCATTCCCGCGCGATTCGCTGCGTCCGCTCGCCTCAATCCGCTCATCGAACAGCTGTTCAGCACCTATACCCGCGACGAACTCGTCGTCGAAGGTGCGGCCCGGGGCATCCCGATCGGTGGTCTCAACACCGTGTCGGAGGTCTTGACGACCGAGCATTTCGATGCGGCCGGTACGTTCGTCGATACCGAGATCTCACCCGGCGTCACCGCGCGAGTCCCGTCCGGGTACGCGAAGGTCGACGGGCAGCGAGCCGGAGTGCGCATGCGTGCGCCAGAACTCGGTGAGCACAACGACACGGTGTTCGGGTCCGACATCGACGGGGCTCACGATCCGATTCCCGCACTGCAGCGCGAACCGGGTGGGCGGCCGTTCGAGGGTCTTCGGGTCCTCGATATGGGTGTCGTGGTGTTCGGTGCTGAACTCGGGCGCCAGTTCGCGGACAACGGCGCCGACGTCATCAAGATCGAGAACTCGAACTTCCCGGACGGATTGCGTCAGTCGAAGCGGGGTGCGGCCCTCGCCGCGTCCGTGGCGTGGGGCCACCGTAACCGCCGCAGCCTCGGACTGAACCTGCGCAGTCCCGAAGGCATCCGCATCTTCAAGCGGCTGGCCGCCGAAGCGGACATCGTGCTCGCCAACTTCAAGCCCGGCACTCTCGCCTCGATGGGGCTCTCGTACGACGAGCTCGCCGCGATCAATCCGCGCATCATCGTGTCCGAGAGCAGCGCCTTCGGCAGTGTCGGCCCGTGGAACAAGCGGCTCGGCTACGGACCGCTGGTACGGGCAGCCTGTGGTGTCTCGGCGCTCTGGCGGTACTCGGACACCACTGATGCACTGTGCGACGGCTCGACTGTCTACCCCGATCACATCGCCGGACAGGTCACCGCAACCACGATTCTCGCCACGCTGATCCACCGGCTGCGGACCGGGCGTGGCGCCGCGATCGAGGTCGCTCAGGCCGACACCGCGATCGTGCAACTGGGTAGCCAGCTCGTCGCGGAACATCTCGACCCTGGGTCGATCGGCGCCCCGGGAAATTCCGATCCGTACTCGGCGCCCTCCGGGGTGTACCCGTGTGGAGGTGACGACGAGTGGTGTGTCGTCACCGTCCGCGACGACACGGACTGGGCGAGGCTGTGCGGTGTAGTCGGCCGGCCCGACCTCGCCGACGACCCTCGTTTCGCCACCGCCGAGCTCAGGATCGACCACCGCGCCGAGGCCGACGAGGTGCTGACGGAGTGGCTGCTGCGGCACACGCCGACCGAGGCGATGGAGACTCTGCAGGCGGCTGGAATACCGGCCGGGGCCATGATCCGGTTGCCGGAGCTGCTCACCAACCCTCAGCTGATCGCGCGCGGTGCGTACACCGAGCTCGAACACGAGCTGCTTCCGGCGCCGCTCCCGACCGCGAAGCAGGTGGCGCACTTCGCGACGTTGCCGGACTGGCCGCTGCGGCAGGCGCCCCTGGCCGGTCAGCAGACACGTGAGATCTGCGAGAGAGTGCTCGGGCTGAGCACAGTCGAGATCGATTCGCTCGTGCGCGACGGCGTGCTGCAACCGCCCGCCGACGATCCGGCGCTGTCGCCGGTTCCCTCCACTGTGTGACACAGCCGAGAAGGTCCCCGGAGCTTCCTCCGGGGACCTTCTCCTGTTCGGGCCGACTTCCTGCGACCGGGTCGAGCGGGATCAGCGCGTCGACGGCGTGAACGTGATCGGCAGCTTCTCGCATCCACGGACCTGGGACGAATGGAAGACCGCGGGATTGTCCGGAACGAGCGCGTAGTCGGGAATCCGCTTGTGAATCTCCTCCATGGCGAGCCTCAGCTCGAGCCGCGCGAGATGGGAGCCGAGGCAGCGATGCGGGCCGGCGCCGAACCCGATGTGGCGGTTGGGGTGCCGTTCGATCTGTAGCTCGTCAGGGTTGTCGAACTCGTCGTCGTCACGGTTGGCGGAGGTCATCAACACCAAGAGTTGGTCGCCGGCCTTGATCGAGACACCACCGATCTCGGTGTCTCGGGTCGCACGCCGGCCGCCGCTCGTGGCAGTCTCGATCCGCAGGATCTCTTCCACCGCCGACGGAATCAGCGTCGGGTCGTCAAGGATCGCCTCGCGCTGCTCGAGATTACGAGACAGGTGGATGAGTCCCCAGGCGAGAGCGCCTTGGACGGTGTGGAGTCCCGCGACGAGAAGCAGGAAGAACATCCGGCACAGTTCCTCGTCGGTGAGCTGCCTGGGTGTTCCTTCGACGTCGAGTGGGGTGTTGATGATCTGCGCCGTGAGGCTCCCGGAGTTGTCGCCGCCGGAGCGGACCCGGGCGACCACCTGCCCGAAGTACTCGTAGATCTCGCCGGCGGCCTTCGCGCGGGCCTCGGCCGATTCCTCCTCGCTCGCGCCGGGGATGCCCTGGAGCGTGATGTCGGTCCACTCCGTGAATTGCGGTGCGTCGCTCAGTGGCCACCCCATGAGCGCAAGGAAGATCCGCGTCGGCAGTTCGTGTGCGAACTCGGAGATGAACTCGCACTCGCCCTTTTCTGCGAAGTCGTCGATCAGCGCGGTGATGATGCCCCGGATCTCGGGCTCGAGCGCCTTCATTTGCTTGGGACTGAACAGCGGCTGAAGTGCCTGCCGATAGTAGCTGTGTTCGGGCGGGTCGAGTTCGAGTGGAAGGAATTTGCCCTGCGCGGCATTGAGCAGGTTGTTCGGGAAGCTCGAGAACGTCTCCGGATCCTGGAGCACCTGGAGTGCCTCGCTGTATCGGGTGACGACCCAGTGTCCGCCGTGATGTGGGGAGTAGAGGACCGGCCCTTGCTTGCGTAACGCAGCGACACGCTCCTGGAACACATCGGCCGGCACGGCCAGGGACGGGTCGTACACATCGAAGTCGGTGATCAGATATGCGGGAATTTCGATCTGTGTCGTGATCATCGGCGATCCTTCGCGAGGGGAGTGATCCGGAGAGCGCCTCGGCGGGGAGGGGTCTTCCGGGGAGTCAGGTGATGTGGCGCTGTGACGAGCGCGGGCTGACGTGGGGAGGGGCGATTGCCTTGGGACGACGGTAGATCAGTCGTTTCCGACCGGTCAACAGCGTATGTGCTCATGTCTGCGTTTCGCAGGGGAATTGCTGTCGCGCAGTCGGTGCCCGCTTGACCGATTAACCGATAGCATTTAGATTGATCGGTGTGATGCGCAGCACTCGCGTGCTGCGGGTGGGGCGCGTATCACACGTAGCACGCGGTGCTTCCCTGTTCGTGTCCGTGAACTGAAATCTGTTGTGGGACAGAACGTACTGTCTGCAATCCCGGCGCCGTTCGTCGTCACAGAATTGTCTCCCGGAGGGGCAAACATGGGCTTTCGTCGCGTAATCGCAGTCGAACGCAAGGGCGCGGCCGTGCTCGTCGCCGACGAGCAGATCGAGAGGCTGGACGCCGCCGGAATCGACCCCATCTGGCGAACCGACTCCGATCCCGAGGTCCCCAATTCCGGTGAAGTACCGGACGCCGTCGGATTTCCGGATCCGGGCGGAGTGTGGGTGATCGGCTGGGTGCTCGAGCCTGGTCGCATCGGCGACAGCGACAACGGAATCGTCGTCATGGACGACGAGGATCCGGGGTTTCATCGGACGGATTCCGTGGACGTGCACGTCCTTCTCGAGGGTTCGCTCGTGCTCGAACTCGACGACGGTGTGGAGATCGAACTGAATCCCGGCGACACGGTGGTGATCAACGGGAACAGGCACCGATGGCACAACCGAGGAGAACGGACCGCTCGGGCCATCGTCACCATCTGCGGCGCGTCACGCAATGACCGACAGGAGAACTGAAATGGAATCGGCAACCGAGAACACCGGGTCGAACGTGAACTATGCGCCGGCTGCGAGGAAGGCTCCGCTCCGGTGCGGAGTGTTCCTTCCGCCGTACCACAATCCCCGCCGTAACCCCACGATGGCGATCGAACAGGATCTCCGCCATGTCGAGGATCTCGATCGGCTCGGTTTCCACCAGGTGTGGTTCGGCGAGCATCACAGCGGTGGATACGAGGTCGGTCCGTCACCGGAACTGATGATCGCGGCAGCTGCACAGCGCACCGAGCGCATCGAGCTGTGCAGCGGTGTCATCTCTCTCCCGTACCACCATCCGTTGATGGTGGCCGACCGAATCACGTTCTTGGATCACATGACTAGAGGACGCATCAGGATCGGTGTCGGGCCGGGCGCGCTCGTGGCCGACTCGCAGATGATGGGCATGGACTACAACCTTCTGCGGCCGCGGATGGAGGAATCCCTCGACGCCATCCTGGAACTGCTCGAGACACCGGGGCCGGTCGACCGGAAGACCGAATGGTTCTCCCTCGAGGATGCCCGAGTGCAGCTGGGCCCCTATTCGTACCCCGGCGTGCCGATCACCGTCGCGGCGGCGATGTCCCCGTCCGGACCCAAGCTGGCCGGCAAGTACGGACTCGGTCTGCTGTCCATCGGTGGCACCAGTGACAAGTCGTTCGAATTGCTCGAGCAGACGTGGGGTATCACGACCCACGAGGCGAACGAGCACGGTCGGACGGTCGACCGCGGTGACTGGGCGATCGTCGGCAACATCCACATCGCCGACACCTTCGAGCAGGCCGTCGAGGACACCCGGTACGGGCTGCGCGACTTCATGGATTACCGCCACGTCGTCACCCCGATGAAAATGATCGAACCCGGCGAAGAAGTCGCGCACGAGGAACTGGTCCGGCGCGTCAACGAGTCCGGATACGGCTGCATCGGCGATGCGAACGACGCCATCGACTACATCCAGAAGATCATCGACCGCACCGGCGGCTTCGGCACCTTCCTCGCGACAGCACACGACTGGGCCGACACCGAGGCCACCTCACGCATGTACCGCATCCTCATGCGCGACGTCATGCCGCGCTTCACGGGCGCCTGCGAACCGCTGCTGAACTCCTATCACTGGACCCAAGCGCGCAAGGACGGCTTCAGTGAGCGATTCGCGACCGGCATCAGCCAAGCGACGCAGGACTACGAGCGTGTGAAGAGCGCGCGGTAGTCGATCCGGCAAGACCCCGCTCAACACCGTTATCCGACAGCAGGAGAATCGATGACCTCACTCGACGGAAAAGTAGCAATCATCACCGGCGGAGCTCGCGGCCAGGGTCGCGCCCACGCGCTCACGCTTGCCGCTGCCGGCGCCAGGATCGTGGTGTGTGACGTCGCCGCACCGATCAAGAATGTGCAGTATGCACTCGCGACACCGGGGGACCTCGAGGAGACGATCCAGCTGGTCAAGGAAGCCGGGGGTGAGATTGCCGGCATGCAGGCGGATGTGCGAAGCAGTGCGGACATGAAGGCTGTCGCAGATCTTGCGGTATCGCAATTCGGAAGGATCGACATCCTGCTGGCGAACGCCGGAATCCACGATCACTGCGAGTCGACGATCGAGATCGAAGACGACGCGTGGCAGACGATGCTCGACGTCAACCTCACCGGAGCGTGGAAGGCGTGCAAGGCTGTCGTACCGGTGATGATCGAGGGTGGTCGAGGCGGATCGATCGTGATCACCTCGTCGGTCGACGGACTCGGCGCTTCTCCCTCGTGGGGGCACTACGGCGCCGCGAAGCACGGACTCCAAGGCTTGAAGGACACACTCGCGTTCGAGCTCGCCGATCACAACATCCGCGTCAACACGGTCAACCCCACAGGGGTCAATTCGCCCATGGCGGAGGGACTGTCGAAGGTGTTGCCACACGTGGTGCGGAAGTGGAAGCACAACGACCGCACGAATCTGCTCGACGTGATGATGCTCGAACCACAGGATATCTCCGACGCCGTGCTGTGGCTCGTGTCCGACGGCGCGAAGTACGTGACCGGGATCGACCTGCCGATCGACGCGGGCTACCTGACCAAGCACTGACCGACCGGACTTTCTGCGACACCCGCCCGTAGGGCGAAGGAGCGATATGCCGATTCACGAAAGCGGTGCGATCCGATGACACCGGGTCCCGGGGTGGCCCGCGAGTTCCCGGCCACCGTCCTGGCCGGTCCGTACGCGGACGGCCTGGACCTGCCGTATTGGGAAGGTCTGCGGGCGGGTGAGCTGCGGCTGCAGAGATGCGGCCGGTGTGGACTGTGGATCTGGGGACCACGCTGGATGTGCGGACAGTGCCGGGCGTTCGACCCGGCATGGGTCGCCGTGGAACCGGTCGGACGGGTCTTCTCGTGGTCGCGGACCTGGCACCCCTTCATCCCGGAGCTGGCCGGCGAACTGCCGTACGTCACGGTTCTCGTCGAGCTCCCGCACGCCGGGGGGCGACGAGTGCTCGGTCTGCTGGCGGAGAACGACGATGCGGACATCGCCATCGGTGACTCGGCTGCGGGAATCATCCAGCAACCTGCCGACTCGCCCTGGCCGGTGCTCCGCTGGCGCCTCGCGAGTACTGCGAACGGGACCGAACGGGGAGACGAGCGATGACCGGCTCATTTCTCCGCGGTGCCGCAGCCGTCGTGGGCGTCAGCGAATTCCACTACAAACGAGGCGAATCGCCCGACAGCGAACTTCGGATGACGTTGCGCGCCATCGTCGAGGCTGCTGCCGAGGCCGGGGTGTCGCCCCGCGAGATCGACGGCTTCGTCTCGTACGGCGGCGGTGACAACGACGGGACCGTCGTGGGTGCGTCACTGATGTCGCACCGGATCCGCTGGTCCACCATGATCTGGGGTGGTGGCGGTGGTGGTGCCGCCGCGGCGATCACCAACGCGGCGGTCGCTATCGCAGCGGGCCAAGCACAGTGCGTGGTCGTGTACCGCGCCATGGCACAGCGGGATTCCGGCCGCCTCGGATATGCCAAGCACCATTTCGACGGTCACATGCTCCCGCACGGAGTCGGATCCCCCGCCCAGGCCTGCGCACTGCGCACCCAGCGGATGCTCGAGCACGACGGCGTCCCGGAATCCGCGATGAGGTCCCTGGTTCTCGCCGACTACAAACATGCGCAGCAGAATCCGGCTGCCGCGGCGTTCGGGCGTCCTCTCGACGAGTCGACCTACGAAGCCTCGCGGATGATAGTCGAGCCGTACCGGCTCTACGATTGTTCTCGTGAGAACGACGGAGCCGTTGCTCTGATCCTCGTCGCTGCCGAGCGCGCCGAGAAGCTCCATCCGAATCCGGCCTACGTGCTGGCCGGCAGTCAGGGCGCGGTAGGGGGCTACGCCGTCGACACGGAGAACGATCTCGACTACACCTCGGCGGGATTCTCCGGGGCGGCGGGGGTCGCGGAGAGTCTGTGGGCAGATGCCGACCTCGGTCCCGACCAGGTCGATGTCGTCCAGGTCTACGAGAACTTCAGTGGTTCCGGGGTGGCCGCGCTGATCGATCACGGGCTGTGCCCACCCGGCGCCGAAGCCGGCAAGGTCATGACCCTCGAGAATCTGACGGCTCCGCACGGACTGCTCCCGGTGAACACCAGCGGGGGCAATCTCGCAGATTCGTTCGTCAACGGGATGGGGCTGGCAGTCGAGGCCGTGCGCCAGGTGCGCGGAAGCTCGGCAAACCAGGTGCCCGGGGCGAAGGTGTCCCTGTTCATCGGCGGGCCCATGGCCGCACTCTCGAGTTCGGTACTTCTCTGCACGCGCGACGTGCTGTGAGCTGAAAGGAAGCAGGACATGAGCACCGACACCGACACCGACATCGATGGCGTCTCGATCGCCCAGCGGATCGTCGGGGCCTGGGAACTCGTCGAGTACTCGACAACCTCCGATACGGGAAAGGTCGACTACCCGCTGGGTCCCGAGGCTCGCGGACTGATCATCTACTCGGCGGACGGGTACATGTCGGCACAGATCATGCGTTCCGGCCGAACCCTCTACCGGACGCGCAACGTGCACAGCGGCGAGATGGGCGAACGAAGCGAGGCCGCCGGGGGGTACCTCGCCTATTCGGGTCCCTACCGTGTCGACGAGGACAACTCCGCTGTCTGGCACGAGATGGCGGTATCGCTGTTTCCGAACTGGATCGGCGACGACCAGAAGCGGTACGTGCGCTTCGAGGGTGACGTGATGACCCTGTCGTCGGATCCGCTCGTGTTCCGCACCACCACGCTGTCTCCGGCACTGGTCTGGCGACGGATCACACCCCGCGCGGTACGGACGGCGCCATGAGCCCGATGCAGCTCGTTCCTGCAGGCGAGATCCGGGTGCACATAGCACCGGCCAGATGAGAGGACGACACGTGTCGACTCGAGTGGACAGCAGCACCGGCCCGGCAACGGACACTCGGGCGCTCCGCGACGTCTTGGGACATTTCTGCTCCGGTGTGACGGTGGTGACGGCGATGGTAGGCGACGAACCGGCCGGATTCACCTGTCAGTCGTTCTCGGCGCTGTCGCTGGATCCGCCCCAGGTCCTGCTGTGCCCGAGCCGGCGTTCGACGAGCTGGCCGGCGATTCGTACCGCCGAGACGTTCTGTGTCAACGTACTTTCCTCGGGCCAACACGCTCTCAGTGACCGCTTTGCGAAATCGGGGGGCCGGAAATTCGACGGAGTGCGGTGGCGCCCGGCCGAGGGCGGCGCGCCGATCATCGGCGGGGTGGCAGCGTGGTTCGAGGTGGCGCTGGCTGCGGAGCACGACGGTGGCGATCACCTCATCGCGGTTGCCGACCTCCTCGGCTTCGGGTCCGATCCGACCACGCAGCCACTGGTTTTCCATCGGAGTCGATACGGCGGGGTTGTGGAACTGAGTCTCGGGTCGATCGAAAGGGGGACGTGATGGGACGACCGGCAAAGCCTCTGATCAGCCGGAGTTCGACGATCGCGGCAAGCATCGAGATCATCGACACCGAAGGTATGGCTGCGTTCAGCCTGCCGCGCGTGGCCAAACACCTGAACGTGAAAACCTCCTCGCTGTATCACCACTTCGCCGATCGCCGTGAGCTCATGACAGAGGTGGCGAAGGAGCTCATGACCGGGGCCACGGTGCCCGAGTATTCGTCGGATACCGACTGGGTGGAATGGTTCGTCGAACTCAGCCTCAACTACCGCGACGCGATTCTCCGCCATCCCAATGCCGCTCTCGTGCTGGTGCAGTTTCTTCCGCGCGACGTCCTCACGAGAACGTACGAAATGTGTGCCCGAATCCTCGAGGACGGGGGCGTACCGGCGCGCCTGCACGTGGTGATCCTGGACGGACTGGAGAAACTGGCACTCGCCACCACTCTGAGCGATCTCATGCGCGACCCGGTCGGCAGCACGGAGGTCTTCCCGAATGTCGACGAGCGGAGACACCCGACGCTCACCCGCGCGCTGGCAGCCAACCGATGGTCGTCGCGCGAGCTCTTCGTGGTAGCGATCCGAGGATTCCTCGCCGGTGTGATGGGTGTGGCCACCGCACCGGTGAGCGACGAAGGTCTGCGGGACCTCGTCGGATCGTAAGCGGTAAGCCGTTGCTTCTTATGCCTTCTCGGTGACGAGCAGCTCGGTGTACCGGTGAATTCTGTCAACTCGATGATACGGAGTAAGCCATCGTGACCCTTGATCTGTACGTGGACGGCACGTGGAGTGCCTCCACGAGCGCGGAGCGTATCGACGTCGTCAACCCGACCACCGAGGAACGCATAGGGGATGTCCCCGCCGGGGCTGCCGCAGATGTCGATGTGGCGGTGGCTGCCGCGCGGCGGGCCTTGGAGCAGTGGTCACAGACCGCGCCGCACACGCGGGCGGAGTTCGTCTCGCGTCTGGCCGACGAACTGGAGCGGCGACAGGAGGAGATCACCGATATCGTCGTCGCCGAGGTCGGCACCCCACGCAGGGTGGCGCGTTGGGCCCAGGTCGGACTGGGTATCGTCGACCTGCGTGAGGCCGTGACCGCGGCGAGGGACTTCCCGTGGGAAGAACAGCTCCGCAACTCCCTGATCGTGCGTGAGCCTGTCGGGGTGATCGGGTGTATCACGCCCTGGAACTACCCGTTGCACCAGATCACCGCCAAAATCGGGGCTGCGCTCGTGACCGGGTGCACGGTGGTCGTCAAGGCCAGCGAGGTTGCCCCGTTCACCGCCCACGCCCTGGCGGAAGCGGTCGACGCTGCCGGAGTTCCGGCCGGCGTATTCAATCTGGTTCACGGGTACGGTCCGATCGTCGGCGAGGCCATCGCCATTCATCCGGACATCGATATGGTCAGCTTCACGGGATCGAACTCGGTCGGCAAGCGAGTCCTCGAACTGGCCGCCGGGACAGTGAAGCGGGTGTCGGTCGAACTGGGTGGAAAGAGCGCCGCTGTGCTGCTCGACGACCTCAGCGACGAGGAGTTCGGTAAGGCCGTGCCGCACACCGTGCGTGCCTGCTACATGAACGGCGGACAGTCCTGCAATGCGCAGACTCGTTTGGTCGTACCGCGCTCCCGCCTGGCCGAGGCGGAGAAGCTCGCCGCGAAGGCGGCCGCGGCATATGCGCCCGGCGATCCCGCCGACGGCGACACGAAGCTCGGACCCATGGTTACCGCATCTCAGCGTGAGCGGGTCCTCGACTACATCCGTGCCGGCGTCAAGGAGGGCGCAAAGCTCGTCGCCGGGTCGGTCGACGCACCGGCCCGTACCGGATTCTTCGTCGAACCGACCGTGTTCTCGGAGGTGGACCCGGACAGCACGATCGCTCAGGAGGAGATCTTCGGTCCGGTGCTGTCGATCATCGCGTACGACACACCCGAGCAAGCGATCGAGATCGCGAACGGCACGATCTTCGGTATCGCCGGCGCTGTGTGGTCCGGCGACCCCGAGCGCGCGAAGTCGGTTGCGCGCAGGATGCGTGCGACGCAGATCGAGGTCAACGGTGGAAAGTTCAACGGCGCTGCGCCTTTCGGCGGATTCAAGCAATCCGGCCTTGGGCGTGAGGGCGGGGCATTCGGCCTCGAGGAGTTTGTCGAAATCAAGAGTCTGCAGCTCTAGCGACGTTCTTGCGGGGACCGCCGCGGTCCCGCGAAGGAGTGAGCACGATGGTCTACACCGATCTTCCGTACGACGAGGCGACGAAAGCGGGTTTTGCCCGGGCGTTGTTCGATCACCTCGACCACGACACCACCGATATGGCGCCGGAGATCCTCGAGGTCGATCCGCGCGTCTACACCGATCCGGAACTGGCGGCCCGCGAGCGCAGAGAGCTGTTCGGATATGTGCCGATCATCGCGGCGCACAGCACCGAATTGCCCGGCAACCACGACTTTGCGACGGTCCAGTTGCCGAACAACGAGATTGTTCTCGTTCGGCAGGCGGACGGTGGGGTTCGTGGGTTCGTGAACACCTGCCGGCATCGAGGCGCCCGGCTCGTTCCCGAGGAGAGGGGTTCGAAGCGCATCTTTTCGTGCCGCTACCACGGGTGGGCGTATGGGAGCGATGGCAGTCTGCGGTCGATCGCGGACGAGCCGACGTTCGGTAGGGTCGATCGTCGCTGCATGAGCCTGCTGGAGGTTCCGGTCGAGGAGCGACATGGTTTCGTCTGGGTCGTCGACTCCGCCGCGGGTGATCGAACGATCGACATCGCGGAGTGGCTCGGCCGGGAGTTCGACGAGTCCCTCGCCGCCATGGAGATGGACAAGTACCACTGCCATATCGCCCAGAACTTCGATGTGGACATCAACTGGAAGGTCTTGATGGATGCCTTCCTCGACGGCTACCACATCACCTCGACCCACGCCGGAACTGTTGCGCCGTACTTCTACAACAACGCGCAATCCTGGGAACCCATGGGCAGGCACGGACGAATGGTCACGGCACGCAAGAGCATCGACACGGTGCGAGGTGTCGCGCCCGCGGACGCCCCGATCGACCGGCACATCACCGTTGCGCACTTTCTGATGCCCAATATGTCGGTGCTGCGTCAACCGGATCATCTGGAGGTGCTCAACTTCGTCCCTGCTCCGGGCACGCCCGTCGGGGCTCGGATGCAGATGCGTCTTCTCACTCGGGAACCTGCCGTGACGGACGAGCAGAAGGCGCGGTGGGACAAGAACTGGAACATTCTGATGGCGGTACTTCGAGAGGAGGACCTCGTCGTCAACGAGGGTCTGCAGAAGGCCGTTACGAACACGGACATCGGACCGATCTACTTCGGGCGAAACGAGATTGCCAACCAGCATTTTCATCAGTGGATGGCGCGTGCGTTCGAGGATTCGAGGAAGTGGGGCTGAGCTCCGAAGTGCTCATTCCGGGCTTGTCGCCAGTACCGATAGGCATTAGATTACTGCCCGTGTGATGCAGGGCATACCGCGGTGGTAAAGGGCTTATCCCGCAGCCCCGCACCTCGACGGTCGCGATGAGCTTGCAATCGAACGATTCTGCCCCGTTGTCGACACACGTCGACAACCGCCACTCGCGCGTTCATCGGCATCGAACCCAGATACCCCACAACCCGAAGGAACCAACATGTCGCAGATCTCCGGCCTGGGGAAGGAAAGGGCCGTCTCGGGTGCCCGATCCGTGGTCCTCACCTGCTTGGCCATCACCATCCTCGATGGTGTCGACCTCATCATGTTCGGCGCAGTGCTTCCGACGTTGCTGGAAATCGAACAGTGGGGGATCACCACCGCCTCGGCAGGGTTGATCGGCAGCTTGTCGCTGTTCGGAATGATGGCCGGCGCAATGCTGGCCGGCTACCTCACGGACCTCGTCGGCCGGCGACCGATCGTGCTCGCCTGCATTGTGAGCTTCAGTCTGTTCACCGGGTTATGTGCCATTGCGCCGAATCTCGAGACCTTCGGCCTCTTCCGGTTGCTTGCCGGCCTCGGCTTCGGCGGAGCCCTCCCCACCCTGATTGCGCTCACCCAGGAATACGTCAAGGTCGACCGACGGCAGTTCTACAACGGCGTCATCCAAACCGGTTTTCCCATCGGCGGGTGCGTGGTCGCCATCGCCGCCATCTTCATGATCCCTGCCTTCGGCTGGGAATCGATGTTCGCAGTGGGTGGCCTCCTTGGGGTCGTGTTGTTCGTCATCGCATACCGAAGCCTGCCCGAATCGATCGCTTTCCTCGTGAGCAAGGGCCGGCACGATGAGGCCCGCGCGTTGACGCAGCGTTACTCGGTTGATCACGGTGCCGAATCCGGCCTGGCCCTGGAGGAGTCGAAAACCGCGAATGCCGGTTCCAAGTCGGGTCTGAAGCTCCTGTTCGCACCCGGATACAGGATCGCGACGATCATGTTCCCGCTCATCACCTTCTTCGGCCTTCTCGTCTCGTACGGCATGAACACCTGGATTCCTCAGATGCTGAGGGCCTCCGGCTACGATCTCGGGTCCGCGTTGACGTTCCTGCTCGCCTTCAACATCGGTAGCGGGTTCGGCATGGTGGTCATCACCGGTCTGGCGGATCGACTGGGATCGCGTCCGGTGATCTCGGTGAGCTTTGTCGGGGGAGCGATCGCAGTGTCCGCCCTGACCCTGCAGCCGGCACAGGCGCTCGTGTTCGGGTTGGTTCTGCTGATCGGCTTCTGTGCGTCCTCCACGACGGGCGTTTACGGATTCGTCGGGGTCTTCTACCCGGCCGCTGCGCGTGGCACAGCGCTCGGACTGGCGGTGGGGCTGGGCCGGTTGGGTGGTGTCTGCGGGCCCATTCTCACCGGAATGATCATGAGCTCTGCGCTCGGAGCGGACTGGGCCTACTACGCCTTCGCGTTCGCTGGAGTGGCTGCCGCAGTGCTGGTGTCGTTGGTTCCCCGAAGGACCAATGCCATGCATCGGACGGACGCGCCTGTCGAAAAGGCCGCGGAGCCTGCCTGATCGATTCCGAAACGTGAGGGGGCTGGGAGACGGAGGCGCGCACGTAGCCTTCATCTGCGACCCGAGCTTCGCGACGTTCCTGCTGTGTCGCACTGGCGGCTCTATCGACAGCAGAGGGCTGGCATCAGGGCTCCGGCGGTTGTGTAACCTACGTACGTTAGATATTGTGGTGTGATGTCGCCCACATCCGGCCCGGCGCTCCCGAGCCTCTCGGTCGACGAGGGCGGACAGGGGTGTCACCGACCGTACCGATGGCGCAGAAGGGCCGACCGCTATGAGGATGAAGACGAGATTGACCTGCCCGTGTGGAGCCGTGGTCACGGGCACGGATGAAGACGACCTGGTTGCGAAGGCCCGGTCGCACCTGAGCGAGTCACATCCCGGAATGGAGTACTCGCGCGATGAGATTCTCTTCATCGCGTACTAGCAGTGTCGCGTACTAGCAGTGTCGCGTACTAGCAGTGTCGCGTACTAGCAGTGTCGCGTACTAGCAGTGTCGCGTACCGGCAGTGTTTCGCCAATGGTCAAGCGGCTGTTCATCAACGACATCGATGCGGTGAGGAGTCGATTCCCGCGCAAGGGTCCTCGACACGTCGATCCGGCTCGGCTGATTTACAAAGAACGATTGACGTATCACTTCTCATGTATGTAAGCTGAATCACATGACGGTGCGAACCCTGTAGGGAAGTCGCCGTCCTCCAGCATCTTCCATCCCTCTGTTACATGTTCGAGCTGAGGAGCTTTGATGAAACTCGAAGGTAAGGTCGCGCTGATCACCGGTGCCGGGTCCGGGTTGGGACGCGAGGCGTCGCAGTTGTTCGCGTCGGAGGGCGCGAAGATCGCGGTGGTCGATATCGATCCGGAGCGTGCGAAGGGCACGGTCGAGTTGGTCGAGCAGCAGGGTGGTTCGGCGATCGCGGTCACCGCCGATGTACGCGTCGAGCAGCAGGTGGTCGATGCGGTGGCGGCGACGGTGGCGGCGTTCGGCAAGCTCGACATCGCGTGGGCCAATGCCGGGATCGTCTCGCGCGGTGGTGTGCCGTCCGTTGCGGGTGGTGAGCAGGTCGAGTTCCAGGATCTGACGGACGCGGACTGGCAGGACGTCATCGGGGTGAACCTGTCCGGCGTGTTCTACACCGCGAAGGCGGCGGTGCCGGCGTTGCGGGCCAATGGTGGCGGTGTCATCCTGGCGACCTCGTCGGCGGCGTCGTTCGTGGCGTACCACAGCATCGCAGCGTATTCGGCGACGAAGGCCGGTGTGAACGGGATGGTTCGCGGTCTGAGCCTGGATCTGGGCAAGTACGGGATCCGGGTGAATGCGATCGCCCCGACGCACGGGATGTCGCCGAACTTCCTGGCGCCGGCCGGTGCTCCGGTGGTGGGGCAGTCGTACGAGGAGGTCGCCGGTCCGTGGGACCCGAGTGTCTCGCCGATTCCGCTCAAGCTCAATCGTCCGCCGTCGCTGAAGGACAATGCGCGGGCTGCGTTGTTCCTCGTGTCGGACGAGTCGGCATACATATCCGGTGTCACCCTGCCGACCACCGACGGCGGCACCTTGTCTCGTGTGGCGATGATGTTCCCCGAAGACGGGAACAACCCGCCGCCGATGGTCACCGGCGAGGAATGACGATGACTGCCCACGACACGGAAGCGCAGTCAGGCACGCGCCGACTCGTCGTGGATCGGTCGGCGTGCGCCGGGCACGGCCTCTGTTACGGCCGCGCCCCCGAAATCGTCGACTGCGATGATGCCGGATACCCGGTGCTCGTGCAGGAAACGCTCAGGACCGAGGAGCACATCGTGGCGGCCGAGGAGGCCGTCGCGATGTGCCCCGAACGAGCCCTGAGCCTCGAAACACTCTGACTTCTCGAGCAACACAGACCCTTCGAACGGGGCGATCAGCATGACCATCACCGACGAAATGTCGACACCTGTCGTCGACTTCGACATCTACGACCCGTCGCTCACGGACCCGGTGGACACCGTGCAGGAGAAGGTCGCCGAACTCGCGGCCAAAGGCCCTGTCGTCTACTCGACCGCGCACGGCGGCCACTGGATCGTCACCCGGTACAAGGAGCTCCACGAGGTCCTCCGCGACCCGGAAACCTTCTCGAGTTACCCGAACAACCTCGTCAATGCCGGGGACGGCAAGTTTCTGCCGCTCGAGCTCGACCCGCCGGAGCACACCGGATATCGGGTGGCCCTGCAGCCGCTGTTCTCCCCGAACCGGATGAAGGCGCTGTCCGAGCAGATCCGGGGCGTGGTCAACGAACTGATCGACAGTTTCGCGGGCAAGGGTGAGGCGGAGTTCATCGCCGACTTCGCGCACGAGCTGCCCACCCGCGTCTTCCTCGCGTTGATGGACTGGCCACTCGAGGACGCCCCGATACTCACCGAGGCCACCGACACCGCCCTGATGGGCAAGCCCGGCGCCAGCGAGGACGAGTCGGCGAAGGCACGCGCCGAGGCAGCCCAGCAGATGTTCGCCTACTTCCAGAAGATCGTCGACGAGCGTCGCGCGAACCCCGGTGAGGATGTCACCTCCGCACTCATCCGCACCGAGGTCGACCTCGAGGACGGCAAGCGACTGCTCACCGACGAAGAGCTGACCCGCATGTTCTTCCTCCTGCTCATCGCAGGTCTGCACACCGTTCAGGGATCGCTGGCCTGGGCCGTGATCCACCTGGTGAACAATCCTCGTCAGCGCGCCGCGCTCATCGAGGACGACTCGCTGATCCCGAACGCCGTCGAGGAGGTCCTGCGGATCGAGGCTGCAGTGAGTATGGGCCGCCGTGCGACCCGCGACGTCGAACTCGGCGGGGCGAAGATCAAGGCCGGCGACCAGTTGCTGCTGGTGCTCTGTTCGGCCAACCGCGACGGAAGCGAATTCGAGGATCCCGACGAGTTCGTGATCGACCGGTCACCGAACCGGCACCTGACATTCGGTGCCGGTCCGCACCGGTGCCTGGGCTCACATCTGGCCCGCATCGAACTGTCGATCGCGCTCGAGGAACTGCACCGCCGGATTCCGGACTACGAACTCGTCGAATCCGATCCGCCGATCCTGCACGCAACGCAGGTGCGGGGCTGCTTGCGGCTTCCGATCAGGTTCACACCGACGACCTGAGCGTCGGATCGGTAGGTTCCATGGATTCAGAAGGGTGCAACGCGTTGACTGCCAGTAACGTATCCGAGGATCTGCTCGTCGACTTCGACGTGTACGACCCAGCTCTCGCCGCTCCGGTCGATGTCTTCCAGGAAAAGGCCGCCGAACTCCGTGCCCGCGGACCGATCGTCTACTCCCCGCACCACGGTGGGCACTGGATCGTCACGCGGTACGCGGACATCTTCCGCATCCTGCGCGATGCCGAGACGTTCTCCAGCTATCCGAACAACCTGGTCGATGCCGGCCAGGGCAAGTTCATCCCGGTCGAGATCGATCCGCCCGAGCACACGCAGTATCGTCAGGCGCTCCAGCCACTGTTCGGTCCGGCGCGGATGAAAGAGCTCGAGCCGAGGATCCGCGAGATCATCAACCAACTGATCGACGGCTTCGCGGACTCCGGCCGGTGCGAATTCGTTGCCGAGTTCGCGCATGCGCTGCCGACTCGTGTCTTCCTCAGTCTCATGGGCTGGTCTCTCGACGATGCCGAACAGTTCACGGAGTGGACGGATATTGCGCTCCAGGGGATTCCGGGAGCCGGCGAGGAGGAATCCGCCCGTGCCCGGGCAGAAGCGGCAACGAACGTGTTCGAGTACTTCGGTGCATTCGTGGATCGGGTGCGTTCCGGGCAGGAGGACTCGGAGAGCGTCACCGCGCAGATCATCGATACCCCGATCCGGATGGACGGAGTCGAGCGGCACCTCACTGACGAGGAACTGCGCCGCATGTTCTTCCTGCTGCTCATTGCCGGACTGCACACGGTGCAGGGTTCACTCGGTTGGGCCATGGTGCACCTTGCGAACAACCCGGTGCAACGGCAGGCGCTCATCGACGACAGCAGCCTGGTGCCGGACGCAGTCGAGGAGATCCTCCGCATCGAAGCCGCCGTCAGCATGGGCCGGCGGGCCACCCGCGATGTCGAGATCGCCGGCGTCAACATCAAGGCCGACGATCAATTGTTGCTCCTGCTGTGTGCGGCCAACCGCGACGAAGCCGAGTTCGACAATCCGGACGCGTTCGTGATCGATCGTGGCCCGAACAGGCATCTGTCGTTCGGCGCAGGGCCGCATCGGTGCCTCGGGTCTCACCTCGCCCGCCTCGAGCTCACCTTGGCGATGGAGGAGATACATCGGAGAATCCCCGACTACGCGCTGGTCGACAGTGATCCGCCGTTGATGCACGGCACGTCGGTGCGTGGGTGCGTGCGGCTACCGCTCACGTTCACACCGGAATCGCGAAGCTGACACGAGGAAGGGGACCCGATTCGATCGGGTCCCCTTCCTCGTGTGCCGGGGCTCAGGCCTTCAGCAGATCACGGTGGATGATTTCCTTCATGATTTCGTTGGTGCCACCATAGATCCGCTGGATGCGGGCGTCGATGAAGGCCTTCGCGACCGGGTATTCCATCATGTAGCCGTAGCCGCCGTGGAACTGCACACCGGCGTCGATCACACGGCCCTGCAACTCGGTGGCCCACAGCTTCGCCTTGGACGCGTCGACCGCGGTGAGCGTGCCCTTGTTGTGTTCCCGGACGCAGCGATCGAGGTAACTGCGTGAGACCTCCACCGCCGTCTGCAGTTCCGCGAGAGTGAAGCCCATTCCCTGGAACTCGCCGATGCGCTTGCCGAAGGCGGTGCGTTCCTTGACGTAGTCGAGTGTCCAGCTCATGACGGCCTCGGCGGACACCTGCGCGGCGATGCCGATACCGAGCCGCTCCAGCGGAAGGCTCTGCATGAGGTAGCCGAAGCCCTGCCCCAGCTCGCCGAGCACATTCTCCTTGGGAACGCGGACATCCTCGAAGAACAACTCGGCCGTGTCCTGGGCGTGCAGACCGACCTTGTCGAGCTTGCGGCCGCGGGAGAACCCGGGCGTTCCGTCTTCGACCACGAAGAGGCTGAACCCTCGCGAACCGGCTGCGGGGTCGGTCTTGGCGAAGACGATGACGAGGTCGGCCAGGATGCCGCTCGTGATGAACGTCTTGGACCCGTTGAGGACCCAATGGTCGCCGTCGCGCACTGCGGTGGTGGTGATGCCCCGCAGGTCGCTGCCGGCGGCCGGTTCGCTCATCGCGATCGCGCCGATCGTCTCGCCCGTGACGAATCCGGGCAACCACCGCTGCTTCTGCTCATCGGTGGCATGGCGGAGCAGGTAGTTGAGGACGATGTCGTCGTTGGTCGAGAACCCGGACTGCAGCGCGGACGCGCCCACCCGCGCAATCTCGGACTGGATCACGACGCGAAAGCGGTAATCGAGCTCGCCGGGCCCGCCGTACTGCTCAGGGACGCTCAGGCCCAGCAGTCCTTGCTTACCCGCGGCGAGCCAGGTTTCCCGGTCGATGAGCCGGTCGGCGTCCCACTTCTCGAGATTTGGGACGACGTGCTTGTCGACGAAGCTCCGCACGGAGTCGCGAAACAGTTCGTGGTCGTGTTCGAAGAGATCGCTCTCCATGTAATCCTCCTGATGCGGGGCGCCCGCAGGCGCCCCGCTGTGGTGTTCGGTGTCAGTTCTCGCCGACGAGTTTCTGGATCTCGCGGCGGAAGACCTGGTTGGCAACCTCGTTGCGGCCCAGGAGCATGTTGCCGGCGTTCGCGCTGTCCATGGCGACCTGCGAACCACGCAGGATCGGGAAGTCCTCGTTGTGGAGGACCGCGATCAGGATCTCGACGTTCTTGTCCCAGATCCGATTCCAGCGCTCCTCGGTCATGCCGCTGTCTTCGAGCGTCGGTGCGATCAGACGGATCTCCATGTGGCAGCGCTGCGGATCGCTCCGGTGGGGGCGGAAGGTGAGCAGCTGGAAATGGTCGGGCTGCTTGAGCAGGGTGCTGTTGGGACCCACCAGGTGGCTTTCCGTCACGTGCTCGGCGAGGCTGCGATCGCCGGGGTCTTCCTCGATCCACCGGTCGATGGTCTTGCGGAGATTGAGGAACCGGCAGTGATGTCCGAAGTCCTCGAAGGCCATGACGTTGGTGTGGATGTGCTTGGCGGCGGTGTTCGGGTGCGCGTACTGGATGTGGTAGCCGTCGAGGAACGCGTCCTGCATCAGCTTCCAGTTGACGGGCTCGTCGAAGCGCTGAACTCGGGTAGTCACCATTTTGTCCATGCCGTATGACCCCATGATCGAGTCCATCTCGGGGCCGAGCCAGTCTGCGACATCGATGGTGGCGTCGGCGTCGTCGACAACCCAGACGAATCCGTGACGTTCCTCGGTCGGGAGTTGCACGAGGTTCCGTTCGGAACGGTCGGCGTCACCGAACGTGTTGTCGCGGGTGATGGTGCGCAGCGCGCCGTCGGTGTCGTAGGACCAGCGATGGTACGGGCAGGAGAACAGGCGGCAACGGCCCTTCTCCTCCTTCTCGACCATCGCGCCGCGGTGACGACATTGGTTCACGAGGGTTTTGACGCTGCCGTCGCGCTGACGGACGACGATGACATTGTTCCGCGGCAACTGGAGGGTGACGAAATCGCCCGCGCGGGGGATCTCGGAGCCGTGGATGATGATCGACGGAACCCGGCCGAAGACACGCTCGCGTTCGAGCTTGGCGATCTCCGGATCGGTGAACTCGACGGGTTCGAACCACGTGACGTGCTCGAATTCGTCGGTGGTGTCGTTGCGCAGATGGTCGAGAGCGCGGCGAATGCGTTCCTCGCGGGGAATTCCGACCTCTGTCATGGCTGCCCTCCAGGCGGTGGTTCGGATCGATGACGCTAAATCTAACTCAAGTAGTTTTAAGTGTAAACCCCGGACCGGTTGCGGGTGGCGCTTCGGCCGTTGCGGCCCTATACCGATCGGCATTAGATTTATGAGAACTGACCCGCAGATGAGGAGCGAACAGGATGATCTCGTATCAGTGGTGTTCGGAACTGGATTCCGGCGATCGGGACGAGGTGCTGGCTCTTGTCGCCGCGGCCGCCGAGTACGACGAGGAAGCCGGGTTCTCGCGGATCCACCCCGGTGATGTGACCTCGACGAGTCGCGACGGCGTCCGCGTCTCCCATCTGCCGATCAAGGCGCGCAAGGACCTGAGCGCGCGCGACGACGCGCCGCTGGTGATTGTGGCGTACCTGCACCTGCAGGTGGACGGCGAGGGGCTGGGTATCGTGCAGTTCGTCGTCCATCCGGACTACCGGTCGCGCGGTGTGGCCACGATGCTGGTCGAGGAGATCGGCCTGGGCACGACAGCGGACGGCGGCTGGGAGCGCACCGGTGCGGTGGCTCTGCGCTGCTGGGCGTACAGCACGCACCCCGCGTCCGAACGTCTCGCGCGACGGTTCGGCATCCCGGCGGTGGGCAGGCTGTGGACGTTGTTCCGCCACCTGTCCGGCCCGTTCGCGATCCCGCTCGACGAGGTCGCGGCGCCCGAGGGCATCACGACGGGCGACGCGCGTCCGCTCGGTGATCCGGCGGTGTCGCGGGCGATCGACGAGGTGCTGGACGCGGCGTCGCTCGTACCCGCGCAACGCGAGCGCCTCGCCGACGAGATCCGCCTCGGTTCCGGCAATGTGCTGGTCGCAACCGACTCTTCGGGAGCGAAGGTGGGGTTCGTGTGGTCCGATCCGGCGCTGTCCACCCACCTCGAGTTGGATGCGGCGTCGGTCCGGGCGCTCGTGCTCACGGAGACCGCCCGCGGGGCGGGCCTCGGGATGACGCTCCTCACGATGGCACTCGGGGCGCTGCGCGACGCGGGGGCCCAGATCGCCCTGATTCGTATCGACCCGGACGACGCGGGGGCGGTGCGCATGTGCCGGTTGATGGCATTCGAGCAGGAGGGGGAACATTCCTGCTACCAGGTCGGCGAGTGGGCCGAGGCGCCCAGCTTCCGAGTCCGCCCGGGTGAGACGAGCGACGAATCTTGTCCGACGTTGACCTAAAGGGTTTAGGCAACTACCGTCTGTGGTGCGCCTCACACTGATGTGTGGGTCCCCAACTTCACTACGTTCCCACGCACGGGCGCTTGCCCGCCCGGAGCTGGGGCGTGCAATCGGAGGAGAACACTCATGGGTCGACTCGAAGGCAAGGTCGCTTTCATCACCGGTGCGGCGCGAGGCCAAGGGCGCTCGCACGCCGTCCGGCTCGCCGAAGAGGGGGCATCCGTCATCGCGATGGACATCTGCGACCAGATCCCCACGGTCTTCTATCCGATGGCGACCAGCGACGACCTTGCCGAGACCGAGCGGCTGGTCAAGGAGGCCGGAGGCTCGATCGTCGCGTCCATTGGAGACGTCCGCAACATCGAGGATGTCCAGCGGGCCTACGACGCGGGCATCGCACAGTTCGGCAAGGTCGACATCGTGCTGCCGAACGCCGGCATCATGCCGGTGATCGGTCCCGGTGAACAGCGCCAGGCATGGCACGACGCAATCGACACCATGCTCACCGGGGTATGGCACGTGCTCGAGGTGACGGTGCCGCACCTCGTCGAACGGGGGGAGGGCGGGTCGATCATCATCACGAGTTCTGCGGCCGGCCTGACGAGCATCGGGCTGAACACCCTCCCCGGTCAGGTCGGGTACAGCGCCGCCAAGCACGGTGTTGTCGGTCTCATGCGGATCTACGCGAAACAGCTTGCCCCGCACAGCATTCGGGTGAACACTGTGCACCCGACCGGCGTGAACACGCCTATGGTGGCGAACGCGGAGTACGGCGAGTTCGTCAACTCCCATCCCGAGGTTGCCGCCGACGAGTCGTACAAGAACCCGATGCCGGTCGAATTGATCGAGGCCGTCGACATCAGCAACGCGATCGTCTACCTCGCCTCCGACGAGGCTCGTTACGTCACCGGTGTCACGTTCCCGGTCGACGCCGGCTACAACATCCGCTGAAGCGAAGGAGCTTTCACATATGACCACCACCGAAGCCTCGACGGGTACCACCCCGTCGATCGCCGACCGCGAACAGGTTTTCATCGGCGGCCGCTGGGTCGATTCGACCGGCGGCGAATGGGTCGACGTCGTCGACTCGTTCACCGAGGAGAAGGTCGCGCGGGTGCGCACCGCCACGGTCGAAGACGCCGCCAAAGCGGTTGCCGCAGCGCGTGAATCGTTCGACAAGGGCGAGTGGTCGTCTCGCAGCATGGCAGAGCGCGCCGATGTCGTCGACGCCATCGCCGACCGCCTCGAACGGCGGGTGGACGAGCTCACCCCGATCGGGGTCATCGAGGTCGGCGTGCCTGTGAGCGTCAGCCGGCCGACCCAGGAGATGGTCGGCGGGTTGTTCCGTGCGGTGGCCGCTGTGGCCCGCACGTTCGAGACCACCGAGGAGCGTCCGCGCGCAGCGGGCGGTGTCTCGCGCATCGTGAAGGAACCGACGGGCGTCGTTGCCGCGATCATCCCGTGGAACGGCCCGGTCGGCACGATCGCGTTCAAGCTCGCCCCGGCGCTGGCCGCGGGCTGCTCGGTCGTGCTCAAGACAGCACCGGAGGCACCGCTCTCGCCGTCGGTGTTCGCGGACATCATCGCCGAGCTGGTCGCGGAAGGTCGCATTCCCGAGGGGGTCGTCAGCGTGCTGTGCGCCGACCGCGAGGTGTCGGAGACGCTCGTGACCAACCCCGACGTCGACCACGTCACCTTCACCGGCAGCACCGCGGCGGGCCGGCGCATCATGTCGCTGGCAGGCGAGCGCATCGCGCGTGTCTCGCTCGAACTCGGCGGCAAGTCCGCGGCGATCATCCTCGACGACGCCGACATCAACCACGTGGTGCAGACGCTCCCCATGGGGGGCTGCATGCAGTCCGGTCAGGCGTGCATCGCCCTCTCGCGCGTGCTCGTCTCCCGCAAGCGTCACGACGAGGTGCTCGAGGTCCTGAAGGCCGCGTATGGCGCGTTGCCGATCGGCAACCCGTGGGAGCCGACCAATTTCCTCGGCCCGCTCGCGTCGAAGCGACAGCAGGATCGCGTCCTGGGATACATCGACATCGCGAAGGAGGACGGCGCGAAGGTGGTGCTCGGCGGCGGTCGACCGGAGGGATTCGACAAGGGCTTCTTCGTCGCACCGACACTGCTCGACAACGTCGACCCCGACTCCCGGATCGCGCAGGAAGAGGTCTTCGGTCCGGTCATCTCGGTGATCACCTACGAAGACGAAGAGGACGCCATCGCGATCGCCAACAACTCGATGTACGGGCTGTCGGGTGCGGTGTACACGGAGGACATCGACCACGGGTTCGAGGTTGCGCGGCGCATCCGCACCGGCACCATCAGCGTGAACACCGCGACGATGGACTTCACCCTGCCGTTCGGCGGCTATAAGCAGTCCGGCGTGGGCCGTGAGGGCGGCCTCGAAGGTCTCGAGGAGTTCTTCGAGATCAAGACCGTCCACATGCCCGCTCCGGCCCGGTAGGACCGACGACGACGCCCCGCGATTCGATCCGCGGGGCGTCGTCGTTGCGTCGTGGGTGGTCGTACGACTGCCGATCAGGTCAGTGGGCCGACACGCTCGGTGGGCCGACACGCTCAGTGGGCCGACACGCTCAGTGGGCCGACACGCTCAGTTGGCTCTTGTCCGCGATCTCTACCTGAGCGTTGCGCACCACGCCGTGGAGGAAGCTGCGGATCATCTCCTCGAACAACTGCCGGGAGGTCATCTCGTTCTCGGCGAGAGCCCGCGCCAGCAGCGGCTGCGACTCCGGGTCGACGTTCGGGAAGATCGTGTTCTTCGTACTCGGCTTGCGCATCGCCTCGGTGAGCACTGCGCCCAGCGTCAAACGCTCCATGCCGTCGAGAATCTGGACGTGCAGGCGGGCCGGCACGCCGGACTCCTCCAGGAATCGGGCAGTGTCCTCGTAGGTGCCGATCAGCAGATCACGCGGAAGATACTGGAGCAGGATCGGCGCGGCATTGCGGTGCTTGAGGATCGACTGACGCAGATTCATGCTCAGCGTCACGAAGTACTCGGGCCAGTCCGGGCCGGGCCTGCGGCGTGGCAGGGTGCCGGCGCCGGCAATCTGTCGCGCGACAGCCTGGAGGATTTCCGACTTGTCGGCGAAGTGGTGGTAGAGGGAGGGCGCCCGTACCCCGAGGTGCTTCGCCAGCCGCGGCAGGCTGAAGGCATCGAGTCCCTCGGAGTCGATGATCTCGATGGAAGCCGCCACCGCGGACGCGCGACTGATGAGAGGCTTCGACGGTCGGGCCATCATCTACTTTCAGCTCGTGCGGTCCACCGGGCGGGTCTGCCCGGCGGGTGACCTATAGATGCTATCTGTTCCGGTCCGGCCGGTGGTTACGCCGTGAGGACGGCCTCGTCGAGGAACTCGACCAGGCCGCGGCTCAACACGTCGTTGTCGTCGCCGCCCACCATGTGCCCGGCACCGCCCACGTCGATGTACCGCGCCCCGGGGATCAGTTCCAGGAGTTCGCGCGCACCTTCGATGCTGACGACGTCGGACTGGGCACCACGAATCAGGAGGGTCGGAACCGCGACGGCGCGCGCCGCGGCCCGGGCCCGCTCCTCGCGCTCCGCGGCAGCATCCGGAAGGTTCGTCCGATGCGACAGCATCCGCGGATCCCAGTGCCAGTACCAGCGACCGTCTCGCTCGCGCATGTTCTTACGCAACCCCTCCACCCGCGGCGGACGGCTCCGGTGCGGGTTGTACGCGATCACGGCGTCGAGCGCGTCGTGCAGGCTGTCGAAGCCCGCCAGTCCCGCGCGCATGAATCCGGTGATCTTGGCCAACCCCTCGGGTTCGGCCTTCGGGGTGATATCCACCAGCACCAGCGCGCGGGAGAGCCCCGGATTGTCTCCTTCGGCGACGAGTGCGGCCATACCGCCCATCGACGCTCCCACGAGCACCGGTGGCTCACCGAGTTCGTCGACGATCGTGCAGATGTCGCGCGCGTGTGCGTCGGAGCTGTAGTCGCCGTCGTCGGCCCATCCGCTGTGGCCGTGCCCGCGCGCGTCGATCGCGTATGAGCGCCATCCTTGTTCCGAGAGGCGGATTCCGGTGCGCTGCCACGAGTGCCTCGTCTGCCCGCCGCCGTGCAACAGCAGGACGGTCCCCTTCCGCTCGGACGGGGGCTCCCAGACATCGGCGACCAGGGAAACGCCGTCGCCCCGAAGTGTGGTCACGGTGCTGGAGATCGTCATCGTTTCGCCCTTCGTCGTCGGAGTCAGTGTCCGGAAGTCCCACCGTCGACGGCGAGCGTCGACCCGGTGATGTAGCCGGAAGCACGGCTGGCGAGGAACACGACGGCGGCGTCGATCTCGCGCTGCGTGGCGGTGCGACCGAGCGAGCAGCCGCGCAGGAACTCCTCGAGGGTATCCGACGACATCTCGGCGATCAGGTCGGTCTCGACGAAACCCGGCGCGATCGCGTTCACACGGATCCCTTTTCGCTGCGACCACTGATGGGACAGATCGCGGGTGAGGCCGACGAGACCGGCCTTGCTCGCGGCGTAGGCGGCCTGGGGGAGCACCGACTTGACCAGCCCGAGCATGCTCGCGATGTTGACGATGCTCGAGCCCGGCTTCATCACGCGTCCGCATGCTTGCGCTGCCCAATACGCGCCGAGCAGATTCACGTCCAGCACGGAACGGAAATCCTCGGGTCGCTCGCGCGTCGCGGGTGCGGAATGGGTGACGCCGGCGTTGTTGATCAGGATGTCGAGCCGACCGAACTCGGCGACCGTGGCCCGGGCGAGGGCGTCGCACTGCTCGGGGTCGGTGACGTCGGTGGGGACGATGAGGCAGCGTCGGCCGGTGGCCTCGATCGTGGGGCCGACGGCGTCCAGCTTCTCGCGACGGCGTGCGGCGATCACCACGTCCGCCCCGGCCTCCGCGAGGGCGCGCGCGAACCCTGCTCCGAGGCCGCTGCCCGCGCCCGTGACGACGGCGACGGACCCGTCGAGCCTGAAGAGGTCGAGGATCGAGCCGGTGTCGTGTGCGGTATCTGTCGAGGTCATGTGGCTGCTCCCGGTGCTGCGTGTCATGAGGTTCGTCTGCGGGCCTTGCGTCCCTTAAAACTAATTACTTAAGATTAGAGCGTAGGTGATGTCCAGGGGAACGGAAACACTGATGGCCGGAAGCACCGATGTGGAGCAGGGCAAGATGCAGGTGATCGGCAAGGACGCACTTGCAGACGGCGTCGTGGCGGTGCGGTTCGCCGATCCCGACGGGGGGACCGTCCCCGCATGGGAACCCGGATCGCACATCGACGTCATCATCGACGAGTCGACGGTCCGGCAGTACTCGCTGTGCGGCGACCCGGCCGACGACACCTGCCTGACTGTGGCGGTCCTCCGTGAGGAGAACGGACGCGGCGGATCGCGGTGGATCCACGACTCGCTGCAGGTCGGCGACCTCGTCAGCATCGCCGGCCCCCGCAACAACTTCAGCCTCGAGCCCGCGCAGTCGTATCTCTTCGTCGCGGGCGGAATCGGCATCACGCCGCTACTTCCGATGGTGCGGGCGGCCGACGCGGCCGGCGCCGACTGGAGGCTCCTGTACGGCGGACGTACCCGCGCGAGCATGGCTTTCGCGGACGACCTCGTCGCCCGGTATCCCGGCCGGGTCGAGCTCCGGCCTCAGGACGAATGCGGGCTCCTCGACCTGGCGGCAGCGCTCGACGCCCTCGGGGACGGCACCGGTGTCTACTGCTGCGGGCCGGAACCACTGCTGCACGCCATCGAGAACGAGTGCCGTAACCGCTCGGGTGTCACCTTGCACGTCGAACGGTTCGCCGCGAAGGAGCGGCCGGCCGACGCCGTCGACGGGGCATTCGAGGTGGAACTCCGGCAATCGGGCAAGACGATCACTGTCGACTCGGGCGAAACACTGCTCGACGCGGTGCTCCGCTCGGGCGTCGATTCGCCGTTCTCGTGCCGCGAGGGAACCTGCGGTACGTGCGAAGCCACTGTGCTGGAAGGAATTCCGGATCATCGCGACTCCGTCCTCACCGAGGACGAGCAGGCGGAGAACGACTGCATGATGATCTGCGTATCCCGCAGCTGCACCCCCAAGCTCACTCTGGATCTGTAGATCGGCCCATGGTGACCCTCCGTCTCGCCACTGCGCGAACGCGTGTGCGCACACCTGCCGTCTCGCCCGGTGTGCTGATCCCGGCGCTCTGCTTCGTCGTGATGATCACCTCGGTCATGCAGACCGCCGTCGTGCCGCTGATGCCCGATATCGCGGCGCAGCTCGGGGTGGGTACGAATGCGGTGGGATGGATCGTCACCGGGAATCTTCTGACGGCCACAGTCTGTACGCCGCTGCTGGGCAGGCTCGCCGACCGACGTGGACCACGAAGAGTGCTGCTGGGCATCCTGGGAGTGGTGCTCGTCGGTTCGTTGCTGTGTGTCGCGTGGGACTCGTTGCCGGTACTCATCGCCGGGCGAGCGCTGCAGGGGACGTCGTTCGCGCTGTTTCCGATCGGCGTCGCTGTGCTGCGCAGCGCTCTCGGGCCGTATCGGCTTACGGCGGCGCTCGGCATCATGTCGGGAACGATGAGTGTCGGCGGCGGTGCGGGAATGATCGCCGCCGGACTGCTGTACAGCGACGGTGACGACTATCGTCGCGTGTTCTGGCTGCTGGTGGCGCTCGCGGTGATTGCAGCTGCACTTGCGTGGGCGGTCGTTCCCGGTTCGCCCGGTTCCGGGACCGGATCCGGATCCGATCTCTGGGGTGCGGTCGGGCTCGCGGTCGGCCTGTCCGCACTGCTTCTGGCGCTCGCGCAGGGCGGGACGTGGGGCTGGGTGTCCGTGCCGACGATCGGTTGTGTCGTCGCGGGTGTGCTCGTGCTTGCCGCCTGGTACCGGCACGAGCGGCGATCCGATGCGCCGCTGGTGGCCCCAGCCCTCCTGACCGCACGTGCGGTGGCGCCCGCCCACCTTGCCGCGTTCCTCGTGGGAATCGCGATGTTCGTACAGTTCCTGGCCACAGCCGTGTTCGTGCAGGCCGCCCCGGAGGAAGCGGGGTACGGGTTCGGTGCTTCGGTGCTCGAGACGAGCCTGCTGTACCTGCTGCCCGGGCAGGTTGTCGGCATCTCCGCGGCTGCGGTGAGCGGGTTCCTGGTGCGGAGGTTCCGCGCCGAGCGGGTGCTGATGGTGGCGTGCGCTATCGGCGTGTGTGGGTTCGCATTTGTCGGGTTCGCCCACGACCGCCCGTGGCAGGTGATCGTTGCGGTGGCGGTCCTCAATGTTTTCGTCAGCGTTGCCTACGGCGCCCTGCCGGCAATGCTCGTCGAGCATGTGTCGCTGCACGACACCGGTGTTGCGAACGGCATCAACGCCATCGCACGGACATTCGGCAGTTCGCTGGCGAGCGCGCTGGTGGGGATGCTCCTCGCGACGATCACGATCGCGGGTGCCGACATTCCCTCCGAGCGTGCGTTTGTGGCCGCATTCGTGATCGGCGGTGTGGCCGCGCTTGCCGCCGGGTTCGTCGCCGGTGCGAGCCGCCCTTTGCAATTTACAAAATTTGATTGACGTCTCATGAGTGAGCCTATAGCCTGAGGTGTACGCGATATGAGGACCCGCGCTCCTCTCGCGCTGAAAATTCTTGTACACAAAACGGATTCGTATTCTCTCGGTCAAGGAAGGCAAGGGACACATGGCTGCCACCGTCGGCTCGGCCCTGTATTGGTGGGCGAAGACCAAGGGGGAACAGAACGCGATCATCGTTGCCGGTGAGGCTCTGACCTACCGTGAACTCCAGGACTGGTCCAGCCGCGTCGCTCGTGAGATCGTCGACCGGGGCATCAAGCCGGGTGAGCGTGTCGGAGTGCTCGGCCCGAATTCGGTGACGTGGCCCGTGGTGGCACTCGGCGTACTCAAGGCCGGTGCGGTGCTCGTCCCGCTGAATCCCCGGTTCAAGCCGGCGGAACTCCGCAAGGTCGTCGATGACGCGGGTGCCGTCCTGGTCATCGCGCCGGAACAGTTCTCCGCAACGGTCGCCCAGGCGCGTGACCTCGGCGATCCCTTCGACACGTTCGGGTTCACCGACATCGCGGCGCTGCGGGAAGGGGAGCGCGACGACTTCCGCGTCGACCTCGCGCCCGACGACCCCACAGCACTTCTGTTCACCAGTGGCTCCACGGGGTTGTCGAAGGGCGTCATCTGCACCAATCGGACTCTGCTCAACATCGTGTTCGAGGCCACCCTCACCGAGGAAGGCTTCCGTCCGGGTTCCACGTCGCTGCTGGTGTTGCCGCTCGTGTTCACCCCGGGCCTCGTGTGGGGGCTGGTCATGTCCACGGTGCTCGGTGGCACGCTCATCATCGAGAAGGAACTCGATCCCGGTCGTGCCGCGGCACTGCTCGGTGAGCACAAGGTGCAGGCTCTGTTCGGGGTTCCGCTGATCTTCGAAGCGATCTCGCGGTCGCCCGAATTCGAGAAGGCCGACCTGTCGTCGCTGCGCACCGCGATCGTCGGCGGCGCGGCAGTCGCACCGGCCCTGTTGAAGCGGTGGGCCGACAAGGGCGTCGCGCTGCGTCAGATCTACGGCATGACCGAAGCCGGCGGGGTCGCGACTGCGACTCTCGTCTCCGAAGCCTTCGACCACCCCGACACCTGCGGGTCCGGCTCGATCTTCACCGAGACGAAGGTGGTCCGCACCGACGGCACCGACGCAGAGCCCGGCGAAGAGGGGGAGATCCTGCTGCGGGGACCCGGCGTGACCCCCGGCTACTGGAACGATCCGGAGTCGACGGCGTCCGCGTTGCGCGACGGCTGGCTGCACAGCGGGGACCTGGGCACCCTCGACGAGGGCGGGCGCGTCAAGTTCGTCGACCGCCTCAAGGACCTCATCATCACCGGCGGCATCAACGTCTCGCCCGTCGAGATCGAGCGTGTCATCAGTGGGATCCCGGGTGTCGAGGAGGTCGCGGTCATTGCCGCGTCCGACGAGCGTTTCGGCGAGACGCCCGCGGCGATCGTCACTGTGAAGGACGGGGTCGACGCGGCAACGATCGTGGAATACTGCGACCGTTTGGTCGCCGACTACAAGGTTCCGCGCTACGTCGTGATCCGGGACGAGCCGCTGCCCCGGCTCCCCAGTGGCAAGCTGTCGAAGACGGCGATCCGGTCCGAGTACCGGGACGTCTCCGAACGATTCGACAAGGTGCGCTGACGCACCCGTCGCGCAGAAAGGAGCCCTCGTGGCTCGGACCGGAACCGACGACGCGGTGATCCTCGAGCGGCACGGAGAGATCGCCGTCGTGCGCTTGAACCGTCCCGATCGGCTCAACGCGTTCACCAATGCGATGTGCTACCGGCTCATCGAGATCTTCGACGAGACCGACACCGACGACGAAGTACGCGCGGTTGTGCTCACCGGAACCGGCCGCGCGTTCTGCGCGGGCGCCGATCTCGCCGCAGGCGGCGACACGTTCGTCCTCGGCGACGATCCGGAGACCGGTGGAGCCCCCGCCGACACGGGTGGTCAGGTGACGCTGCGGATCTACCGTTCCCTGAAGCCGGTGATCGCGGCGATCAACGGGCCTGCAGCAGGCGTCGGCGTCACGATGACACTTCCGGCCGACATCCGCATCGCCTCGGATACGGCCAAGTTCGGTTTCGTGTTCACTCGCCGCGGCTTGGTGCCGGAGGCATGCTCGACGTGGTTCCTCCCGCGGGCGGTCGGAATCTCCACCGCCGTCGAATGGACGGTCGGCGGGAAGATGGTGCCGGTCACCGAAGCTCTCGACCGGGGTCTGGTACGTGAGGTCGTGCCCGCCGATCAGGTACTGGATCGCGCACTCGAGGTCGCCCGGGAACTGGTTTCGGGCACGTCGCCGGTATCGGCGGCACTGACCCGTCAGCTGATGTGGCGGATGCTCGGCGCGTCGGAACCCGAGGTTGCGCACCGCGCCGAGTCGATCGGCATCTATGTCCGGGGCTCCTCCGACGACGTGCGCGAAGGTGTCGACGCCTTCCTCGAAAAACGTGATCCGAAGTTTCCTGATCGCGTCTCGGATGGACTGCCGGATCTGTTCGAGTGACACTGGTGCCGCGTCGGACGCTCCGTGCCACAGTCGCGGGCCCGATGCTTGACAATGGTCATTACTTGTATCATTGCCCGTAGGAGTCGGTGAGGACGAGTTCGGGGGTGCGACATGGCGCGACGGCGGGCGAACGTCCTCAGTGAGAACGCAGAGGTGGCGCGAGGGCAGATACTGAAGGCTGCCGAGTCGATGTTCCAGCGGTACGGGCTCTCGAAGACCACGATGGACGACATCGCCAAGGAGGCCGGCGTTTCGCGGCCGACCGTCTACCGCTACTTCGGTGACCGTGACACGCTGATCACGGCCTTGATCGAGTTGCGGTCGCGCCGGCTGTTCGACAAGGCTCGTGCGTTCCTGAGGGAACGGACGACGTTCGCGGAGCAGATCGTCGACGGCCTGATCTTTCTCGTCGACCGTGGTCGCCACGATCCGATCGTCCGCTTGATCGTCAGTCCCGAACACATGGACATGGCGACGGCTCTGATCGGCAGCACCGGACTGGCGGTCCGGCTGACCCAGGAGATGTGGGCGCCGCTGCTCGACGAGGCCCGCGAACGAGGTGAGATCCGCGAAGGCCTCACCGACGAGGAGATCTGCCAGTGGATCGCGCTGGTGCAGCTCATCCTGGTCGGGCGGATGGATTTCGGCTCCGAGGGGGACCCGGAAAACAGACGGATGCTCACCAACTTCCTGCTTCCGGGAATCGTGACGGAGGAGGCGGCGGAACAGCTGCGGTCCGGTGGGGCAGCTGCTACTCCGACCCACTGAAGATCGCGGGTACGGAGTGGTAGACCCCGGACGCCGAACCGGGTAATGGCTCAGCGCGGCAGCGGAGTCACCCCCGCCGCCGCGAAGGCTCCCGCGACCACGTTCTCGTAGATGCGGTCGAGGTCGAGTTCGTCGCCGAGGAAGCCGCTGCGCACGATCGTGGCGAACCCGTGCATCGCGGTGAACAGGCTCACCGCGGCCTCGAGCGTGTCCTCCTCCGGCACCCCGCAGGAGGCGAGCATCGAGCGGAGCGCCCTGTTCGCGTCGAGGGCCGCCGCGATCAGGGCGCTGCGCTCGATCGGTTCCGTCGTCAGCGTCTGGTAGCGGTGCGGATGCTCGGCGGCCCACGCACGATGCGCATCGATCAGGGTGCGCAGGCCCTCCGGCCCGCTGCGCCCCATCGCCACCTCGCGCAGCCGCTCACCGAGGTCGGCCATCGTCCGCACCTGGATCTCGCCGCGGACGTCGTCGAGACCACGGACGTGGTTGTAGAGCGAGGCGGTGACGATGCCGAGGCGGCCGGCGAGGGTGCTCATTGTCAGCTGCTCCCAGCCCGACTCGTCCACCGCCTCCAGTGCCGCCTCGATCACCTTCTCGCGGCTGAGGTTTCGACGGCGCATCGGCAACTTCTTCTCGGTTTCCATCCGCCCATCCTACGGGTCTTCCATTTCAAACGAATGTGTGTAGCTTATAAACGACGATCATTCGTAAACAAGTGCGAGGTGGTCCCGTGACGGCATCACGTATCGACCTGAAGAACCCCGATCTCTACACCGAGGGGGTACCCCACGACTTCTTCGCCGAGCTGCGGCACGGCTGCCCGGTCTACCGGCAGGACGAGGAGGACGGACCCGGCTACTGGGCGGTGACGCGCCATGCGGACGTCACCGCGGTCTCCCGCGACAGCGCGACGTTCTCGTCGGCGCTCGGCACGACCCAGATCGACGAGTTCGACGACGAGACGCGCCTCAAGCAGGCGGCGATGCTCGTCAACCTCGATCCGCCCGCGCACACCCGGCTGCGCCAGCTCGTCAGCCGCGGCTTCACGCCCCGGATGGTCCGGACGCTCGAGGGGCACATCCGGGACATCTGCAACCGCATCGTCGACGATCTGATCGAGCGGGGCCGCGACGGCGCGGTCGTCGACTTCGTGCCGGTGGCCGCCGCCCCGCTTCCGCTCGAGGTGATCGCCGCCCTGCTCGGCGCACCCACGGAGGACGTCGGCAGGCTCTACGACTGGTCCAATCGGATGATCGGGTTCGACGATCCGGAGTACGGCAACACCCAGGCCGACGGGGAACTCGCCGCCGCGGAGATCTTCTTGTACGCCAACGAGATCGCCGCGGCGCGCAGGGTGGAGCCGCGCGACGACATCGTCTCCCGGCTCGTCCGGCCGGACGAGAACGGTGACACGCTGACCGAGATGGAGTTCGACATGTTCTTCGTGCTGCTGGTGGTGGCCGGGAACGAGACGACCCGCAACGCCACCGCCGGCGGCATGCAGGCCTTCATCGACCATCCGGATCAGTGGCGCCGCCTGCAGGCCGAGCCGGAACTCGCCGCCGGCGCGGTCGAGGAGATCCTCCGCTGGGTCACCCCGGTGATCGGGTTCCGCCGCACGCCGACGTGCCCGGCGACGATCGGTGACCAGCCCGTCGAGGCGGGGGACAAGGTGGTGGTCTACTACCCGAGCGCGAACCGGGACGAGGACGTCTTCGAGGACCCGCACGTCTTCGACATCGGCCGGACCCACAACCCGCACGTGGCGTTCGGGGGCACCGGGGTGCACTTCTGCCTGGGCGCCCACCTGGCGCGCCTGGAACTGCGCATCCTGTTCGAGACCCTGGCGCGCCGGATCGAGCGCATCGAGCCCGCAGGGCCGGTCCGGCGGCTGCGCTCGAACTTCATCAACGGCATCAAATCCATGCCCGTACGGGTGTATCCGAAGGTCTGAAGCGAATTCGGGTGGGTGGGACCATTGCCTCGGACAGGCGACCGTAGTAATGTCCAGACACGTGTCCAGAAATGTGAATCTCGAATCCACCCGCCGCCGTCTCACCGAGAAGCAGGCCGACACCGTGGACCGTCTGACGCGCGCTGCCGTCGAGGTCCTGCGGGAAGAGGGGTTCGCAGGACTGACCGTACGCAACGTCGCCGCTCGGGCCGGTGTCGCACCGGCCACCGCCTACACCTACTTCTCGTCCAAGGAGCACCTCGTCGCCGAGGTGTTCTGGCGCCGGCTCGCCGCCTCGCCCGAACCCGAGGCGGCCACGACCGACCGGGTCGACCGCGTGGTCGCGGTGCTGCGCAACGTCGCGCTGATGATGGCCGACGAGCCCGAACTCGCCGGCGCGGTCACCAGCGCGCTGCTCGGCCGCGACCCCGACGTCGAACACCTGCGCGCCCGCATCGGCCTCGACATCCGGGACCGGCTCGCCACGGCCCTCGGCCCCGACGCCGATCCCGACGAGATCGAAGCGCTGGAAATGCTCTACGCCGGCGCCCTCGTCCGGGCGGGCATGGGGTACGAGACCTACGAGAAGATCGCCGATCGGCTGGAGACCTCCGCCAAACTTCTATTGGAGTAGCGCATGACCCAGGCTTCGCTCGAACCGCTCCTGTTCGATCCCTACGACTACGGCTTCCATGAGGACCCGTATCCGATCTACCGGCGCCTGCGCGAGGAGGCGCCGCTCTACCGCAACGACGACCTCGGCTTCTGGGCCCTGTCCCGGCACGCCGACGTCGTCGCGGGCTTCCGCGACCACACCCGGCTCTCCAGCGCGAACGGGGTGTCCCTCGACCCGGCGGCCTACGGCCCCCACGCCCACAAGGTCATGTCGTTCCTCGCGATGGACGACCCCCGCCACATGCGCATGCGCCGGCTCGTCTCCAAGGGCTTCACCCCGCGCCGGGTCGCCGACCTGCGCGGCCGCATCCTCGAGCTGACTCTCCACTACCTCGACACCGCCTTGGACAAGGACGAATTCGACTGGATCGCGGACTTTGCGGGCAAGCTCCCGATGGACGTCATCTCCGAACTGATGGGCGTGCCCGAGGCCGACCGCGCCGAACTGCGCCGGCTGGCGGATCTGGTGGTCCACCGGGAGCGGGGCGTACTCGACGTGCCCGTCGCGGCGATGGAGGCGTCGCTGAACCTCGTCGGCTACTACGCGGACATGCTGGCGCAGCGCCGCGCCCACCGGAGCGAGGACCTCACCTCGGCCCTGCTCGACGCCGAGGTCGACGGAGACCGCCTCGAGGACGACGAGATCATCGGCTTCATGTTCCTGATGGTCGTCGCGGGCAACGAGACCACCACCAAACTGCTCGGCAACGCACTGTACTGGGGCGCGAAGAACAAGACCGAGGTGGCCCGCGTCCTCGGCAACCCGGACGCAGCCCCGGGCTGGGTGGAGGAGACGCTGCGCTACGACACCTCCAGCCAGATCGTCGCGCGCACTGCCGCCACCGACATCGACGTGCACGACAGCACCATCCGCGCGGGCGACAAGGTGCTGCTGCTCATCGGTTCGGCCAACCGTGACGCCGAGGTGTTCGAGGATCCCGACACCTTCCGCATCGGCCGCGACAGCGCGTCCAAGATCGCCAGTTTCGGTGGCGGCGTGCACTTCTGCCTCGGTGCCCACCTTGCGCGCCTCGAGGCGAACATCGCGCTCGAACAGTTCGCCGCGCGCGTCGCCGACTACGACGTCGACTTCGACCGCTGTGAACGCGTCCACTCCACCAACGTCCGAGGCCTCGCGGCCCTGCCCGTAGTGGTGACCCGGCGACATGCCTAGATTCGAACCCAATCCGCCGCGCCGGCCCGCGATCGTCAGCGGCGCCTCCTCCGGCATCGGTACGGCCACCGCCTTCGCGCTCGCCGCCCTCGGTCACCCGGTCGCCCTCGGTGCGCGGCGCGTCGAACAGTGCGAGGCCCTCGCGGAGAAGATCCGCGGCGAGGGCGGCGAGGCCTTCGCGCACTTCCTCGACGTGGCGTCCACCGAATCGGTCGACGAGTTCGTCGCCGCCGCCGAGAAGGCCCTGGGTCCCACCGAGATCGTCCTGTCCGGCGCCGGTGACATGGATTTCCGGCTCGTGCACGAGATGGATCCGGACCGGTTCGAGTTCCAGGTGAACGTCCATCTCGTCGGCACGCAGCGTCTCGCCCATCGCGTGCTGCCGGGGATGATCGAACGGCGCCGCGGCGACTTCGTCGTCATCGGTTCGGACTGCGCCGACGTCGCGCGGCCCCGCATGGGCGCCTACGTCGCCGCCAAGACGGGCCTCGAGGCGCTCGTGCGTCAGATGCGGATGGAACTCGAGGGCACGGGGGTTCGCGCGTCGGTGGTGCGTCCCGGCCCGACACAGACCGGGATGGGACTCGATGCCCCCGCGGAGATCATCGAGCCGCTGATCGCCGACTGGACCAGATGGGGCTTCGCCCGGCACTCCTACTTCCTCCGCGCCTCCGAGATCGCGAACGCCGTCGTCGCCGTCGTCTCGGCCCCGCGCGGAACCCACCTGGTGCTGACCGAAGTGCAGCCGGAAGCGCCTCTGCAGAAGGATTCTCGGGGAAAGGACCCTGAATGACCACGATCACCACCCCCACGCGCGTCTCGGGGGGCGAGCACGAACACGGCCACCTCGAGGAACTGCGCACCGACCCGATCGGCCTGATGCAGCGAGTCCGCGAGGAGTGCGGCGACGTCGGCGCCTTCCAACTCGCCGACCGCAACGTCGTGCTGCTCTCCGGGGCTCGGGCCAACGAGTTCTTCTTCCGCTCCGCCGACGAGGACCTCGACCAGCAGGCCGCGTACCCGTTCATGAAGCCGGTCTTCGGGGAGGGCGTGGTCTTCGATGCCAGCCCCGAGCGCCGCAAGGAGATGCTGCACAACTCCGCGTTGCGCGGCGAGCAGATGAAGGGCCATGCCGCCACGATCGAACGCGAGGTCCGTGACATCGTCGCCGGGTGGGGTGACGAGGGTGAGATCGACCTGTTGGAGTTCTTCGCGGAGCTGACCATCTACACGTCCTCGGCCTGCCTGATCGGCAAGAAGTTCCGCGACCAGCTCGACAGCCGGTTCGCGAGCCTCTACCACGACCTGGAGAAGGGCACCGACGCCCTCGCCTTCGTCGACCCCTACGCGCCCATCGAGAGCTTCCGTCGCCGCGACGAGGCCCGCCGCGGGCTGGTCGCCCTCGTCGAGGAGATCATGGTCGACCGCATCGCGAACCCGCCCCAGGGCAAGGAGGATCGCGACATGCTCGACGTCCTCGTCTCCATCAAGGACGAGAACGGCAAGGAGCGGTTCAGCGCGGACGAGATCACCGGCATCTTCATCTCGATGATGTTCGCCGGCCACCACACCACGTCGGGGACGGCGGCATGGGCGTTGATCGAGTTGCTGCGCAATCCGGAGTACCTGCACGGGGTCACCGACGAGCTCGACGTCCTCTACGCCGACGGTGAGGGCGTGAGTTTCCATGCGCTGCGGCAGATCCCGATGCTCGAGTCGGTACTCAAGGAGACGCTGCGGTTGCACCCGCCGCTGATCCTGCTGCTGCGCGTCGCGCGCGGCGAGTTCGAGGTCGAGGGGTACCGGATCGGCGAGGGCGACCTCGTCGGCGCTACCCCGGCGATCTCCAACCGCATCCCGGAGGACTTCCCCGAGCCCGATGCCTTCGATCCGGGCCGTTACCTCGATCCGCGGCAGGAGGACATCGTCAACCGCTGGACCTGGATCCCGTTCGGGGCCGGCCGGCACCGGTGCGTGGGGGCGGCGTTCGCCCTCATGCAGCTCAAGGCGATCTTCTCGGTCCTGCTGCGCGACTACGAATTCGAGATGGCTCAGCCGGCCGACACCTACCGCAACGACCATTCCAAGATGGTGGTGCAGCTCGCGCAGCCGTGCGCCGTGCGCTATCGCCCTCGCACCCGGATGTAAGGACTCGCGCCGTGAAAGTGGAAGCAGACCTCGATCTGTGCCAGGGCCACGCGATGTGCTCGCTGGAGGCACCGGACGTCTTCGACGTTCCCAAGCACGGCAAGGTCCGGATCCTGATGGACGACATACCCGAAAAACTTTGCGGCGACGTCCGATCCGCCGTACGGTACTGCCCCACCCGAGCCCTCCGCATCGTCGAGGACTGATCCAGAGGAGACAAGTCATGGCACCCTTCGACCGAGCAGAACTCGACGAGATGATCGAGCGCTGGATCGAGGCCAACAAGAAGGCCGAGGCAGCCGGTGACTGGAAGCCCTTGGCCGACATGTACACCGAGGACGCGACCTACGGCTGGAACTACGGTCCCACGGACGACTTCATGGCCGTCGGGCGCGAGGAGATCCGCGAACTCGCGCTCGGCCAGGAGATGGCCGGCCTGGAGGGCTGGCAGTATCCCTATCAGCGGTTCGTCGTGGACGAGCGGACCGGCGACGTCATCGGCTTCTGGAAACAGGTCGCCGACGCCACCCGCGACGACGGGTCGCACTACGAGGTGCACGGCTTCGGCGGCAGCTGGTTCCGCTACGGCGGGAACTTCCGATGGTCCTGGCAGCGTGACTTCTTCGACTTCGGGAACATCTCCCACCTCTTCCTGGAGATGATCACGGGCAACGCCCTGTCCGACGGCATGAACAAGCGGATCGAACGGTCGACCTCGACGAAACGTCTTCCCGGCTGGTATCCGGCCGGACAGGCGCCGGTTCCGCTGTGGTGAGCCCGGTGAACGTCCGCGACTCCTTCGCGGCGCTCTCCCGGGCCGACCTCGCCGTCCTCGTCCCCGAACTGCTCCTGTGCGGTCAGCTCATCGACCGCTCCGGGATGGCGCACCTGATCTCGGCGTTCGGACGGGAGGGAATGACCGAGGTCGCCGTCGAGGAGTGGCAGGCGTCGAGCCCGTGGTACACCCGGCGCATGCAGCGGGCCCTGCGGTACGAGGGCGACGGTGTCGAGACGATCTTCAAGGGGCTGCAACTCGACATCGGCGCGCCCCCGCAGTTCATGGACTTCCGGTTCCGCGTCGACGACCACGACCACGGTGAGTTCCGGCTCGACCACTGCGGCGCGCTCATGGACGTCGAACCGATGGGCGACGCGTACGTGAAGGCCATGTGCCACGACATCGAGGACCCGACGTTCGACGCGACCGCCCTTGCCACCAACCCGCACGCCCGGGTGCGGCCGATCCACCGGCCGCCGCGCCGGCCGGCCGGCCGCCATCCGCACTGCGCGTGGACGGTGACGATCGACCCGTCGCACGTTCCGCCGCAGGCCGCGCCCCACACCGAGGCGATCGGGCGTACCGCGGCCGTCGCAGTGGAACTCAGCGCGATCGACCCGGCGGACGAGGGACTCGGCGACTATTCCGGGCCCCTGCTCTCCGACCTGCGGTTCGCGGACTTCTCGCACTCGGCCCTGGTGCGGATCGCGGAGGAGGTGTGCCTGCAGCAGCATCTGCTCACACTGGGTTTTCTCATCGGCGTGCGCAAACGCACGGACGAGGACGCCGCGCTGGCCCTTACCCGCAAGCAGTTGACCGGCATCGCCGGGCTGGCGTCCGAGCGGATACGCGACGCCCTCGGCCTGCCGCGCGACTTCGAGGGACTGGCGACGGTGCTGTCGGTCCACCCCGTGTTCGCGCCGAGGCAGTACGTCCAGCGCGACATCCGGTGGGAGCCGGACAGGCTGCGCCTGCGCCTCGGGCGAGCCGGGGGTGCCGACGCGGACGGGTCGTGGCCGACTCTGGTCGACGGGCACCACCTCGAGCCGCTGCAGGCGCTGGTGCGCGGCGTCGACCCGCACTTCACCGCGCACGTGGTGTCCGAGGACGCACACGCGCTCACCGTCGAGGTGATCCGCCACGCCGAACCCGCGAAGGAATGCGGCGAGGTGGCGATCACCCGCTTCAGCACCGGCGCGAACTTCACGTTCGCCGACCGCGGAATCCCCCTGCCGCTCACCGTCGTCTGAGCGTCCCGTCCATTCCCACCCCACCCCAC
>NZ_JAALEG010000160.1 GCF_011058165.1 Rhodococcus aetherivorans
TCCGAACCCGGAAGCTAAGCCCTCCAGCGCCGATGGTACTGCACCCGACAGGGTGTGGGAGAGTAGGACACCGCCGAACACCCGTTACCGGAAGCCCCCCAACCTCGTTGGGGGGCTTCCGGCATTTCCGCGTTCCCTGTGGGGCGCAGCCGAACCCGTCGGTCCTTCGTCGGGATCAGTCCACCGGGACCGCAAGGCGGGTGACCTCCGACCGCCCGCGCAGGGTGACTTCACCTTTCAGCGACCATCGGATGCGCTCCGCTTCCGCGGCCACCTCTACCGCCCGGGCCGACGCCACCACGTGGCCGGGGAACGTCTTGGCCACGTCCGACAGCCGAGCCGCTTCGTTCACCGGATCGCCGATCACCGTGTACTCGAATCTCTCGTGAGCGCCCACGTTTCCGGCCACCGCGAGGCCCTCGGTGACCCCGATTCCCGCCTCGCACTCGGGGACCTCGGTGCGCAACCGGCGGGCCATCTCCCGGGCGGCCGCGAGCGCACTGCCCGCCGCGTCGTCCATTGCGACCGGAGCGCCGAAGATGGCCAGTGCCGCATCGCCCTCGAACTTGTTGACGAACCCGCCGGCCCGGTGCACCTCCTCGACCACCACTTCGAAGAAGCGGTTGAGCAGATGTACGACCTCGGTGGGCGGCCGATCGGCCGCCATTGCCGTCGAGCCGATGATATCGATGAACAGCACCGCGACATGGCGTTCCTCGCCGCCCAGGCGCGGCGACGACGCCAACGCCGCCCGCGCGACGTCCTGCCCGACGTGCCGGCCGAAGACGTCGCGGATCCGTTCGCGCTCGCGGAGGCCGTCGGCCATGCGGTTGAATCCCGCCTGCAGTTCTCCCAGTTCGGTTCCGTCGTAGACGACCACTTCGGCATCGAGGTCGCCCCGCTCGATGCGGGCCATGCCGGACCGCACCGACTCGATCGGCGCGACGCTGGTCCGGGCGGTGAGGAGCATAAGCAACGCCCCCAACAACAAGGCGAGTCCGCCGATCGTCAGGATCGTCACCGCGAACCGGACGGGTGATACGGGACGGACGAAGCTGAAGACCGCCACGAGCATCAGCCCGACGACGGGAACGCCGCTGCCCAGCGCCCAGGCCACCATGATGCGGCCGCTGGTGCCGGTGAGTCGGCGTCGCGGCGTCGCCCCGGCCTCCAAGGCCCGGGCCGCGATCGGCCGCAGGGCGAATTCGCTGAACAGATAGACGAAGCCGCAGACCGTCAGGCCCGCGAGGGCGATGGTGAGGGCGACCTTCGGGATCGTGCGCGGATCCACTACACCGAACGCGGTCGCGAACAGCACCAGCCCCAGCGCCCAGAATGCACCCTGCTGGGCGGTGAGGCGCATCGGCAGCCGCATGGTTGCACGTCGTTCGTCGGGGGTGGGATCCCGGTCCTCGAGGATCCACCGCAGTTGTGCAAGGCCGAGCCGGGTCCCGAAGGCCGTTCCCAGGAGGATGGCCCCGCCGACGTAGACGGGTGCTATGACGCCGGTGACGACGACGAACTCCGGACGCAGCACCGAGGGGCCCGGGACGACGACGTTGATCAACAACGCCGTGATCGCGGCCCCCGCGATGTTCGTGCCGAGCAGCAACAGGGTGAGCAATGTCTGCACGCGAACACGTTGGCGCCGGACGGATTCCGCGGGCGCGCCGAGCAGCGGCGAGCCGAGGGGCGAGGTGCGGCGGGTGCGAGGCATGGTCGTTCGAGAGTAGTCCGGAGCGATCCTCTAGGGTGGCAACGTGCGCCTTGTGATTGCCCGCTGTCGAGTCGACTACGTCGGACGTCTGACGGCACACCTGCCGATGGCGCGTCGGCTGCTCTTGGTCAAAGCCGACGGATCGGTCAGTGTGCACGCCGACGACCGTGCCTACAAGCCGCTGAACTGGATGAGTCCGCCGTGCTGGCTGGTCGAGGAGTCCGCAGACGAGGCGCACGCCCTGTGGGTGGTGACCAACAAGACGGGTGAGCAACTCCGGATCACCATCGACGAGATCGAGCACGATTCGAGCCACGAGCTGGGTGTGGACCCGGGCCTGATCAAGGACGGTGTCGAGGCGCATCTGCAGGAACTGCTCGCTGAGCACGTCGAAACCCTCGGCCCCGGCTACACCCTCGTCCGCCGGGAATACCCCACGGCCATCGGTCCGGTGGACCTGCTGTGCCGGGACGCGGACGGCGGCACGGTGGCCGTCGAGATCAAGCGACGCGGCGAGATCGACGGTGTCGAGCAGCTCACCCGGTACCTCGAGTTGCTCAACCGGGACCCGTTGCTCGCGCCCGTCAGCGGTGTCTTCGCGGCGCAACAGATCAAGCCACAGGCCAAGACCCTTGCGACCGATCGCGGTATCCGCTGCCTCGTGCTCGACTACGACGCCCTGCGCGGCACCGAGAGCAACGAGTTCCGGCTGTTCTGATATGCCCCGCCGCAACGTTCCCCGATCGCAGCGCCGGCGCCGGCCCGATATCGGCGGGTCGACGTTCTCCGGGGCCACCTCCCGCACCGAATGGGGGCCGTCCGGCGCGGAGTCCGAGCGCTACACCGTGCGCACCGTCCCCGGGTCGCGAGCAACGAAGGCGTACCGGTGCCCCGGCTGCGATCACGAGATCGCGCCGGGAACCCCCCACGTGGTCGCCTGGCCCACCGACGACATCGGGGGCGCCGACGAACGCCGACACTGGCACAACGGATGCTGGGCCGGCCGCGGTACCCGCGGACCGACCCGGCGGTGGTCCTAGTGACGGCTCAGCCGTCGGGTCCTAGTGACGGCTCAGCCGTCGGGTCCTAGTGACGGCTCAGCCGTCGGGTCCTAGTGACGGCTCAGCCGTCGGGTCAGTTGCGGACCTTGCTGGCCACTGCAGGTGAGCGGCCGAGGCGATCGGTGGGCGGTGCCTCCTCGCCGGACCGTGCCTCCTTCGCCGAGCCGGCTTCGCCGTCGCTGCCCTCCGGCTTGCCGCCGGCCGCCGGGAGTTCCTTGGTGGCCGGTTCCTTCTCGGATTCCCCGGTGGCGATCTCCTTGGTCGCGTCGGCCTCGCCCTCGGTGGTGAGCGCATCCCGGTCGCGGTCGAGCAGCTCGCCCTCGCGCGTCACGGCGGCGAGCATCGACGGCACGGCCTCGAGCTGACCGCGTACCCCGTCCAACTGGCTGAGGATGCGGCCGCGCAGCACCCGCAGTTCCTCGGTCAGATCGCGGGCGTTGGCGATCTTCCGCTCGGACTGTTCGGTGGCGATCTCGAGCCGGCGTGCCGCTTCGCGGGACGCGATCTCGAGACGCTGCTCGGCCTCGGCCTTGCTGGTGCGCTCGAGCTCGTCGAGGGCGCCGAGGACCTTGCTGCGGCGCTCGCTCATGGCGATCTCGAAGTCCTGCTGGACCCGGTCCCGCTTGGCTTCCGCCTCCGCCGCCAGGCGATCGCGCTCCGCTTCGGCGGCGGCGATGATCCGCGCGGCCTGGGCACGCGCCTCCGCCATCGTGCGGGCGTGCTCCGTCTCGAATGCCTTACGCCGCTCGGCGAGCTCGGCGATCATCGCTTCGTAGTCCCCGCGCAGCCGGATGCCTTCCTGCTCGGCCAGGGAGATCATTTCGGCTGCGTCGGCCTCGGCCCGTGCCCGCAGCTCGGACGCCTCGTCGGAGGCGAGGCGCAGCATGCGGGAGATGCGGTCGCTCATGCCCTCGGCCGTGGTGGGCGGCACCGACAGCCGATCGACGTCCTTGCGCAGCTCGTCGATCTCGTTGCGGGCGTTCTCGAGCTGTCGAGCCAGGTCGCGAGCCTGCGCGGCGGCCGCATCCCGGTCCGTGGCGGTCACGCGCAGCTCGGCCTCGAATCTGGCGAAGTAGTTGGTCACCTCGTCGCGGTCGAATCCCTTGCGCACGATGGAGAAGGGCAGGTGGCTTGGGGTGCGATCGCGATCGAAGACCATGGCGCCAATCTACCTGCTCGAAGCGGCCGGAGCTGCGCGTGCCGCCGCGTTGTGCTAATGCTGCGGCGGTGTGAACCCGGCGAGTCGGCCGGGTGAGATGGGGGCGGTCAGTGCGATCCGTGCGCAGCAGGTTCGACGAGCTCGACGAGCACGCCGCCGGCGTCCTTGGGGTGGAGGAAGTTGATGCGGGAATCGGCGGTGCCGCGTCGCGGGGCGTCGTACAGCAGGCGCACGCCGCGCGCGCGGAGCTCGGCGGACACCGCATCGAGGTCGCTGACGCGGTAGGCGAGCTGCTGCAGGCCGGGCCCGCTGCGGTCGATGAACTTCGCGATCGTCGAGTTCTCGTTCAGCGGGGCGAGCAGCTGGATCGCGGTCGCGCCCTCCGGCGAGCCGGGAACCGACAGCATCGCCTCGCGCACGCCCTGCTCCTCGTTGACCTCCTCGTGGGTGGAGACGAGCCCGAGGTTCTCGGCGTACCAGGTGAGGGCGGCGTCCAGGTCGGGGACCGCGATGCCGACGTGGTCGATGGCGGTCACGAGGCCGGAGGTCAGCGCCGCGAGCGGAGTCGGAGTGGGGGAGGTCTCAGTCATGAATAAAGACGGTAGCGCTAACGTTAGATCAGTATGCGTCGGGATGGGCTTGCCGGCCTCGAGCCCGCGCGGAAGCCGTCACTCCCACCACCGGAGGAAATCCTCGTGACCAGTTCTGTCATCGTTGCCGGAGCCCGGACCCCGATGGGGCGTCTGCAGGGCGCCCTGAAGGACCTCTCCGGTTCGGACCTCGGCGGGGTCGCCATCGCCGGTGCCCTCGCCAAGGCCGG
>NZ_JAALEG010000161.1 GCF_011058165.1 Rhodococcus aetherivorans
CCGAGGACCTGCAGCAGGTCCAGGACGAGTTCAACGGCCGCCCCCGGCAGACGCTACGCTGGCGCACGCCAACCGAAGCGTTCACCGAGCTTGTCGCATCGGCCGCCTGAAACCGCCCTGATCGAAGGAATGTGACATTCGGCCCTCACGACCACCGCAACCACCGCCACCCGGGGTGCGGGTCAGCTGCGAGGTGCGATCCGGTCCAGGTGGGCCAGCAACCGGGCCACCGCGTCGTCGAACTGCACCTCGGTCTGCGCGATCACCTCGGCGCGGTCCCCCCTGCGGAACGCGTCGATCAGCCGGGCGTGCGACGCGACAGCGAGCCGGCCCCAACCCGGATCCGCCGCGTAGAGCCGGTACGGGGTGTAGCGCGCCGCACAGTAGAGAAACCAGGCGAGCTTCGGACTGGCCGCGATCCGGTTCAGGTCCCGGTGGAACTCGAACTCCGCGTCGGCGATCCGCTGTGCCTCTCCGGACTCGACGGCCAGGCACAGCGCATCGTTCAGGGCGCTCAACCGCTCGAGGTCCGCGGGTTCCGCGGAGCGCAGCGCGCGCAGGGCCAGTTCCACCGCGATCTGCTTCTGCAGCCAGAAGATGTCGGCCACGTCGCCCCGGTCGAGCGGCGAGACGACGTAGCCGCGGTTGGGTACCGACTGCACCAAGCCCTCGCCGCGCAGCGTCAGCAGCGCCTCCCGGACCGGGGTGACGCTGACCCCGAGTTCGGCGGCGGTCTCGTCGAGCCGCACGAAGTCGCCGGGCCGCAGCGCACCGGAGATGATGAGTCCGCGCAGGTGGGTCGCGACCTCCTCGGAGAGCTGGGGCCGTCGCCGTAGTCCGCGCGACGCTCGGGCCGGTGCCGTCATCGGTCTACAGCCCGTAGCTCTTGCCGATGATGTCGCGCTGGATCTCGTTGGTGCCGCCGAAGATCGTCGACACGATCGTCCTGCGCACGTGGTGTTCCATGTCGAATTCGGTGGCGTACCCGTAGCCACCCATCATCTGCATGCCTTCGAGGGCGGTCTTCTTCGCGACCTCGGTGGCCTTGAGCTTGACCATGGACGCCTCGCGCGGGAACAGCGTGCCCGGGTTGGCGTCGACGAGGCGCGCGACGCGGTACACCAGCAGCCGGGTCGCCTCGATCTCGGTGGCCAGGTCCGCGACCCGGTGACGGATCGCCTGGAACGTGCCGACCGGGCGGCCGAACTGCTTGCGTTCGGTGACGAACTGCAGGGCGTCGTCGAAGGCGCGCTGCGCGGTGCCGAGCATCATCGCGGCCAGGATGAGCCGCTCGGTGTTCAGCCCGGCCATCAGCTGGGTCCAGCCGTTGCCGACCTCGCCGACGACGGCGTCCTCCGGCAGGCGCACGTCGGTGAGGTAGAGGTCGTTGACCTCCTTGCCGCCCATGGTGTCGATGCCGCTGATCTTCAGGCCCGGCGTGCCGGCCGGCAGATGGAACATGGTCAGGCCCTGGTGCTTGGCGCCGCTGCGGTCGGTGCGGGCGACGAGCAGGATGTTGTCGGCGAAGTGCGCGTTGGAGCACCAGGTCTTCTGGCCGTTGATCAGCCAACCGTCGTCGACCTTCTCGGCGCGGCAGGTCAGGGCGCCGACGTCGGAACCGGCCTCGGGCTCGGACATGGAGATGGACTGGGACCGGCCCTCGACGATGCCCCCGAGCACGGTCTCCTTCTGCGCTTGCGTGCCGAACTTCTCGTAGGCTGCGCCGGTGATGAGGGTGGGGCCGATGCCGCCGATGGGGGCCATGCCGCGCGTGCTCTGCTCGAGCAGGATGCACAGGTCGACCGTGCTGCCGGCGGACCCGCCGAACTCCTCGGGCACCGTCACCCCGAGCCAGCCGAGGTCGGCCATCTTCCGGTACAGCTCCTGGCTGTGGCTGTGCGTGCCGTGGTCGGTGAGGGCGTCGCGCTGGGCGCGGGTGCCCACCTCACGGCGGCAGAAGTCGGCGACGGCCGCCGCGAAGTCCTGCTGCTCCGGAGTGAACTCGGTGAGGTTGGTGTGCATGGGATCGGCCTCCTGGCCTGGACAAGTGGTGGGGGGTTGTCGACGCCGGGCGCGCCGCCTAGTGTGAGATCCACGACAGTGAATCACATCAAATATATTTGATGCGGCCCAGTGAAGGAAGCGTCACTCCATGACCCAGGACCTCAGCACCACCGACACGCCGTCGCCCGCTCCCCCGTCCGCCACGTTCACCAGCCTCGACCCGCGCGACGGTTCCGTCCTCGCGGAGTACCCCATCGCCGACGCCACCGACGTGGCCGCCGCCGTCGACCGCGCCCGGTCGGCCGCCCGCTGGTGGGCCGCCCAGGGCTTCCGCGGCCGCCGGGACTGGCTGCTCGAGTTCAAGAAGGCCGTCGCCGCCGACGCCGAGGCCCTCGCGGCCGTCGTCTCCGCCGAGACCGGCAAGCCGCGCGGCGACGCCTTCCTCGAGGTGATGCTCGCGATCGAGCACCTCGACTGGGCCGCCCGCAACGCCAAGAAGGTGCTGCGCCCCCGCAGGGTGCCGTCCGGCCTCGCCAGCGCCAACCAGCAGGCCACCCTCGAGTACCAGCCGCTCGGCGTGATCGGCGTCATCGGGCCGTGGAACTACCCGGTCTACACCCCGATGGGCTCGATCTCCTACGCCCTCGCCGCCGGCAACGCCGTCGTGTTCAAGCCGTCCGAACTGACCCCGGGCGTGGGCAGGTGGCTCGAGCAGAAGTGGAACGCGCTCGCTCCCACGCAGCCGGTGTTCCAGGTGGTCACCGGCCTCGGCGAGACCGGCGCGGCACTCGCCCGCTCCGGTGTCGACAAGATCGCCTTCACCGGCTCCGGCGCCACCGCCCGCAAGGTCATGGCCGTGTGCGCCGAGACCCTCACCCCGCTCGTCGCCGAGTGCGGCGGCAAGGACGCGATGATCGTCGCCGAGGACGCCGACCTCGACAAGGCCGTGGAGATGGCCGCGTTCGGCGCGTTCGGGAATGCGGGCCAGACCTGCGCCGGCGTCGAACGCATCTACGTCGTCGAGCCGGTCTACCGGCAGTTCCTCGACAAGCTCACCGCCACCATCGAGCGGGTGCGCCCCGGCGGCACCGACGACGCCAGCTACGGCCCGATGACGCTGCCCCGGCAGATCGACATCGTGCGCGGCCAGATCGACGACGCCCTCGATCACGGCGCCGAGGCCGTCGTCGGCGGTCGCGAGTCGGTGCACGACCGCTACGTCGACCCGGTGATCCTCACCGACGTGCCGGAGCGGTCCTCCGCCGTGTGCGAGGAGACCTTCGGCCCGACGGTGGTGGTCAACAAGGTGCGCGATCTCGACGAGGCCGTCGAGCGCGCCAACGCCACCGACTACGGCCTCGGCGCGTCGGTGTTCACCAAGGACCGCTCCCGCGGCCGCAAGATCGCCGACCGATTGCGCACCGGCATGGTGTCGGTGAACTCGGTGCTCGGCTTCGCGGGCATCCCGTCGCTGCCGTTCGGCGGCATCGGCGAATCCGGGTTCGGCCGCATCCACGGCGCCGACGGCCTGCGCGAATTCAGCCGGCCCAAGTCGGTGACCGTCGAGAGGTTCCGGGCCCCGCTGAACCTGCTCACGCTCGAGCGCACCGCGCGGGACATGAAGATCGCCGCGTGGATGCTCAAGACCCGGCACGGGCGGTGACACCGATGACGTCGACCTCCCCCGACCGCACCCAGGAACGCACGCGCGGCGCGTCCGTCGCCGCCCGCCCCGACGCCCGGACGGAGAAGGCCACCACCTTCCCGGCGCCGAACCGGGACCCGCACGCCGGGCTCGGCCGGTTCGGCTGGCTGAAGGTGATCGAGGGCCTGGACCCGGTGACCCACCATCAGGACATTCTGCGGATCACCGCGGGCTACGAGTTCCCGTGGGACTACCAGCGGTCGCTCGAGTTCGCGCTGTTCCGTACCTACTGCGTGCCGAGCATCTCCGCGCTGCTGGCCCGCACCGGCGAGTTCGAGCACCGCCCGCAGAAGCGCTACGACGACACCGCGATCCTGATGTCCGAGCTCGTCGAGCACGGCTACGACTCCGATCGGGGCCGCGAGTCGCTGCGCAACGTCAACCGGATGCACGGCAGGTACTCGATCGACAACGACGACATGCTCTACGTGCTCTCGACGTTCGTCTACGACCCGATCGACTGGATCGACCGCTACGGCTGGCGGCGGCTGCACCCGCACGAGCGCCTCGCCTCGTTCCATTTCTACCGGCAGGTGGGAATCCGGATGGGCATCAAGGACATTCCGGAGTCCTACCAGGAGTTCCAGCGGTTCAAGCTGGACTACGAGGACGAGCACTTCACCTACAGCGACGACAACCACCGCATCGGCACCTACACCCTGCGGCTGTTCCAGTCGTGGTATCCGAAGGCGCTCGCACCCGCCGTCGCCACCGCGGTGTACGCGCTGATCGACGAGCGGATGGCCGCGGCGTTCGGGTTCCCGCAGGGCTCTGCGCGGGTCCGGGCGGTCGCGGAGGCCGCGCTGCGCGCCCGGTCCGCGGTGGTACGCCGGCTGCCCAAGCGACGGCTCTCGCGGGCGGCGAGCAACCCCAACAACCGCACCTATCCGGGATATCCGGAGGGCTACCGCCCCCGGGATCTCGGCGTGGGGTACTGATCCGGGGGCGGTAGCCCTCCGGAT
>NZ_JAALEG010000162.1 GCF_011058165.1 Rhodococcus aetherivorans
GCCCGAGGACCTGCAGCAGGTCCAGGACGAGTTCAACGGCCGCCCCCGGCAGACGCTACGCTGGCGCACGCCAACCGAAGCGTTCACCGAGCTTGTCGCATCGGCCGCCTGAAACCGCCCTGATCGACGCGATGTGACATTCGGCCACACACACAGGGGGTGGGTCAGCGGGCGGTCCAGCCGCCGTCCATCGTGTAGGAGGCGCCGGTGACCATGCCGGCGTCGTCCGAGGCCAGCCACGCGACGAGGGAGGCCACCTCCCCGGGTTCGACGAGCCGCTTGATCGCCGGCTCGGTGAGCAGCACGTCGGCGAGCACTCGCTCCTCGTCGATGCCGTGCAGCCGGGCCTGGTCGCTGATCTGCTTCTCCACCAACGGCGTTCGCACATAGCCCGGGTTGACGCAGTTGCTGGTGACGCCGTGCGGACCGCCCTCGAGGGCCGTGACCTTCGACAGCCCCTCGAGGCCGTGCTTGGCGATGACGTACGCGGACTTGAAGGCCGACGCCCGCAGGCCGTGCACCGACGACACGTTGACGATGCGCCCGAATGCCCGGTCGTACATGTGCGGCAGGGCCGCCTTCACGAGGAGGAAGGGCACCTCCACCATCAGGGTCTGGATCCGGCGGAAGTCGGTGAGGGCGAACTCCTCGATCGGGCGGACGACCTGGATGCCTGCGTTGTTGACGAGGATGTCGACCTCGAGCCGGAGCCCGTCGAGCTGGTCGGTGTCGAGCAGGTCCACCGCCCACGCCTGCCCGCCGATCTCGTGGGCGAGGGTCTTGGCGGCGACCTCGTCGACGTCGGCGACGGTGACCTGCACGCCGCGGGCGGCCAGTTCCCGGGCGCACGCCGCCCCGATGCCGCCGGCGCCGCCGGTGATCAGCGCGGTGCGGGCACTCATGCGGACACCGCCGTCTTCTCGGCGCCGACGGCGCGGGCATCCGCGGCATCGATGTCGCGCAGGCTGATGCCCTTGGTTTCGCGGGCGGCGACGACGGCGATGATCGTCACCACGGACGCCACGGCCAGGTAGATCGCGATGGGCACAGCGCTGCCGTAGCGGCTGAGCAGCGCGGTCGCGATGATCGGCGCGAGCGAGCCGGCGACGATGGAGGTCACCTGGTAGCCGAGCGAGACACCCGCGTAGCGCATGCGGGTCGGGAACATCTCGGCCATGATCGCGGGCTGGCCGGCGTACATGAAGGCGTGGAACACCAGGCCGATGACGATGGCGGACATGACGAGGGCGTTGTGCCCGCTGTCCATCATCGGGAAGGCGAAGAAGCCCCACGTGCCGGCGGTGACGGCACCGACCATGTACACCGGGCGGCGGCCGAAGGTGTCGGACAGGCGCCCGACGACGGGGATGATCGCGAAGTGCACGGCGTGCGCGGCGAGCATCCACCACAGGATGGTGGAGGTGTTCGCACCGACGACCACCTTGAGATAGGTGATCGAGAACGTGACGACGAGGTAGTACATGACGTTCTCGGCGAAGCGCAGACCCATGGCGGTGAACACGCCGCGCGGGTATCGCTTGACGACCTCGACGACGCTGTACGAGCTGGACTTGATCTGCTCGGCCTCACGCTGGGCCTCGAGGAAGATCGGCGCGTCGGTGACCTTGGTGCGGATGTAGTAGCCGACCAGCACGATGACGGCCGACAGCCAGAACGCGATACGCCAGCCCCACGAGAGGAACGCCGCGTCGGACAGCGTGGTGGTCAGGATCAGCAGGACGACGGTGGCGACGAGATTGCCCATCGGCACGCCGGCCTGCGGCCACGACGCCCAGAAGCCGCGCGAACGGTTGGGGCTGTGCTCGGCGACGAGCAGCACCGCGCCGCCCCACTCACCGCCCACGGCGAAGCCCTGGACGAAACGCAGCGTGACGAGCAGCGCGGGCGCCCAGTAGCCGATGGCCCCGAAAGTGGGCAGACAGCCCATGAGGAAGGTGGCGACGCCGACGAGCACGAGGCTGGTCTGCAGCAGCTTCTTGCGGCCGAACTTGTCGCCGAAGTGGCCGAACACGACGCCGCCGAGGGGCCGCGCGACGAAGCCGACGGCGTAGGTGACGAACGCGGCGATGATGGCGTCGAGCTCGTTGCCGTTGTCGGGGAAGAAGACCTTGGAGAACACCAGGGTGGCGGCGGTGCCGTAGAGGAAGAACTCGTACCACTCGACGACGGTGCCGGCCATCGACGCGCCGACGACCTTGCGCAGGCCCGAGGCGGGGGTCTCGTCCGGTGTACGGCCGTCGGGCCGTGCCTGTTCGACGCTCATGGGTTCGTCCTCCTCGGTTCGACTGTGACGGGCAACACTTCTGAACGCATGTGCCGAGTATTGATGCACAGATCTGCATGCACAATGACGCGATCCGCAGAGTGGATCTGCAAGAATGCACACATGAGCGCGCCGTCGGCCGATGACCTGCTGGTTCTGCTGGCCGTCGGCCGCACGGGCCGCTTCACGACCGCCGCCGACGACCTCGGCGTCAACCACACGACCATCGCCCGTCGTATCGCGGCGCTGGAGAAGAGTCTCGGCGGGCGCGTGCTGGCCCGCGCGTCGGGCGGATGGGAGCTCACCGAGCTCGGCCGCTCGGCCCTCGCCGCGGCCGAGCGGATCGAGGCTGCCGTCGCCGGGCTGGCCGGACCCGACGGGGACCGCGGGCTCGAGGGCGTTGTCCGGGTCTCGGCGACCGACGGCTTCAGCGCCTACATCGCGGCCCCGGCCGGTGCGCTGGTGCGGCGACGGCACCCGGGCGTGGCGGTGGAGATCGTCGCGGCCACGCGTCGCGCGTCGCAGCAGCGGTCCGGCCTCGACCTCGAGGTGGTGGTGGGACGCCCCCAGGTGCACCGCGCCGAGGCGCACCGGCTGGCCGACTACACCCTCGGCCTGTACGCGGCGCGGGACTACGTCGCCGAACACGGTGCCCCGACGACGGTGCGTGAGCTGAGCCGTCATCCCCTGGTGTACTTCATCGACTCGATGCTGCAGGTCGACGACCTGGACCTGGCCCGTCGCATCGCCCCGGACATGCACGAGTCGGTGAGCTCGACCAACGTGTTCGTCCACGTCGAGGCGACCCGCGCCGCGGCCGGGCTCGGGCTGCTGCCGTGCTTCATGGCCGACCGGCACGCCGACCTGGTGCGGATCCTCCCCGGGGAGGTGGAGGCGCGGCTGAACTACTGGATGGTGGCGCGGTCGGAGACGCTGCGCCGGCCGGAGGTCGCCGCCGTCGTCGCGGCGATCCGCGAGACCGTGCACGCCCAGCGCTCCGTCCTGCTCGGCCGGCCCGTCGCGTGACCCACCGGCGTGCAGGTGACCGAATGTGACATCACGCTCGATAGTCTGACCAAATGTCACATTCGGCCGGGGACGCGCGGGTGGGGGCCGGCCGGTTCGCCCCGAGCCCGTCGGGCGACCTGCACCTCGGAAACCTGCGCACGGCGGTCCTCGCGTGGCTGTTCGCCCGGAGCACCGGGCGGCGGTTCCTGATCCGCGTCGAGGATCTGGACCGGGTCCGGCCCGGCGCGCAGGAACGTCAGCTCGCCGACCTCGCCGCGCTGGGCCTGGGCTGGGACGACGAGGTGGTCCACCAGTCGCGGCGGCTGCCCCTCTACGACGCCGCGATTGCCCGCCTCACCCGCGCGGGCCTGACCTACGAGTGCTTCTGCACGAGACGCGAGATCCAGCATGCGGCGTCCGCGCCGCACGCCCCGCAGGGCGCCTATCCGGGAACGTGCCGGAACCTCACCGAGGCCGAACGGGAGGCGAAACGGGCGTCGGGGCGGCCCGCCGCGCTGCGCCTGCGGTCCGGCGCCGCCACCTTCACCGTGGCGGACGAGGTGCACGGCAGCTTCACCGGTGTCGTCGACGACCTCGTGCTGCGCCGCGGCGACGGCATCCCCGCCTACAACCTGGCCGTCGTCGTCGACGACGCGGCACAGGGCATCGACCAGGTGGTACGCGGCGACGACCTGCTCACCTCGGCACCGCGGCAGGCCTATCTCGCGGCGCTGCTCGGGCTTCCGGTACCCACCTACGCGCACGTGCCGCTGGCGCTGAACGTGCACGGCAAACGCCTCGCCAAGCGCGACGGTGCCGTCACGCTCACCGACCAGGCGGCGCTGGGCCACACCGCGGCCGACGTCCTGAGCCGGATCGCGGTCTCGCTCGACCTGGCGGACAAGGACGAGCCCGTCACGCCGGAGCTGCTGCTCGAACGATGGGATCCGGCACGGCTCCCGCGGGAGCCGTGGGTGTACGACGGCAGCTGGTGACCGGTATCGGTGCAGCGCGACAGCCCTGCGGGGTCCGCGCGGCCGGCACCACCGCGTAGTCCGGTTCGCGCCGGTCGTCCGGCTCGCGGAAGTTCCGGTGATCGTGCAATTCGGGCGCGTCGGACGTAGTGTGCGCAGTCGACAACGCGATTGGCTCCACCCTCCCACCGAGAAGGATCCGATGACGACCGGCGGTTACGACCCCAGCAAAGAGCCCAACAACCAGGGCGGCGAACCCAACCC
>NZ_JAALEG010000163.1 GCF_011058165.1 Rhodococcus aetherivorans
TACATCCTGGAGGTGGATCTCGACGAGATCCTCACGGGAATAGCGAACCCCCGCCACCCAGGGGGTGACGGGGGTTCGTCTGTCGTGCGGATGCTCCCCCGGCTGGACTCGAACCAGCAACCGTTCGATTAACAGTCGAATGCTCTGCCAATTGAGCTACAGGGGATTGTCCTGCGGTGCTCCGCCGTTTCCCGCGGTGCGTGAAGAACTGTAGCGCCCCACCCGACGCGGCACCAAATCGCCTGCCTGTGAGCCCGAGGGCGAGGATCGGGCAGGATGGGTGGGACGTTGACACGGCTGAATGGAGACGACGTTGATCGGACTGTTGGTGGGGGTTGCCGCGGGCTACGTCCTGGGGACACGGGCGGGCCGCGCCCGGTACGAACAGCTCAGCAGGACGGCGAAGGCGGTCGCGGGTAGTCCGGTGACGAAGAAGGCGATCGAGGTGAGCCGGCAGAAGCTGGCCGACTCGCTCAGCCCGGAGCCGAAGCTCGAGCCGATGAAGCCGCTCGACGAGCAGACCACGATCCTCGTCCCCCGCGACCAGTTGCGGCGGTGACGCGGGTGGCGTGAGTTCAGCCGGCCAGGCCGTCGCCGCTGGTGTCGCCGATGGCCTGGTCGAGCAGGCTGCGCCGGTACTGCTCGAGCGCAACGAGGTCCCCGAGCAACGAGTGGAACTCGTCGGATTCGGTGGCCGGGGAGATGCGCTGCAGTTTGGACTTGAGTTCGGCGACCTGCTCCCCCACCCAGACCTCCTGCAGCCGGGCGAGGACCCCGCCGATGTAGCGGGGCATCCGGTCCTCCTCCGCGGGCAGCGGGTCCACCGCGAGTTCCATGACCAGCGAGTGCACCATCGGGTCGGTGGCGGCGCGCCCGACGGCGTCCACCCATTCCGCGCCGCCGAGTCCCGCGCTCGTCCCGCCGACCGCGGCCACAGCCTCGCGCACCGCCGCGTAGGCCGGGTCGGTGAACGTCTCGGCGGGCAGCGAATCGAACACGGTGCCGGCGATGCCGGGGTACTGCAGCGCCGCCTTGAGGGCGTCGCGCTGCGGCCACAGCGCCGGATCGTTGGGGCGGGGCCGGCGCAGGACCGTGCCCGCCGCGGCCGTCTCCGCCCGCTGTTGCGGCGCGGCGGTGCGCGGCTTCTCGTCGCCGCCGCGGGCGACGCGCCGGGACTCGTCCTGCACGCGCCGGCGCACGGCCGGAATGTCGTCCCAGCCCACCCAGTGCGACAGCTGCACCGCGTAGCTGTCGCGCAGCGTGCGTTCCTTGATCCGGGCCACCACGGGAACCGTGCGGCGCAGCGCCTCCACCCGCCCCTCGGCGGTGTCGAGGTTGTGTTCGGTGAGGATCGACTTGACGACGAACTCGAACATCGGGGTGCGCCGGGCGACGAGGTCGCGCACCGCCCCGTCGCCGGACTTCTGCCGCAGCTCGCACGGATCCATGCCCTGGGGCGCGATCGCGACGAACGTCTTGGCCGTGGTCTTCTGGTCGCCCTCGAACGCCTTCATCGCCGCGGCCCGGCCCGCTGCGTCGCCGTCGAAGGTGTAGATGATCTCACCGCGGAAGTAGCTGTCGTCCATGAGCAGGCGCCGCAGCATCGCCAGGTGCTCGTCGCCGAATGCGGTACCGCACGCGGCCACAGCGGTTTTCACGCCCGACAGGTGCATCGCCATGACGTCGGTGTAGCCCTCGACGATCACGGCCTGGTGCGCCTTGGCGATCTCCCGCTTGGCCAGGTCCAGGCCGAACAGCACCTGAGACTTCTTGTAGAGCAACGTTTCCGGGGTGTTGACGTACTTCGCCGTGAGCGTGTCGTCGTCGAACAGCCGACGGGCACCGAAACCGATGACGTCGCCGGCGAGATTGCGGATCGGCCACAGCAGCCGCCGGTGGAACCGGTCGATGGGTCCGCGGCGCCCCTGTTTGGACAGCCCGGCGGCCTCGAGCTCGGCGAACTCGAAGCCACGGGTGAGCAGGTGCTTGGTGAGGGCATCCCAGCCGTCGGGGGCGTAACCGCACCCGAACACCTCGGCCGCGGACTCGTCGAAGCTGCGCTCGGTCAGGTAGTCCCGCGCCGCCTGCGCGCCGGGCGTACGCAGCTGCTCGGCGTAGAACTCCTGCGCGGCCGCGTTGGCGGCGACGAGCCGGGCGCGGGTGCCCCGGTCGCGCTGCACCGACGGACCGCCGCCCTCGTAGTTGAGGGTGTAGCCGACCCGGTCGGCGAGCTGCTCGACGGCCTCGACGAAGCTGATGTGCTCGATCTTCTGCAGGAACGAGTACACGTCGCCGCCCTCGCCGCAGCCGAAGCAGTGGAAGTGACCGTGGTTGGGGCGGACGTGGAAGGACGGGGACTTCTCGTCGTGGAAGGGACACAGCCCCTTCATCGAGTCGGCGCCGCCGCGCCTGAGGGCGACGTACTCGCCGACGATGTCCTCGATCCGGACGCGGTCGCGGACGGCCGCGATGTCTCTGTCTGAAATACGCCCGGCCACGACGACGAGTCTAGGCGCTACCCCCAACTCGCCTGAGCGGCGAGGCTGTCGCGGTCGATCCGTTCGAGCCGGGCCTCGGTGCACGAGGCGATCTGGTCGACGATCACCCGCATGCGGGCGGCGTCGTCGACGGCGGCGTCCCACAGCGGCACGAAGAACGGGTCGAGGCCGACCGGCGCCGTGCGCATCAGCCATTCGGCGACGCGGTGGATCCGTTCACGTTGCCGTTCCTGACGCTGCCGGTGGGCGGCGTCGGACATCACGAACTGCAGGGCCATGGTCTTGAGCAGCGCCACCTCGGACGCGACGACGGGCGGAACGACGAGGTCGGCGTCGTAGCGGGTGACGGGCCGGTCGCCGGTGACGGCACGGGTGCCGATGATCGCTGCCGTCGCGAATCGGCCGACGAGCTCGCTCGTGAGGCGCTTGAGTGCCACCGAGCACGCGAGGCTGCCGTCGTAGGTGTCCACGGCCTGGACCACCGGCATCTGCGACAGTCGCTTCGCCGCCTCCACCAGCTCGTTCGGGTCCAGGCCGGAGAACTCGCGCATGCCGAGATCGACGAGCGTGTTCACCGACGCCGGGTCGGTGAGCACACGCAGGTCGATCCGTCCGTCGATGACGCCGTCCTCGACGTCGTGGACGGAGTAGGCGACGTCGTCGGACCAGTCCATGATCTGGGCCTCGAGGCACTTGCGCCGGTCGGGCGCGCCGTCGCGCACCCAGGCGAGGACCTCGGCGTCGTCGTCGTAGGCACCGAACTTCGCGCCGGGCGCCGGGCGGGTCCACGGGTACTTCAGCGTCGCGTCGAGTGTCGCGCGCGTGAGGTTCAGACCGGCGCTCGTGCCGTCGGGGTGGAGGATCTTCGGCTCGAGGCACGTGAGGATCCGCAGATTCTGCGCGTTGCCCTCGAACCCGCCGCAGCTCGCGGCCACCTCGTCGAGGGCGCGTTCCCCGTTGTGGCCGTACGGCGGGTGTCCGATGTCGTGCGCGAGGCCGGCGAGGTCCACCAGGTCGGGGTCGCAGCCGAGGCCCTCGGCGATGCTGCGGCCGATCTGGGCGACCTCGATCGAGTGGGTGAGCCGGGTGCGCGGAGTGTCACCGTCGCGGGGGCCGACCACCTGGGTCTTGTCGGCGAGCCGTCGCAGCGCAGCGCTGTGCTGGACGCGGGCACGGTCCCGCGCGAACGGCGTACGGCTCGCGGTCGCCGGCTCGGCACCGGCGAGCGCCGACACCTTCGGGACCTCGGCGACGCGCCGCTCGAGTTCGTGTTCGCTGTAGCCCGGCATCACGTCCTCCTTCACTGCGCGGCCGTGTAGGGGAAGTCCGCCGAGTCGTGGGTGAGCTGGTACCAGATCAGCGCGCCCGTCTCGCGGGCGATCCCGTGCAGCTGCGACTCCCGGGTGTACACGGCGGGGCCGGTGCGGGTCGGCGCGGTCCACGCGTCGAGACCGGCGTCGCGGGCCATGGTGCGAGTGCGCAGCGAATGCCACGGATCGCTCACCAGCACCGCGGAGTGCAGTCCCTGCCCGGCCATCTCCCGGCTGACCGCCTCGACGCTGAGCAACGTGTCCGACCCCTCTTCGACGGCGGTGATCGCCGACTCCGGCACTCCCTGCGCGATCAGGTAGTTCTTGCCGGACGCCGCCTCGGTGAACAGGTCGCCCTCCTGCTTGCCGCCGACGGTGACGATCCGCTCGGCCACCCCGTTCTCGTACAGGGTGAGGGCCTGGTCGAGCCGGGCCTGGAACACCGACGACGGGGTGCCGGAGTACTGGGCGGCGCCGAGGACCACGATGGCGTCGGCCCGGCTCCAGTCGTCGATGCGCGCCACCTGCCACACGCGGACCGCGGTTCCGGCGAGGACGGCGATCGCCGCGAGCAGCACCCCGAGCACCAGCCGGCGCGTCCAGCGCGCGACGCCCGCACCGAACCCGCGCGGGGGTTCGGGCAGGGACGGGGCCGGGCGTGGG
>NZ_JAALEG010000164.1 GCF_011058165.1 Rhodococcus aetherivorans
CCGATGGCCGGGCCGGTGCCCCCCGCCCCGCCCTCGCATCTGCAGACACCCACCATCCGCGGCCGGTTGTCCAACCTCAGCCGCAAGGGGCGGTGGGAAGTGCCACCGGTGCTGCGGCTCGACACCCTGATGTCCTCGGTGACCCTCGACTTCACCGAGGCCGTCATGCGCACCCAGGTGGTGCGGATCCAGGTCGAGGACTACCTCAGCTCCATCACCCTGATCGTTCCCGCCGAAGCCACGGCCGACATCAACGGCCTCGACACCGTCGCCGCGAGCGCCGAGTCGAAGGTGCGCAACGGGCCCCCGTTCGGCCCGCTGCATCTGATCGTCGGCGGCACCGTCCGCCTCGGTTCCGTCAACGTCAAGCACCCGCTGGGCACGACGCTGCGCAAGCTGCTGGGCTAGCCGGCCGGCGGTCCTCGAGGAGCGTCGGGCCTGTCGGCCGGTGGAGGCGCACCAGTGTCGGTCCCAATGCGTGTTGGTGCGACGAAAGGAAGCGGCCCGCCCGGGCCGGAACGCTTATGGCAGAGCTTGCGCGTGGCGAGAACACCACCATCCCCTCGGGGCCGGTGACGGTCGCGGTGGCAGGTGCCCGGCAGGGCACGGTCGATCTGATGGTGTTCCAACTCGGCGCCGACCAGCGTGTCCGTAGCGACGCCGATTTCGTGTTCTTCAACCAGCCGGCCTCCCCGGAGGGCGCGGTCCGGTTGGTCGCGGCCGACCGGATCGGTGTCGATCTGGCCGCGATACCCGCGGGGATCGAGCGGCTGTCGGTCGCGGTCGCCCTCGACGACAGTGTGCCGGGCAGCTTGTCCGCCGTCCCCGGTCTGGGCGTGCAGATTGCCCACCCGGCGGGCGAGACAACAGCGCCCGCGTTGGGGTTGAGCACCGAGCGGGCGGCGGTCCTGCTCGAGATCTATCGCCGCAACGGCGCGTGGAAGCTTCGCAACGTCTCCGCCGGGTGGGACACGGGCCTGTCGGCGCTGGTGGTCCACCATGGGGTGCAGGTCGACGATCAACCCGCCAGTGCCGAACCTGCCGCGGTGGCCCCGCCGCCTGCGGTCGTGGACAGCGCTGGTGTCCGCACCGTCGCCGGCGAAGCGAAACTCTCGTTGGAGAAGCGGCAGAGGCTGGACCTGCGCAAGCGGGAAGTCGCCAAGGTGCTGCTGGACAAGGGCGCGGCCGGGGTGCGGGCCCGGGTCGTCCTGGTGATCGACAAGACCGGCAGCATGCACCGCGAGTACACCAGCGCACGCATCCATCAGGTCGTCGAGAGGATGGTGCCGATCGCGGTGCAGGTCGACGACGACGGCACCCTCGAGCCGTACCTGTATGCGGTCTCGTTCGCCCGGCTACCGGACATCGCCGTCCACGATGTCGAGTCCTGGTGCGCGACGTATCTGCATCTCGGTGGGGTGCACGGGGGCATCGACTACGAACAGATCGGTGGCTACAACGACGAGCTGCCGGTGATGGGGGAGATCATCTCCACCCTCACCGCGGGGGCGTCGATGCCGACGCTGGTGCTGTTCTTCACCGACGGCGGCTTCCACAAGAAGGGCCCGATCACCGCGTTGATGAAGAAGGCATCCGGTCTGCCCGCCTTCTGGCAGTTCGTCGGCCTCGGCAAGGCGAACTACGGCGTGCTCGAAAAACTCGACACCATGAGAGGGCGGGTGGTCGACAACGCCGGGTTCTTCAGCGTCGACGACATCTCCCAGGTCAGCGATGCCGAACTCTATCGGCGCCTGCTGGGTGAGTTTCCCGACTGGCTGCGCGCGGCGCGCGCCGCGCGCATCGTGGGCTGAACTGCGACGGGGTCCGCACCAACACTACGATGAGGGCGGTGCACAAGCCCGCATGTCCGGTAGTGATACTCATGCCCGCGGGCGCCGCTCCGCGGACCATGTAGGGATGAGTACGCCGACCCCGCCCGGCCTCGATCCGCGGCTCGTCGCCCAGCTGTCCGGCGAGTGCTACGCGCTCGAACAGCACCTGTACGCCGTCGGCGCGCACGTCGCACATCTGCGGGCCCAGCTCGACCGCCTCGTCGTCGCGCCGGCCCCGGCGCCCGTGCCACCCATGTCGCGGGCCCCGGCGCCACCACCGCCGCCGGTCCCGTCCGTCGCCCCGCCGCGGCCGCCGGCGCCTGCGCGGGAACCGTGGTGGCAGCGCGACGGCGTGATCAGCCGCTTGCTCGCCGTCGCCGGGGTGGCGGTCACCCTCATCGGCGTGGTGATGCTGCTCGTGCTCGCCGCGCAGGCCGGTGTCTTCGGTCCCGTGCCCCGCGTCGTCTCCGGTGCGGTGCTGTCGGCCGCGCTGGTGGCCGCCGGGATCCGGGTGCACCGCCGCGACGGCGGACGCGTCGGCGGTGCCGCCCTGGCCGCGACCGGTTTCGCGGGCGGCTACCTGGTGGTCTTCGCCGCGACCGCCTACTACCGGTGGGTGCCGGCGGTCGTCGGTCTGGCCGCCGCGCTCGTCGTCGCCGGCGCCGGGGTCGCGCTCGCGGTGCGCTGGTCGGACCGGATTCTGGCCGTGCTGCTCGTGCTCGGGGCCGCGCTGCTCGCGCCCACCCTGTCGGACGGTGATCCGTTGCTGCTGCTCGGCTTCCTGCTGGTGCTGCTCGTCGCGAGCTTTCCGGCCCAGTGGCACCGCAATTGGGCGCTGCTGCATCTCGCGCGGGTCGTGCCGATCGCCGCGGTCCTGCTGGTGTCGATCGCCGGGGCCGAGCTTGCCGAGCGGGGCGAGCTCGCCTGGCTGGTCGGCTTCTCGGTGGCGGTCGCCGCATTCGTCGCCGGCACCGCGGTGCTGCTGCTGCGCCGGGAGCCGGGCGACGTCGTCGCCGCGGTGTGCCTGGCGGTGGCGGCGCTGCCGCTGCTCGCCGTCGGGTTGCGGCTGGACCGGTGGCCCGCCGTCGCGCTCGAGGGCACGGCCGCCGCCGGGTACCTCGTGCTGTTCGCCCTCGTCGGGCCCCGGTCGCGTCCGCTGCGGGTGGCGTCCGTCGCGGTGGCGGCGTTGGCGCTGCTGCACGCGTGCCTCGCGGGCGCGAGCCCCGACGCGGCTGCCACGGTGCTGCTCGCGGTCGCCGCCGGGTATGCCGGTGCGGCCGCGTCGATGCGGTCGCGCCTGCTGTACGTCGCCGGCCTCGGCTTCTGGGTGCTCGGAGGAGCGATGTTCTACGACGGCGCCGAACTCGAGAACCTCACCGACCGGGAGCTGGCCGTGGACCGCCTCGACGCGGCCACGCTCGTCACGGCCGTCCTGCTCGCCGCGGTGACGCTGCTGCTCGCGTGGACGGCGACGCGACTGCGGCTCGTCCGCGAACGCGGCGTCCCGTGGATGTGGAGCGGTGCGGCACTCGTGGTGCTGTATGCGGTGACCACGGCATTGGTGACCGCGGGCGTCCTCCTGGGCGGTGCGGACGCCGGATTCGTCGCCGGGCACACCGCGGCGACCATCTGCTGGATGATCGCGGCGACCGCGATGCTGGCGCTCGGCCTCGCCCGCACCGAGTACGCGCACGCCGCGCTGGCCGCGGGGCTGTCGCTGACCGGCGCCGCGCTGGCGAAGCTCTTCCTGTTCGACCTCGCTGCCCTCGAGGGGGTGTGGCGGGTCGTCGCCTTCATCGTGGTGGGCCTGCTGCTGCTCGCCGCCGGTACCCGGTACGCCAAGGCGTTCGCCGGACGCTCCGCCGCCCCGGAGACCGGCTCCGGCCGGGAGACCGGATCTGGCTCGGCGGAGCCGGGACCCGGCGAGGACTGACCCGCTCGGTCAGCGGCGGCGCTGCCGCGCGATGAGTTCACTCACGCTGATCGACTGGCTGTTCTCGGCACCGCCGTGCCGGCCGCGCTGCGAATCCTGCGCGTCGGTCTCCGACCGGTTCGCCGGGGCGTCGTCGGCCCTGCCGGCGGGGGCGCTGTCCTCCGCCGGAGGTGTCGTCGACGGCCGCTCGCCCGCGACCGGCTGATCCGCCGTCCGCGGGTTGGCCCGTCGCAGCTGCGAGAGCCAGTTCTCGATTGCCTGCGGGTCCCGGGTGGGCGCGCCGGACGAGCGCGGCTGCGGCTGAACCTGCGGCCGCACGTACGTCTGGGTCACCGGGGGCGGCACGTCGCCGCGCTGCCGGCGGGGCAGCGGTGGTGTGGCGGGCGGGGAGGACACCCCGGTCTCTCCTTCTGCGTGGAGCTCGGGGATCGCCATCCGGCCGACGCCGACCGGCCGGTCGCCGTGCCCTTCCCGCCACTGCACCCAAGTCGCCTCGACTTCGACATGCTCTTCGGCGGCGAACAGGGCGGTGAGTCGGTCCTGCTGCTTGTCGGTGAGTAGGTCGGCGCCGGTGTGCAGGGTCCTCCTGGCGGCGTAGAGCGGGTCGTC
>NZ_JAALEG010000165.1 GCF_011058165.1 Rhodococcus aetherivorans
CATGACGTGACAACGTTCTAACGTTTAGACGTTATGGCGCTACAACTGGGATGTCCGCCCATCGGGCGCATTGCCCGGCGTTACGCTCCGACGTTCAAGCGCTATAGCGGCTCTGCCCAATCAGCGCATTGCGCAACGACGTTGTAGCGCTATAACAGTAAAAGCGTGACGCCTCCGCTGAGCGAGCCGTCGTTCGTTCAGCAGCAATGCTTCAGCGGGGTGGAACCGCCACGAACCCCCCTCACCCGACTTGGCCGTAGCCGTCGCTTCCTCCGTCATACCAGCCGACCGATTCTGCAATCGGCACAGCGGTGCGGCAGACTCCGGTCATGACTTCTGCGGGGGAGCAAGCCTCAAATGATGTCCGCGTCGAAGCTGAGACCGGGCATGGAGAAGCGATGCCGCATCCGTCGTGGCGGCTGCCCCTGCTGGGAGATGTGTTGCGTCTCGATCCTCGGCGGCCGGTACAGCGTGAGGCGCAGTTCGTACGCGAGCTCGGGGATGTGTTCGAGATCGACATCGCCGGCAAGAAGGTGGTTGTCGTCGGGGGCGGGGACGCGGCCGCGGAGGTGTTCGACGAGTCCCGGTTCGCCAAGGCGGTCGTCCCACCGGTGAGCAATCTGCGGGAGCTGGCCGGAGACGGATTGTTCACCGCGTTCAACAGTGAGCCGGCGTGGGCGCAGGCGCACAACGTGCTGATGCCGGCATTCAGCCAATCCTCGATGCGCAGCTATCACGAGGTGATGCTCGAGTGCGTCGACGGGCTCTGCAGCTACTGGGCCGCTCAGGCTATTCAGGGTCCGGTGGATGTCTCCTCGGACATGAATCGCCTGACGTTGGAGGTCATCGGTCGCACCGGCTTCGGGTACAGCTTCGACTCGTTCTCCGCCGGTCGGCATCCGTTCGTCGAGTCGATGACGCGGGCGCTGTCGTTCGTGTCGCAGTCGGCGAACGATCTGCCGATCGTCCGCGAGATCTTCGGATGGAAGGCGCTGCGCCAGCATCCGAAGGACATTGCGCTGATGCAGCGTACCGTGGACGAGGTGGTCGCGGCACGCCGCCACGGACAGTCACCGCGTCAGGACGACCTCCTGCAGCGGATGCTGGAGCACCCGGACCCGCAGACCGGGGAGCTGCTGTCGGATCAGAGCATCCGCAATCAGGTGCTGACCTTCCTGGTGGCCGGGCACGAAACGACGGCAGGCCTGCTGTCGTTCGCACTGCACTACCTGTCGCTGCATCCCGAGATGGCCGAGCGCGCACGGGCGGAAATAGCCCAGGTGCGCGACGGCAACGGCCCGCTCCGGTTCGAGCAGGTGGGGAAGCTGCGCTATGTCCGCCGCCTCGTCGACGAGACACTGCGGCTGTGGCCGTCCGGCCCGGCGTTCTTCCGCAAGGCCCGCACGGACACGACGCTGGCCGGCTACCCGGTGCGCAAGGGCCAGACGGTTCTGGTGGTGTTGCTGGCGTTGCACCGTGATCCGACGCTGTGGGGCGAGGACACCGAGACCTTCGACCCGGACCGGTTCCTGCCTGCAGCCGTGCGGGCCCGTCCGGCCCACGCATACAAACCGTTCGGGGTAGGGGCTCGGGCCTGCATCGGCCGGCAGTTCGCGTTGCATGAGGCGGTCCTGGCGCTGGCGGAGATCCTCACCCGGTTCGAGGTCGAGCCCGTGCCGGGCTATGAACTGTCGGTGGCCGAGTTGCTGACGATCCGACCCGAGCGCTTGCACCTGGCGCTACACGTCCGAGCGTGACCATCGATCCCGCTTAACGGTCGAACAGTCGGTTTTCGCTACACTGCCTCCCCGCATCGAGATCAGGTCGAGACAGAGGGGGGTCTTCGATGGGTTCATGGCATTTGATCGAAACGCTCGTGGAGGGTGTTGCGACGCTGGTGGCCTCGGATGGTGAAGTGAAGGAGATGACTTCGCTCCGCCGGAAGGTCTCGCCCGCACCGGACATCCCGGTGGAGCCGATCGTGGAGTACGTCCGGGAAGTCCGTAAACCGTTCGATCGGGTGCTGTCGTCGAAGAAGATGCGGCAGTCGTGGCGGTTCTATGCCTGGCCGATCATCGGCCCGTTCGGCGATGTGCACGGCATCCATCTGTGGGTGGGAGAGCCGGGGGAGGAGCTGGGAACGCGGCGTCTGACCTCAGGTGTGGCCTGGATGGTCGAGGAAATGTTGATCTATCAGACGTGGGATTCGGGGGCGATGTCCGGTACGTTGCTCGAAGATTGGCTTCCCACCGCGACCCCTGCCGACTACATCAACCGCGCGATCTGCTTCGAGCACGAGGCCGAATTCCTGGATCTGGTGCTCAATCCGCGGTCCGGGGGAGTGCTGAGCACGTGGTTCTCGGTCCGGCACGACCACGGCCATGCGATGCAGTGGCAGGTCGTCTTACGCCCCATGGAAGACGGATCCGGTGTCCGGGTGCTGTATCACGACGTGTCCGACGTGTATCCGCCGTCAATGCCATCGTTGGCTGCTCTCGGACTGCGTGAAGGATTGTTAGGTGCCGATGTCCATGTCGCGCTGTTCGAGGCCCAGCGAGGCATTATCGCGATGTGGATCGGCCGGGCTCCGGAGTGGGTGGAGTGGCAGTATGCGCATGTCACCGGTCCCGTCGTCCATCCCGAGGATCTGCCGAGTCTGCAAGCGAATGCTCGGAGAGTCGAGAGCGGTGAGGTTCCCCAGGCCGGCGATCTGGTGCGACTGCATGCAGGAGATGGTGACTGGGTCAAGGCCGCGGTGACGTTGCGGCCGTTCCAGTTGCCGGATCGGCCGCCCCACGCCGCGCTCCTCCTCGCTCAAATCGCCCGAGTGGACGACTCATACTGATTCGGTCCGGTTGGAGAACCAGGGTGTGTCAGGCCGCCTTCCCGCCCTGCCGATCTGGATTGGTCGTGGAATTCCAACCAGGGGAGCACACCCGGGTCACCACGGCTCGCGCCGCACGATAGTCGGCGCGGCCGGTGTCGGTCACCGGGAATCGGCCGTACCGCAGCCGAGCGGGAGCGTCGATGGGCAGGGCGATGGTCAGCGAGACCGTGCGGGGTACGCCGGTCTTCTTGCCGCGGCGGCAGCGCCAGTCCTGCTCTTCGAGCCACCACCGGTGCAGCTCCCGATCGAGCAGGTGGCGGCGGACCCGCTGCGCCCCGACACCCACGACACCGACGCGGTCGGCGGCGCGATCGAGCTGCTCCCGGAGAGCGGGAATATCGGCTCGCGCCTCGATAGGCACGCCCAGGCGGGCGAGGGTGGACAGGGTGCGCGTCACGGTGGCGAGGCTGTACCCGGTCAGGGCAGCCACCTCAATCGGATTTCTGCCCGCTCCGGAAATAACGAGTTTTCCCGAAATCGCAGCCCAGTGAATACGAGCAGCCACCCCACCCAGCCCCAACCGGTTCGCCCAGAGATCGTGCGTGTGGTGGTCCAGTAGGGCAGAGGAATGCCCCGGAGCGGGGGCGGGTTCTCCTTGTGTTGCAACCGGTAGCGATGCCACCGGGTCGGGGAGTTCGAGTTGCCAGGTGGCGGCGCGGGTTCCGCTGCCGGTGCGCACGCATCGCACCCAGGATTCGTGGGCCAGCACCCGCAGGCGCCGGGAGACGGTGGAGGCGTCGACGGCGGCGGCCTGGGCGAGTCGGCGGCAGTCGATGTCGAGGACGCGGGTGCGGGCGGTGCGGGCGAGCGCGAGGAGGGCGTAGAGGATGCGTTCGTCGCTGGCGCCGCCGGGGCGGGCCCAGTGGGCGGGGTCGGATCCGATGGCGGCCTCGATGCGGTCGAGTTCGTCGTCGACCGGGGCCCGCGTGGTCGGGGGAGCGGGGGCGAAGTCGGCTGCGGTGTCCAGGGCGCGGCGCCATTGCCGGTCGGTGTCGTCGCGGCCGCGGGCGCGGTCCTCGCGCAGCCGGACCAGTCCCGGCGCCGTCGCGGCGGCCGCCCGGGCGTCGGCGAGGGTGTGGCCGGCGCGGGCCATGCCCAGAAAGATGCTGTGCACGAGCGCCGAGCGGTCCGCTCCGGGTGCCGGCGCAGCATCGAGCAGGGCCCGGGTGGTGTCGGTGAGCGGGCGGCGCGGCCGGTCCAGGCGGGGATTGGAGGTCGGATCGACGATGCGCCCCGCCCCGGCGGGACGGCGCGGAGTTGGGGCGGAGTGCGGGTGCCGGGCGAGCAACCAGTCCACCACCTCCGGGGCGGTTTCGGTGTCGAGGCGGGCGAGGGC
>NZ_JAALEG010000166.1 GCF_011058165.1 Rhodococcus aetherivorans
AGCGAATGTATCGTTGATCTCCTCAGTGGGAGTCGACGATACATTCGCTCGGAGCGCTTGCGGCGCAGCAGCTCTCAGCGCAGGGTGGCGGTGAGGTGCGGGTAGCCCTTCTTCGGGTGGCGCAGCGCCAGGTCCCAGCCGTCGGCGGCGCGTGCGGCGTAGAGGTTCACGGTCGCGGGCAACAGGACCGGCTTGCCGAACCGGACCGAGTACGTCGCGCGCGACGGGATGCGGCCCTCCACGGCTCGCAGTGCCGCGGCCGCGCTCCACATGCCGTGCGCGATGGGCTTCGGGAACCCGAACGCCTTGGCGCCGAGCCGGGAGACGTGGATCGGGTTGCGGTCACCCGAGACCGATGCGTAGCGGTCGATCGTCTTCTGGTCCACTCGCAGCGTCGACGTCGGCACCGGAGGGATCTCCTCGGCCTTCGGTTCGGGCTTCGGCTGATCCGACAGCGAGGTGCGCTGCTGGTGCAGGAACGACGACGTCTGCCGCCACACCAGCTCCCGGCCGACGCTGATCTCGCTCACCAGGTCGACGAGCAGGCCCTTGCGGTGCTCCCGCAGGTTCTCGGCATGCACCCTCAGATCCAGCGGCTCGGTCACGGACACGGGCCGCACCTGCTCGATCACGTTCTCGGCATGGACGGAACCGACGGCGGCGAAGGGAAAGCCCTTCGACACCATCAGCTTCATCACGACGGGGAACGTCAGCGTGAACGGGTACGTCAGCGGGAGCGTGTCGCCGAAGCGCAGTCCGCACACCTTCGTGTACTCGGCCAGGTTGTCCGGGTCGACGCGCAGGCCGCGCAGTACGAGGGTGTCGTCGGGCAGGCGGTCGCCCGAGGCGCCCACCACGGGCAGCGCCGAGAGCGCCGCCCGCGCGTAGACGTCGAGAGTCGAAGGGCGCGAGGAGAGTTCGACGACAGCCATCACGCCCCCAGCATGGACTGGCCGCACACGCGCACGACCTGGCCGGTGACCGCGCTCGACGCCGGGTTGGCGAACCAGGCGACGGTCTCGGCGACGTCGACGGTCTGCCCGCCCTGCTGCAGCGAACTCATGAGGCGACCGGCCTCGCGGGTGGCCACCGGGATCGCTGCGGTCATGGCCGTCTCGATGAAGCCGGGTGCGACGGCGTTGATGGTGATGTTCTTCTCGGCCAGCACGGGCGCGGTGGCCTGCACCATCCCGATGACACCCGCCTTGGACGCGCCGTAGTTGGTCTGGCCGCGGTTGCCGGCGATGCCGGCGATCGACGACACGTCGACCACGCGGCCGCCCTCCTTCAGCGCGCCCTTCTCGACCAGCTTCTCGGTGATCTTCTGGGGGGCGAGCAGATTCACGGCCATGACGGCGTTCCACCGCGCGGCGTCCATGTTGGCGAGCAGCTTGTCGCGGGTGATGCCGGCGTTGTGGACGATGATGTCGGCGCCGTCGTGCCGCTCGAGCAGGTACTCGGCGAGCCTGTCGCCCGCGTCCGGGGCGGTGACGTCCAGGGCGAGGGAGACGCCGCCGACCTTGTTCGCGGTCTGCGAGAGGGCGTCGCCGGCCGCGGGGATGTCCGCGCAGACGACGTGCGCGCCGTCGCGGGCGAGTACCTCGGCGATCGTGGCGCCGATGCCGCGGGCCGCGCCGGTGACGACGGCGACCTTCCCGGCGAGCGGGCGCTCCCACGACTCGGGGGCCTTCGCGTCGCCGGCACCGACGCGGATCACCTGGCCGGAGACGAACGCGGACTTCGCGGACAGCAGGAAGCGCAGCGTGGATTCGAGGCCGGACAGGCCGGTGGCGGCATCGGGGGAGACGTACACCAGCTGGGCCGTCGCGCCGCGGCGCAGTTCCTTGCCGACGCTGCGTGTGAAGCCTTCGAGCGCGCGCTGGGCGATGCGCTCGTCCACGGAGGAGGCTTCCTCCGGGGTGGTGCCGAGCACCACGACGCGCCCGCTCGGGCCGAGCCCCTTGATCGCGGGCTGGAAGAAGGTGAACAGCTGCTCGAGGCCCGCGACGTCCGTGATGCCGGTGGCGTCGAAGACGAGCGCCCCGTACGCGGTGTCGGCGGGATCGGCGAACGGGTAGTCGGACAGCAGAGTGCGGATCGGTTCGACGAGGCGGCCGTTGCCCCCGACGAGCAGCGGGCCGGCCAGCGGCGGCTGACCCGGCTCGTACCGGCGCAGCTTCTCCGGCTTCGGCAGGCCGAACTGCTTGGCGAGGAATGCTCCGGGCGCGGACCCGATCAACTGGGCGTAGAGGCCGGGGGCGCTCTTGGTTTCAGCCACGATTCCACCTTCTCTGGTTCGGACGTCGGTATTGTCGGGAGGGGCCGACGGTGTGGTGTCGACAACGAACTTACTCGCGAGTAAGAATAGTAGCCAGAGTCTGTATCCACCAGCATCCCGGGAGACGTCAGTGACCACCACCGCTCGTTCCACGCAGCTGCGCCGTGTCGCAATCCTCGGCGGCAACCGGATCCCCTTCGCCCGGTCGGACCGCACGTACGCCCGCGCGTCGAACCAGGACATGTTCACCGCCACGCTCGACGGGCTGGTGAGCCGGTTCAACCTCCAGGGCGAGCGGCTCGGTGCCGTCGTCGGCGGGGCCGTCCTCAAGCACAGCCGCGACTTCAACCTGATCCGCGAGTGCGTACTCGGCAGCGCGCTGAACCCGCACACCCCCGCCTGGGACCTGCAGCAGGCCTGCGGCACCGGCCTGCAGTCGATCATCTCCGTCGGTGACGCCGTCGCCGCCGGCCGCATCGAGGCCGGCATCGGCGGCGGTGTCGACACCACCTCCGATGCCCCCATCGGCGTCAACAACGAGCTGCGCGAGTTCCTGCTCTCCCTCAACCGGGCCCGCTCGACCGGCGACCGCGTCAAGCTGCTCGGCCAGGTCCGGCCGTCGATGCTCGGCATCGAGATCCCCCGCAACGGCGAGCCCCGCACCGGACTGTCGATGGGCGAGCACGCGGCGATCACCGCCAAGGAGTTCGGCATCGCCCGGGAGGCTCAGGACGAGCTGGCCGCCGCGAGCCACCGCAACATGGCCGCCGCCTACGACCGTGGCTTCTTCGACGACCTCGTCACCCCGTTCCTCGGCCTCACCCGCGACGACAACCTGCGCCCGGACTCGACGGTCGAGAAGCTCTCCGGCCTGAAGCCGGTGTTCGGCGTCGAGCTCGGCGGCGCCACCATGACCGCGGGCAATTCGACCCCGCTCACCGACGGTGCGTCGGCGGCGCTGCTGTCCTCGGAGGAGTGGGCTGCGGAGCGCAGGCTGCCCGTGCTCGCCTACCTCGTGGACTCGGAGACCGCGGCGGTCGACTACGTCCACGGTGGCGACGGCCTGCTCATGGCCCCCACCTACGCGATCCCGCGGCTGCTGAAGCGCAACGGCCTGACGCTGCAGGACTTCGACTTCTACGAGATCCACGAGGCGTTCGCCTCCGTCGTCCTGGCCACGCTCCAGGCGTTCGAGTCGGAGGAGTACTGCAAGGGCCGGCTCGGTCTGGATGCTCCGCTCGGGTCCATCGACCGCAGCAAGCTCAACGTCAACGGCTCGTCGCTGGCGGCCGGGCACCCGTTCGCCGCGACGGGTGGCCGCATCGTCGCGTCCCTGGCGAAGATGCTGCATGAGAAGCGGCAGGAGACCGGCAAGCCCGTGCGGGGCCTCATCTCGATCTGTGCCGCAGGTGGGCAGGGTGTGACCGCCATTCTCGAGGCCTGAGCCGACCCCGGCGGCCCCGTCCGGAAAAAATCCCGGAAGTCTGTAACGCCCCGGCGGGGCCGCCGATAAACCAGTCGACCTCGCGTTGCTGCCTGACCCCCGACCTGGCGGCAACGCGAGGTCTTTCGCTTGTCCGCGGGGGCTCGGACCGCCCATCGGCTCGGGGGCGCCGGGAACCCGACATTAGGCTGGATACCGAGTGGTGCGCCCGATCCGGGGCGCACCCCGGTGAAAGGACATGGGTGAGCGGCAAGAGCGGGACGAACGACCCCGAGGACGGCCAGGACGAGGTTCGGTCCGCCGTCCCTGTGCCGGAGGCGACGCCCCAGGACGCCGCCGGCAACCGGACGGCGGCCGTCCCCG
>NZ_JAALEG010000167.1 GCF_011058165.1 Rhodococcus aetherivorans
CGTTCGACCAGTGGGGCGTCGAACTCGGCAAGACCCAGGCCCTGGCCCTGGCACCGGCCCTGACCGGCGCGGCGGACCCCGACACCGGCGACACCTCCACCGACACCCTCGTCCGCACCATCCGGCGGTGGCGTCAGAAGTAGAGCAGGCACCCCTCGTGGCGGGCTTGCACCGGTTTCCGACTGCGGAGACGGGGGCAAGCTCACCGATTCGGGCGCAAGCTCCGCCGCTCAGGCGGCGTGCGGGCGGGACCAGCGGCGCGTCGTGTGCACCCGGCCGCCGCCGTCCACGAGCCGGGCGGCGAGATCGTACTGCTCGAGCCACCGCACCGCCGGCGCCCCGCGGCGCAGCGCCGCCGCGGCCGCGGCGTCGGCCCACAGCGCGTCCCCGGCGATGACGGTCACCTGCGCCCACCGCCCGGCGACGTCGTTTCCGCCGTTCTCTTCCACCTCGTCGGGTTCGGCGGCGCGCACGCGCGTCGCCATCGCGCTGCCCGCCGGAAGTTCGACCGTGCCGGCTCCGGGGATGGCCACCTGCCAGCCCCCGGCGGGGCTGTGACCGGCGGTGGCCGTCACGTCGCCCATGCGCACCAGGACACCGCATTCGAGACTGCGTGCGACGGTCGCGGCGGCCCGATCGGCCGTGTCGGCCCTGGCCGTTTCGGTGATGTCGAGGTTGACGCCGAACGGGGCCAGCACGGTCTCGCCGTCGAGGTGGATGTCGCTGTAGTCCGGAAGCGGATGGATGGGCGGGGTGGCCTCCTCGTCGATTCCCGCGTCGTCGGCCGACAGGGGGCTCACCGCCCCGTCGGTCATCCGGGCGACCCAGAGCGCCGAGCGCAGCAGCGCCGACAGCCGCGGACTGACCTGCACGGGAATGCCCTGGGCGAGATTGACCTCGTGGATCTCCGCGTCGCCGCGCTGGGGGTTGCAGGCCGCCTCGGATTCTGCGATCGCGGCGCGCACCAGCGTTTCGGCCTCCACCAGTGCGGCGCACTCGGTGACGGCCACCTCGACCGGGACCCCCCACTCCCGCCATTCGCTGCTGCTGATCATGAGGGGCTCCGGCCTCGCTCGACGATCGTTGTCGTTACCCCAGTATGCCCCTGCGGATCGTCGCCGGTCGGATGCGCGCGAGAATCGCCACTGTTCAGATGCGCGCGAGAATCTCCACTGTTCAGATGCGCGCGAGAATCGCCGCGGTGTCCACGCCGGTCGGCATGGTCCCCAGGGCGATGCCCCAGTCGTCGCCCAGCCGCGTGGCGCAGAAGGCGTCCGCGACGGCGGGATGCCCGTGGCGCACGAGCTGTGCCCCCTGCAGCACCAGCGCCATCAGCTCCACGATCCGGCGGGCCCGGTATTCGACGTTCTCGAGGTCGGCGAGTTCCTTGCCGACCCGGGCCACGGCGTCGTCGAGCCGGGGGTCGGCGCCCTCGGCGAGGCGCAGCTCGGCGAAGAACGCGTCCACGGTCTCGGGCTGCTTGACCATCGCCCGCAACGCGTCGAGGGCGGCGACGTTGCCGGAGCCCTCCCAGATCGACATGAGCGGTGCCTCGCGGTACAGCCGCGGCATCCCGGATTCCTCGGCGTAGCCGTTGCCGCCGAGGCATTCGAGAGCCTCCGCGGCATGCGCGGGGGCGCGCTTGCACACCCAGTACTTGGTGACCGCGAGGGCGATGCGGCGCAGCGCCGCCTCCTGCGGATCGGTCGACGCGCGGTCCGTCGCGCCGGCGAGCCGCATCATCATGGTCGTCGCGGCCTCCGACTCGACGATCAGGTCGGCGAGCACGTTCCGCATGAGCGGCTGGTCGACGAGCAGGGCGCCGAACGCCTTCCGGTGCCGGGCATGATGCACCGCGCGCAATGTCGCCGCGCGCATCCCGGTCGCCGAGCCGATGACGCAGTCGAGGCGCGTCATGTTCACCATCTCGATGATGGTGTTGACGCCGCGGCCCTCCGCACCGACGAGCCAGCCGGTTGCGCCCTCGTATTCGATCTCGGAGGAGGCGTTGGACTTGTTCCCGAGCTTGTCCTTGAGCCGCTGGATGTGGATGCGGTTGCGGCTGCCGTCGGGAAGCACCCGCGGCAGCAGGAAGCACGAGACGCCGCTCCCGGTCTGCGTCAGGGTGAGGAACAGGTCCGACATCGGGGCGGAGGTGAACCACTTGTGCCCGACGATGCGATAGCTGCCGTCCGCCTGGGGGGTCGCCGTCGTCGTGTTGGCCCGCACGTCCGATCCGCCCTGCTTCTCGGTCATGGACATGCCGGCGATCAGGCCGCGCTTGGTGGACGGTTCGCGTAGCCCGAAGTCGTAGTGCGGGGCGGCGAGCAGCGGCTCGTACGTCGCGGCGAGTTCCGGGTTGTGCCGCAGCGCCGGGATCACGGCGTACGTCATGGAGATCGGGCACATGTGTCCCGCCTCCGCCTGGCCCCACACGTAGAACTTGGCGGCCCGGGCGACGTGCGCACCGGCCCGGGGGTCGCGCCACGGCGCCGCGTGCATGCCGTGCTCGACGGCCACCGTCATGAGGTCGTGCCAGTGCGGATGGAACTCGACCTCGTCGATGCGGTGCCCGTAGCGGTCGTGGGTGCGCAGCACGGGCGGGTACTCGTTGACGAGCCTGCCCCAGTCCTGCGCGCGCACGCCGCCGGCGAGCGCGCCGATCTCCCGGACCTCGTCCTCGGCCCAGGCCGCGCCCTCGCGGCGCAGGCCCTCGAGCAGCGCCGGGTCCGCCGCCGCCTGGTAGGGCACCAGATCCGGGACCTGGTTGAACACCTCGTGAGTGGCGGGAAAGTTCACCGGGTGGGGGGCGGGCGAATTCACTGTCGGGCTCCTATTGCGCGTAGGGCGAATGCGACGAGTTCGGGAACGGTGTCGGCGGCGGCCGCACCGGACTGCAGCGGACCGGTGAGGACCTCGCCGACGGCGCCGACGAGGGCGGCGGCGGCGAGGGCCGCGTTCCGGGGGGCGAGATCGCCCGAGTCGATGCCCCGGCGGACGGCCCCTTCGAACGCGGCCGCGAAGGCGCGGCGCAGCACCAGGCGCTCGGCGTCGACGGCCGCGTCGACGGGTTCGGCGAGCAGGGCGTAGGCCAGGGTGGGGTTGCGCATGGCGCGACGGGCGAAGGTCTCGACGACGGCGGCGACCTGCGCGGCGGCGCCGTCCGGCCGTGCCGTCTCGGCGGCGGCGACCACGGCGTCGACCTCCCGCCCGCACAGGCTGCGGAAGATGCGCACCATCAGCTCGGACTTGTCCACGTAGTGCCGGTAGACGCTGCCGGTGGCGACGCCGGCCCGCTCGGCGACGGCCGCGATGGACAGGCCCTGGTAGCCCCGTTCGGACAGCAGGCTCACCGCGGCGTCGGCGATCGCGTCGCGTTGCGCGTCGAGCCGTTGCTGCACGGCGGGGGTCCGGCGGTAGGCCACGAAAGAATTGAACCTCGATTCATAGCTTGGGTCAAGGATCGCGGCTACCGTCGGGGAGGTGAACCGGCTCAGCGTGGTGGACGAGATCTTCCTGCACAGACACCGTGGCCTCGGCATGCCCGTCGCCCTGCAGGGACTGTGGCGCACCGGCGACACCGTCGGCGCCCCCCTGCTGATCTCGCTGCACGACGCGCTCGGCCGCAGCCCCCTCGGCCGGCGCGTCGTGCGCCCGCACGTCCCCGGCGCGCGCCCCCGGCTCGAACCGGGTCACCACAGCTACCCGCTGCGCTACCCGCCCGAACCGATCCCCGCCGCCGACGTCCTCACCTGGGCGGACCAGCAGGCGGAGGTGGACGTCAACCCCGAACTCGGACCGGGATGGGCGCTGACCGCCACCCGGGTCGAGGGCGGCGGGACCGTCGTCTCGCTGGTGTGCTCGCACGTGCTCGCCGACGCGCGCGGCCTGATCGACGCCGTCGCCGACGCGCTGGCCGAGCGGATCCGCCCGTCCGACCCGGCGCGCGTCTCCGACGTGCGCGACGCCGCGCGCCTGGTCCGGCGCGTCGCCCGGGGCATGCGCCGGGCCCGCTGGTCCCCCGC
>NZ_JAALEG010000168.1 GCF_011058165.1 Rhodococcus aetherivorans
GCCCGGCAGCTACCCGCCCCCGCCGCCCGGCAACTACCCCTCGGGCGGTAGCCAGTACGGCGGATTCGGCGCCCCCACGCAGCTCAACGTGGGTGACGCGATCGGCTACGGCTGGAAGAAGTTCAGCCAGAACGCGGGCGTCTGGATCGCGTTCGTCGTCGCGGCGGCGCTGATCCAGTTCGTGATCAACGTGATCTTCGGCGGCTTCGACACGAACGAACTGACGGCGCTCAGCATCATCGGCGCGATCGTCAGCGTGTTCGTCAGCATCCTGATCCAGGCCGCCTACGTGCGCGGCGCGCTGCACGAAACCGACGGCAATCGTCCGTCGTTCGGCTCGTTCTTCCAGTTCGAGAACATCGGCGCCGTGGTGGTCGCGAGCCTGCTCGTCTCGCTCATGACCGTGGTCGGTTTCATCCTGCTGATCATCCCCGGCTTCATCGTCATCTTCCTGACCTGGTGGACGCTGCAGTTCGTCATCGACCAGAACCAGCAGCCGGTGGACGCGATCAAGTCCAGCTTCCGGGCCATCTCGTCCAACGTGGGACCGCTGCTGCTGCTGGCGCTGGCTCTGGTCGGCATCAACATCCTCGGCGCCATCCCGTGCGGCCTGGGTCTGCTCGTCACGATTCCGCTGACGATCATCGCCTCCACCTACGCCTACCGGGTGACCACCGGCCGCGGCGTCGCGCCCTGACGGACCCGGGCGTTCCACGACGCGGCACGTTACGAACAAGAGGAACAAGATGACCACCGGGGGCTACGAGTCCAATCCCGATCCGCAGGATCCGAACAAGTACCCGGGCGCGCAGCCGTACGGCCCACCGCCCGGGTACGGTCCGCCCCAGGGTTACCCGGCGCAGGGACCGAACTACGGCGGGCCCCCGCCCGGCTATGCCCCGCCGCAGGGCCCGCCGCAGTACGGCGCTCCCCAGTACGGCGCTCCCCAGTACGGCGCTCCCCAGTACGGCGCTCCGCAGTACGGTGGCGCCCAGTACGGTGGCGCACCGCAACAGCCCGGCCCGCAGTACGGGCCGCCGCAGTACGGGAATCCGGCCGGGTACGGACCGCCGCCCGGATACGGCGCCCCCGGCGGCTACCCGCCTCCACCCGGCTTCGGTCCTCCCCGCGCGCAGATCAACATCGGCGACGCGCTGAACTACGGGTGGCGCAAGTTCAGTGAGAACGTCGGCGGCTGGCTGAGCCTGGCCGGTGTGATCGTCGTGGCCGCCCTCGTGTTCGGTGCCCTGATGTTCGGCGTCGTGATGGCCTCGACCACGACGGACCGCTACGGCTACAGCACGGGCATGTCGGGCGTCGGGATCGTCGTGATGATCGTGCTGATCGTCGCGTTCGTCATCGGCATGCTCGTCGTCCAGGCCGCCGCGGTGCGCGGGGCCCTGTACGAGCTGGACGGGCACAAGCCGGCGCTGAAGGACTTCTTCCGCGTCGGCAGCCTCGGTCCGATCCTGCTCGTCTCCCTGCTCATCGCGGTCGGCACGCTGCTCGGCTCGCTCGTCATCGTCGGCGGCATCATCGTCGCCTTCCTGACCGTGTGGGCGCTGCATTTCGTCATCGACCAGCGGCAGGACGCGGTCACGGCGATCAAGTCGAGCGCGTCCGCCGCCGCGGCCAACGTGGGGCAGCTGATCCTGCTGTGGCTGGTGCTGTCCGCGATCAACTTCGTCGGCGCGCTGCTGTGCTACGTCGGCCTGCTGGTCACGGTGCCCGTCACCACCATCGCCTACGCATACGCGTACCGGGTCGTCACGGGCGGACGGGTAGCCCCCTGACGGCACGTCGCGGAGCCCCCTGACGGCACGTCGCGGGCCCCGATCCAACCGGGTCGGGGCCCGCGTCCTTTTCGTCCGTTCTTCGCCTTCCTCCGGTCCGAGTGCTTGGATGGCCGGGTGACAGAGCACGTGCAGACCCAGCAATCCGACCATGCGCACTTCGCCCGCGTGGTCCGCAGCTACTACCCCGGGCTGGTGGCCCTGTTCACGGCGGTGCTCATCATCTCCAACGTCGCCGCCAGCAAGGGCGTGGCCTTCTTCGGCGACGCCGAGTGGGCGCTCGGCCCGCTGCAGGTCCTGCCGATCATCACCGACGGCGCGTTCTTCCTGTTCCCGCTCGCCTACATCGTCGGTGACGTCCTGAGCGAGGTGTACGGCTTCGCCGCGACCCGTCGCGCGGTCTACTACGGCTTCGGTGCGGTGGCGCTGGCCGCGTTGTGCTTCTGGATCGCCCAGCAGCTGCCGCCCGCCGACTTCTACGAGAATCAGGCCGCATTCGAGGCGGTCCTCGGGGTGGTGCCGCGGCTGCTGCTGGCCGGCCTCGCCGGCTACCTCGTCGGGCAGCTGCTCAACTCCTACGTGCTGGTGCGCATCAAGGAGGTCACCAAGGAGAAGCACCTGTGGGCGCGGCTGATCGGCTCCACCGTCGTCGGCGAGTTCGCCGACACGCTCATCTTCTGTGCGATCGCCGCCGGCGTCATCGGCATCACCACGTGGGCGGACTTCGTGAACTACGTGGTGGTCGGGTTCCTGTGGAAGACGCTGGTCGAGGTCGCCGTCATGCCGGTCACCTACGCGGTCATCGCGCACGTGAAGCGGCGCGAGCCGACCTACGCCGAGTGAGCGCCGCGACCGGTCCGGTCGTCCGCGGCAGCCGTCGCGGACGACGGTGGAGTTCGCGAACCCTCACTCACCGCCGCGCGTAGAACCGGCCCAGGGTCTCGGCCTTGTGTTCCTCGAGGTACCCGCCGTCGATGGCGGCGCGGATCTCGTCGACGAGGCGCACCGTGAACCGCTCGTTGTGGATGGTGCACAACGTGGACGCCAGCATCTCCTTCGCCTTGAACAGGTGGTGGATGTACGCGCGCGTGTAGTGCCGGCAGGTGTAGCAGTCGCAGTCCTCGTCGATCGGGGTGAAGTCGCGGCGGAACCGGCTGGTGTTGATGTTGAAACGCCCGTCCGGGTGGTAGATCGCCGCGTTGCGCGCCACCCGCGACGGGTTCACGCAGTCGAACGTGTCGACGCCGTGCTCGATCGCGACGAACATGTCGTCGGGCTCGCTGATGCCGAGCAGGTGCCGGGGCTTGTGCTCGGGCAGTTCCTCGGTGCACCAGCGGACGATGGTGCCGAGGTTCTGCTTCTCGAGCGCCCCGCCGATGCCGTAGCCGTCGAAGCCGCGGCCCGACTCGCCGACGATCGATTCGAGCCCACGGCACGCCTGCCGGCGCAGGTCCTCGTACTGCGCGCCCTGCACCACCCCGAACAGCGCCTGGTACGGACGGTGGGCGCGCTGCGCCGTGAGCTTCTCGTGTTCGGCGATGCACCGCACCGCCCACGCCTGAGTCCGTTCGACGGACTGTTCCTGGTAGCCGCGGGTGTTCATCAGGGTGGTCAGCTCGTCGAACGCGAACATGATGTCGGCGCCGAGCTGATGCTGGATGCGCATCGACACCTCCGGGGTGAACCGGTGCCGGGAGCCGTCGAGGTGGGATTTGAAGGTGACCCCGTCGTCGTCGACGTGCGCGAGCCGCTCCTTGCCTTCGGCGATGACGTCGTCGGACCGCACGCCCACGGCATCCATCGCCAGGACCTTCTTGAAGCCGACCCCGAGGGACATCACCTGGAATCCGCCGCTGTCGGTGAAGGTGGGCCCGTCCCAGTTCATGAACTTACCGAGCCCGCCCGCCTCGTCGACGATGTCCGACCCGGGCTGCAGGTACAGGTGGTACGCGTTGGCAAGCAGGGCCTGCACCCCGAGTTCCTTCATCGCCTCGGGCAGGACCGCCTTGACCGTCGCCTTGGTGCCCACGCCGACGAACGCCGGGGTGTGGATGTCGCCGTGCGGGGTGTGGATCGTGCCGGTGCGTCCGAGTCCGTTGGCGAGCCGGGTGCCGACGGTGAAGAACGGGTCGGGCGGGC
>NZ_JAALEG010000169.1 GCF_011058165.1 Rhodococcus aetherivorans
GTCTACGTGGCGACACGGCAGCCCGGCGACACCGGGACCGCCGCGGCCGGCGAGACCACCGAGGTCGCCCCGACCGCCGCGTGGCGACCGCTGCGGGACGCGCCCACCGCCCGCCAGCAGACCGCCGCCACCGTCGCCGACGGCACCGTATGGGTGTTCGGCGGCCTGGACGACTCCGGCTCCTCCCCCGCCCACGAGGGCTACGACCCGGCCATCGACACCTGGAAGGCCGGACCCGACCTGCCGATCCCGCTCAACCACGCGACAGCCGTCACGTGGGACGGCGTGCCCGTCGTCCTCGGCGGCTGGATCCCGGACGGCCCCGACCTCACCGCCACCGCATCGAACCGGGTCTTCGCCGTCCGAAACGGTGAATGGGTGGAGATGCCACCGATGCCCCGGGCCCGTGCCGCCGGCGCCGCCGTCACCATCGGAAACAAGATCTACGTGTTCGGCGGTCAGGCCGACGACACCCTGATCCGCCCCACCGACGTGTTCGACGGCACCGCCTGGACCACGGTCGCCGACCTGCCGACCCCGCGCGAGCACCTCGCGGCCGCGACCGACGGCACCTACGCCTACGCGATCGGCGGCCGGGACCTGTCCGCCGACAAGAACGTCGCCACCCTCGAGCGCTTCGACCCCACCACCGGCGCATGGACCGCCCTGCCCGACATGCCCACCCCGCGCGGCGGGCTCGGCGCCACCTACATCGACGGCCGCATCGTCGCCGCCGGCGGCGAGGAACCCACCCGCGTCCTCGCCGATGTCGAGGCGTTCGACCTGACCACCGGCACGTGGTCCGAGCTGCCGGACCTGCGGACCCCGCGGCACGGGCTGGTCCTCGGCGCGGTCGGCGACACCGTCTACGCCATCGACGGCGCCACCGGACCCACCCACGCCGAGTCGACCTCCGTCACCGAGGCGCTGCAGATCCCGCCGCGCCGCGTCCAGCCCGGGCCGGCGTGGCGGCAGCTGCGCGACGCCCCCACCGCCCGCCAGCAGACCGCCGCCACCGTCGCCGACGGCACCGTGTGGGTGTTCGGCGGACTCGACAACAACGGGTCCACCGCCCGGGTGGAGGGCTACGACCCGGCCATCGACACCTGGAAGGTCGGACCCGATCTCCCCCTCCCGCTCAACCACGCGATGGCCGTCGAGTACGCGGACGAGCTGGTGGTGCTCGGCGGCTGGGTGCCCGAGGGCGCCGACCTCACCGCCCGACCGTCGGATCGGGTGTTCGCGCTGCGCGACGGGCAGTGGACCGAACTACCGGCCATGCCGCAGGCGCGTGCCGCCGCGGCCGCCGTCACCATCGGGGACAGGATCTACGTGTTCGGCGGTCAGGCCGACGACACCCTCCTCGCCACGACCGACGTCTTCGACGGCAGCGGCTGGAGCACGGTCGCCGACCTGCCGACCCCGCGCGAGCACCTCGCCGCCACCACCGACGGCACCTACGCCTACGCCGTCGGCGGCCGGGACCTGGCCGCCGACAAGAACGTCGCCACCGTCGAGCGCTACGACCCCGCCACCGACACCTGGACGCAGCTTCCCGACATGCCCACCCCCCGCGGCGGGCTCGGTGTCACCCACCTCGACGGCCGCATCGTCGCCGTCGGCGGCGAGGAACCCACCCGCGTCCTCGCCGACGTCGAGGCGTTCGACCTGACCACCGGCACCTGGTCCGAGCTGCCACCGATGGGCGTCGCCCGGCACGGTCTCGTCGTCGCGACCGTGGGCACCACCGTCTACGCCGTCGACGGCGCGCAGCGGCCCACCCACGCGCAGTCCACCGCGTTGGCGGAGGCACTGGACTTCTGGTGAGGAAAGGCCGCTTCGCGGCCGGTGTGTCCTTCGGGCGGCTGGGGCAACCCAAAGGACACACCGGCCGCCCGAAGAACACACCGCGGCCCTACCTCCTCCGCGCCACATGACGCGGCCGACTGGAGGTCATCGTGGTCGGCCCACCGACGACCCGCCAGGCATGGACGGGAATGTCATCTCCGACGAACGACCGACGAGGACCCGTTCGAAGCTTGCACACCGCTCCGCGCCCGCACTCCGAGGGTCAGGGCTTCGGCGTGGCGGAACGTGCCCGCCACCAGCCCACCGCACCGGTGACGAGCAGCGCCCCCACGAGCGAGCCGATGATCCCGCTCGGCCGTAGCGACAGTCCGTCGCCGGCCAGAAGACTGACGAGCAGCCCGCCTACGAAGGACCCGGCGAGCCCGGCAGCGAAGGCGAGGGTCCAATCGATCCGCCCCGCCGACCTGCCCAGCAGCAACTGGGCCGCGGCGCCGACGACCATGCCGAACACGAGGATTCCGATGAGCAACATGGCGACAGCATAGACGCTGAGCTCGAATGCGAATGATTATCGGGGCGAACGTCTTTCGGGACTCTCGCCGCTGCGGTGTTCACCGCGGCCGACCGGAGGGACCCCGGACAGCGCACGTCGAGTGCGGCCCACCCGTTCGCCTCGACTGTCGCTGCGCTGGGAGACGTCCGTGAACTCACCCGTGCGCGGGAACTGCTCGACCGTGTGCCCGCGAGCGACGAGCACGGGGTCCCCTGGCCGGTCTACACGCGTATGGCGCACGCCCTGCTCGTGGAGAGGTCGGTCGGGTCCGCCCGTGCGCTCGACCTGGCCGATCCGCTGCGGCACACCACGAACGTCCCCGTCGTCACGGCACTGACGGCGAAGGGATATCGCCCTGCTCGTCACCCGAAGCGCGCTGTCGAGGTGTCGGCAACCTCTCCGGCGTGCAGGCTCTCGCGTTCGTCTAGGCGAGCCGCCTTGTCACCGCACGCCTCGTCCGGGCCGACGAGACGCTCGCGACTGCTCGGGTACCGCCCGCCCGGCTGTCCGCCCGGGAGCGGGAGATACTCGCCTACCTCCGCACCCCGATGACAGCGGAGGAGATCGCCGCCGCGCTGTTCGTGTCCGTGCGAAACCCACCAGCGCTCGATCTACCGCAAGCTGGGCGTCAACTCCCGTCGGGACGCGATCAAGATCAGGATGTGAGAGGCCCGCCGCGACGCGGCACAATCGCGACCGTGACGATCCGTACCTGGCTGACGCCACCGCCCCGGCCACCCGCCGAGCCCCTCGACCCGACGGCCCGCCGCGCCCTGTGGGTCGAGGTCACCATCGTCCTGCTCGTCACCTTCGGCCTGAGCGGGCTGTCGTCGATGCTGTCGCTGCTCGAATCCGCACTCGCACCGGAGCCGCTGTCCGACCAGACCGTCGCGCTGAACGTCCCCCGCTCGTCGCAGCAGTTCATCGACCTGGCCCGGCAGGTGCTCGGCATCGTCCGGTTGCTGGCATGGGCTGCGCTCGGGGTGTACCTGCTGTGGCGCAGCGGCATCGGCCCGAAGGCGATCGGCTTCGCCCGGGACCAGCTGCGCCGCGGCCTGCTCCCCGGCGTGGGGCTGGCCGCGCTCATAGGAATCCCCGGGCTCGGCCTGTACCTGGTGGCACGGGCGGCGGGCATCAACCTCACCGTCGCGCCCAGCACCCTCGAGGACTATTGGTGGCGGCTGCCGGCGCTGGTGCTGTGGGCGATCGCGAACTCCGCCGCCGAGGAGGTTCTCGTCGTTGCGTACCTGATCACCCGACTGCGGCAGCTCGGCTGGTCGGAGAACTCCTCGCTGCTCGCCTCGTCGCTGCTGCGCGGCAGCTACCACCTCTACCAGGGCCTCGGCGGCGGGCTCGGCAACGTCGTCATGGGTCTGGTGTTCGGCCGGTACTGGCAGCGCACGTCGCAGCTGTGGCCGCTGGTGGTGGCGCACGCGCTGATCGACAGCGTCGCATTCGTCGGCTACCAGGCGCTGCGCGGGCACGTGTCCTGGCTGCCCTAGCCCGGGCTGCGTACATTGGGAGGTCGTGAACGGCGACCATCCCGACCC
>NZ_JAALEG010000016.1 GCF_011058165.1 Rhodococcus aetherivorans
ACAGCCGAACTGTGGGAGGTTCCCGTGGCTGGTGGTCTCGTCGCCCTGTTGGACGACGTCGCGGCACTGACAAAGGCGGCCGCGGCGTCCATCGACGATATCGGCGCCGCGGCCGGCAAGGCCGGGGGAGCGGGTGGACCGCTCGGGCAGCCGTCGAGGCCGTTCGCCGGGGTCAGCTCGAAGAACCCGGTGTGTAGACCGGCCGGAAGAGCGGCGGGATCGCACGTCGGGAAGAGCGGGGCGAGCCCCGGTGCCCGATCCGTGCCGACGGCCAGCTCGACCCAGTTCGAATGGGAGTAGAAGTCGGCGAGTGCGTGGGTCAGGCCGCCGAAGGCGCTGCGGGCCGCGAAGCCGTTCGCGGAGGTGCGGAACTCCGGCGGGCCGGTGGGTTGCGCACCGGCGATCACGGCGGGCACGAAGAAGTTCCACGCGTCCCGGGCACGGTCGCAGACGTCCGCCGGTCGCGCGGCGTTGTCGAAGTGCCGGAAGGCGTCGCCCTGGAACAGGTCGCTGCCTTCGTTGCCGGTGCCGGTGAGGAGGCTTCCGGTGATCTCGGCGAGCGCCGGGTCGTCGACACCCCCGTCGAGGGTGGCCGGGGGCAGCGCTGCACGCAGGATCGCGCCGTGGATGTCGGGCGCGAAGGCCAGCGCGTTCGGCGGCATCGACACGGACAGTAGTGCAGCGGCGGCAACCGTCACGATCGTCGACAGACCGGGGCGGGGAAGCAGTGTCATGGGTACTCCGCAGTCGTTGGGTCGTGGCAGTCGTGGCGGTCGTGGCGGTCGTGGGTCGTGAGCACCGCGCTGCTTCCGGCGATGCCGCGTTCGTTACCGGTGGTGGCCTCCTCCGAATATCCCCCTCGGCGGCGATCGTCGCCGGGGAATTCGGGATCATCGCAGAGCCTGCCCGGCCGGCACCCCGAACGGCCGCACGAGTACGGCACCCCAGTCCCGCCACGGCGGGCACGGTGGGGGAGGCCGCCCGTTCAGGAAGCGGATCGCCGCGTCCTCGAACGCCGCCGATTTGGGCAGGTACGGGTGGGCGACGCGGGCCGGGCACCCGTTTCGCTCGACGTCGAGCTGCCAGTCGTCCGGCATCAGGGGCAGATCGGTGGCCGCGGGGAGGCTCGTTGCTCGTACCGTTGCGGGAAGTGGCTGAGCGAGGATGGATTCCGCGGCTCCCGCCGTGCCGAGCAGTTCCCGCGCGGCGGGGGTGTCCGGGTCGAAGTGGAACCGGACCAGGTCGGTGGCCGGAGCGGCGGCACGCAGCAGGTCGCCGAAGACGCGGCCGGGCGCGTTCACGTGCGGTGGGGGATAGCCGGTCGGGGTGCTCGGGAACGGGCCGACCAGCAGTAGCGCATCGACGTCGACCCGTCCGGTGGCGACGGCCTCCCACACCACCCACACGGCGTGCGAATGCGCGGCCACCACCAGCGGACGAGGCAGCGCGGACGCCTGCTCGACGAACAGATCGACCTGCTCGTCGAACGGACGCTGGGTGTCGCTCGGCTCGTAGGGGGCACCCGTGCGGATCGTGCAGGTCGCGTCCCGCTGCGGCTGCCCGTCGCCCGGTCCGGCATACGAGAAGTAGTACACCTGCTCGCAGCGGTAACCGAGGCGGTGCACGTCCGTCGCGTGGATCGCGCCCCGCCCCGACGCCGAGTTGATCCCCGACAGGATCAACAGCGAACCCGGCTGCGGCGGGCCGGGTTCAGGCTCGTCGTACCCGCGGGTCGCGACGAACACGAGCGACGCGGCGGCGAGCACCGCGACGAGCGCGGTCAGGACCGCCCCCGGCCGGCGCAGCGCCGGGCGGCCCATCGCCCGGATCGCCAGGGCGGTCGCGACGGCCGAGACCGGGACGAGCGGCACGGTCAGGACCGGGACCCGTTCGGCCACGGCACCCAGCGCCAGGATCACCGCGCAGTACGGCAGCATCACCTCGACCCGCAGCCCCCGCCGCCAGGTCAGCACGACGGCCGCGCGCAACCGGGATCCGCCCTGCCACGGCACCGGGCCGAGCGTGAGCACCAGCACCCCGATCAGGGCGACGGCGGGCCAGAACAGCCGGGAGTACAGGACCGCGTAGGCGGTGGCGTCGGCGAACGCCGCCAGCAGCACCGGCCCGAACGCGACCGTGTAGAACAGGGCCGCGAAGCGCAGCCGGCGGGCGTCGAGGCCGCCCAGGAGCCACGCCATGAGCGCCACCCGGGCTGCGGCCACCCCGGCGAGCAACACCAGGAACGCCGGCCACGACGATGCCCGCGACAGCAGGATCCGCAGGTCGGTGAATTGATCCAGTGGCGGCAGCGCCACCAGGTGGATGAGCCCCGGCCAGGTCGGGACCGCGTTCGTCGCGGCGAGCAGCACGACGAGCGCCGCGGTGGCCGCGAGCGGCCACCAGCGCCTCCACCGTCCCTCTCGCACTCGCGGGCTCCCGTCGCCGACTGCCTCGAATCTAGGGGGTGCGCCGGTGCCCGGCGCCGGATTCGTCCGGGTCCCGGTGTACTTTGCTGAGCGAACGAGTAGCGAGTGTGCTGGGGGTGTGGTGTGGCGCGGGTGATCGCGACGATCAATCTGAAGGGCGGCGTCGGCAAGACCACGACGACGGCCGCCCTCGCGGAGTTCATGGCCGCCGAGTTCGGGCAGCGGGTGCTGCTGATCGACCTGGACCCGCAGACCAACCTCACCACGATGATGATCGGGGAGGAGCGCTGGCAGGAGCTCAACCAGCTCGACCGCACCCTCGCCACGCTGTTCCGCGGCGCCGTCGATCCCGACGCCCCCGCCTTCGACATCGAGAAGGCGCTCCAGCGCGACGTCTCACCCGTGCGCGCCGTCAAGAACGTCGACCTGCTCGCCTCGTCGCTGGATCTGATGGACATCCAGGAGGGACTGAGCCACCAGCAGTACGCCGACCCGAAGTCCACCCGGCCCCTCGAGGTGCTGCTGCACGCGATCACCCCGATCGCCGACCGGTACGACTACATCCTCGTCGACTGCCCGCCCAACCTCGGCATGCTCACCCAGAACGGCCTGCGGCTGGCGAACGGCTACCTCATTCCGACCATCCCCGACATCCTCTCGACCTACGGCATTCCCCAGCTGCAGACCCGGGTGCGGGCGTTCGCCGAGCGGACGGGACATCCCATCCGCGAGATCGGCCTCGTCATCACCAAGTACCGGAGTGCGTCGAACCTGCACCGCAGCATCATCGAACAGCTGCAGCGCGACGAGCGGATCGCGAACGTCGTGCCGGCGTGGATCCCCGAGGCCAACCAGATCGCGCAGTCCGCGGAGTTCGTCCCGTACGGCACCCTCAAGCGCAAGTACGGCAACTCCGGGCAGTTCGACGCCCTGCGCATGCTGACCGAGGACGTCCTGATGAACGCGCAGGTGCTGCTGTGACCGGCACCGTCGACCGCGACGAGGCCCGCCTCCGAGTGCAGATCGGGGAGGCGAGCGCCGCGCTGCTGCGGCTGCAGGGATCGAGCCCCGCCGCCGCGACCGCCCTGGTGCGGCTGGTGCACGTGATCGCCGACGAGGCCGCCCGCACCCCGCGGTTCGCGCACGCCCTCGCCTCGGCACTCACCGCGCCGGGGGAGGCGCCGTCGCCCGCCCCGGCACCGCGGAAGGCCCCCGCCGCTCGGCGCGGCACACGCGCCCCGGGGCCGTTCGACCCGTTCGCCGCGTTCCGCGACGGCGGCGAGGCCGGCCTGCGCGCGAAGCTGGCGCCGCTGGACGTCGAGCAGCTCAAGGACATCGTCGCCGAGCACGCGATGGACTACGACCGCCTCGCCATGCGCTGGCGCACGCCGAAGAAGTTGCAGGACAGGATCGTCGAGCGGGTCAAGGCACTCACGACGAAGGGCGACGCCTTCCGCTGACGGCGCAACCGGATCGCGGAGCGGCGCCGGTCAGGGTGTCCGTGTCCGTCGATCCACTTCCTTCTCGACGGCGACGGCGAGGTCGTGGACGACCCTGGAGTGCCATTGCTTGTGAGCCGCGAGGTCCGCGGCGAGGGCATGGCAGTCCGGGCATTCCTGTGCGGCGCTGTTCTGCTGGGTGTGCTCCATGGTGTTGCACCTCCTGGAAGAGATATCCGCCTCCACCGTGGCACGGATGCGGAACGTAGTCCACGATTGTGTGCCCGCCGATCGTGTGCGTGCCGGCGGCTTGCCCCCTCCAGGGCGTGCCTGCCCCCGTTGTGGCGGGACCGGGGGTGCACGGTGCACAGTACGAGTGCAGGCTCCGGGGCCGGGCAGCGGATACCGTGACGTCCGTGAAGACGGTAGGGGTCGACCTCGCGGCGGAGCCGGCGAAGACGGCGGTCGCCACCGTCGCCTGGGAGCACGGCACCGCGACGGTGCAGGAGCTACGGCTCGGCGCGACCGACCCGGACGTCGTCAACGCGGTGGCCGCCGCGGACCGGACCGGCATCGACGCGCCGTTCGGGTGGCCCGACGCGTTCGTGGACTTCGTCGGCGCGCACCATCGCCTCGAGTACTCGCGCGAGCGCGCCCTGAGCAGCCGAGCCGGACGGCTCCCGCTGGTGCGGCGGTTGACCGACCGCGTGGTGCATGCCGGGACGGGTATCGTCCCGTTGAGCGTATCCGCGGATCTCATCGCCCATGTGGCGCTGCGGTGTGCGGGTCTGCTCGCGGAACTCGATGCCGTCGGGGTGGATGTCGACCGCGTCGACGGAACGGTGGTCGAGGTGTATCCCGCTGCTGCGCTGCAGGGCTGGGGCCTGCCGTTCAAGGGATACAAGAGCGCGAAGAACCGCGAGGCGCGGGCCGCATCGGTGGCCGCACTGGAACGCGCCCTTCCGGGACTGAGGCTCGGCGGCTTCCGGGACCTCTGTGTGGCCTCCGACGACGCGTTCGATGCGGTGGTCGCCGGCCTCGTCGCCCGAGCGGCAGCGCTCGGAAGAACCGTCCGGCCCGATGCGGCGCAGCGCGCCGTCGCGGTCCGGGAGGGGTGGATCCATCTGCCGCTGTGCGGAATCCGTGAGCTGCTCTGAATTTCCGAGATGATCGGCGACGCTCGCCCTCCGCCGCTACCCTGCACGCAAGGAGAGGAGCCGCATGGACCCGGTGATCCGGATATCGGACGAGGTGCGCGACGCCGTCGCAGCCCGCCGGCCGCTGGTGGCCCTGGAATCGACGATCTTCACCCACGGCCTGCCGCGCCCCCGCAACCTCGAGGTGGCGCTCGAGGCGGAGGCGCGGTTGCGGGAGGCGGACGTCGTCCCCGCCACCGTCGGCGTGCTTCGCGGCGTCCCGACCGTCGGGCTGTCCACCGACGAGATCACCGACCTCGCGACGGCGGAGACGGTGACGAAGCTGAGTGTGCGCGACCTGCCGATCGCCGTGGCGCGACGACTGTCCGGCGGCACCACCGTTGCCGCCACGGCGCTGCTCGCACACCGCGGCGGGGTCGAGGTCTTCGCGACGGGCGGGCTGGGCGGCGTGCACCGCGGCGCGCAGAGCACCTTCGACGAGTCCGCCGACCTGGTCGCCCTGTCCACCGTGCCGATCCTCGTCGTCAGCGCCGGCGTCAAGTCGATCCTCGACATCCCGGCCACGCTGGAGCGGCTCGAGACCCTGAGCATTCCGGTCGTCGGCTACCGCACGACCAGCTTCCCCGGCTTCTACATCCGCGACAGCGGCTGCCCGCTCGAACATTCCGTCGGGTCGCCGGCCGAGGTCGCCGCCCTTGTCCGTGCCCGGGACGCACTCGGCCTGAAAGCCGGTGTCCTGCTTGCGAATCCGGTATCGGAAGACGCCCAGCTCGACCCCGCGCTGCATGCGCGGGTGCTGCACGAGGCCGAGGAGCGGGCCGCGGCGGCCGGAGTGGTCGGCAAGGACACCACGCCGTTCCTGCTCGACCACTTCCACCGCGCGACCGGCGGCCGCAGCCTCGACGTCAATGTCGAGGTCTATCGGGGCAATGTCGCGCTCGGCGGTGCCGTCGCCACGGCGCTCGCCGCCGAACCGGGATAGCCGCCGGTCGGGGGTTCCCGCCCGCCGCCTCAAGGGTGGCCGTGCCCGGTGCGCCACCGCGCGTTGACAGCGACTGTGACCTGGGGCACAATCATGCCCACGTCCGGCGGGTGTCGTAACCCCGCCGTAATCGGCCGTCGTGCCGCGACCCGTCATGGGTCCGTTCTGTAAATCTCTTGTTACACACGGGATTTCTGGTGTCGTTCGACCCTTGCGGGCCGGTGAATACCCCTCCTGGGAGGGATACCGAGCCCCGTGCGGCCCGGCCAGGATTAACCCGACGCGAACGCAATCCGACGCGATCGGAAACCGCCCGAACCTCGGGCGACGACGAACGATCCCGCCACGTGACGCCTCGGCGAAAGGGCAAGAGCCATGACCGTGAGTTCCACCCACTCGTACGACGAGCTGGTGCAGCACGACCGGGTGCACCGCACGCTGTACACCGACCCGTCGATCTTCGACGACGAGATGCGCCGCGTCTTCGGCCGCACCTGGGTGTACCTCGCGCACGAGAGTCAGGTCCCCACTCCCAACAGCTACCGCACCGGCTACCTGGGTCTGCGCCCCATCATCGTCACCCGAGACCGGGCCGGCGAGCTGCACGCCCTGTTCAACCGCTGCACCCACCGGGCCGCCACCGTCTGCCGCGACGAGAGCGGCACCGCCAAGAACTTCCAATGCCCGTATCACGGATGGACTTTCAAGAACACCGGGCAGCTCGTGGGGGTGCCGTGGCCCGACGCGTACGGACCGGACTTCGAGCGCACCGACCTGAACCTCGGCGTGGTGCCGAGGGTGGAGAGCTACCGCGGCTTCGTCTTCGGCACCCTCAACGCCGATGCGCCGCCGCTCGCCGAGCATCTCGGCCCGGTCCGCGAACCTCTCGACTACTGGATCGACCGCGCCCCGGGTGGCGAGGTGTTCCTCCGCAACTCCGCGCACCGCATGGTCTACCGCGGCAACTGGAAGCTGGCGTACGACAACGCCGGCGACGGATACCACCCGGCGTTCTCGCACCGCTCCCTGCTGCAGATGGCCGAACGGCTCGGCGAGTCCAAGGACATGACGTACTTCGGCCGCACCCCCGACCGCGGCCCCATGTACGTGCAGTACCTCGGCAACGGACACACCTTCATCGACCAGCGCCCCAGCTACGACGGTCCCGGCGCGTTCTGGGCCAACCAGCGCCCGCAACCCGGGCGGGAGGTGTTCGAGGAGCTGATCCGCAGCGAGTACCCCGACGACGCGCTGCGCTACCTCGACCTGACCGTCGGCGCCCAGATCAACCTCAACATCTTCCCGAACCTGCTCATCATCGGGAACCAGGTGCAGGTGATCGAGCCGCTCGCCGTGGACCGTACCCAGCTCACCTGGTACGCCACCACCGTCGGCGGTGTCCCGGACGAGGTCAACGTCCTGCGCATGCGCACCCAGGAGGACTTCCCGGCCTTCGGCGAACCCGACGACCAGGCCAACTTCGAGGAGGCCCAGCGCGGCCTGAGCATCCCGGAGGTCGCATGGGTGCAGATGAACCGCGGATTCGGTGTGGAGGGCCGGCAGAAGGTCGACGCCGACGGCGTCGTGACCGGGCCGGTGACCGACGAGCTGCACATGCGCGGCTACTACCAGGAATGGCTCCGGCTGATGAGCCGGTGAAGGGACACGACAGATGACCGTGCAGAGCAACGAACGCCACGACACTTCCCGGTACTCGTACTACCTGGACTCCGCCTACTACGACCACCTGGCCGAGCTGATGGGGGCCTGGCAGGAGGACTGGAGCGAACCCGATCCGCGGGTGCGCTCCGAGGTCGAGAACCTGCTCTACCGGGAGGCGCGCCTGATCGACGACGGCCGCTTCAACGACTGGGTGGAGCTGTTCACCGACGAATGCCTCTACTGGGTGCCCACCACCCCCGGCGGCGGCGACCCCCGGCGCGAGGTGTCCCACGCCTTCGACGACCGTCGCCGGCTGATGGACCGGATCTACTGGCTGCGCACCGGACTCGCGTTCTGCCAGATCCCGTCGTCGCGCACCCGGCGGCTCGTCACCAACGTCGAGGTCCTCGACGCACCCGACCGCCGGCTCGTGCGATCGAACTTCCTGATCACCGAGTTCCGGGCGGGCACGACCAAGACGTACGCCGGCTGGTGCGGGCACGAACTCGTCCGCCGGGACGAGCAGTGGCGGATCGCGGTCAAGCAGGTCAACCTCGTCGACTGCGAACACGGCCACGAGAACCTGACCCTCGTCCTCTGACGGGCCCGCCATGACCGACAACACCGAACTCGACCGCCTGCGCGCCGAGGTGGACCGGCTCACGCGGCGCGTCGACCGCCTCGACCGCGAGCTCGCCGCCCACCGGCAGGTCGCCGACGCGATCCGGCGCGCGCAGTTCTGGGACTTCACCCCCTACGAACTCGTCCCGGACGGCAGCTGGATCGCCGTCGACCGCGCCGACGCCGTCGCCCTGCTGCGCGCCCTCGCCGCCACCGACCACTGGCGACCGTGGACACACACTCTGGAACCCCGAGGTGCCGTATGAAACCCCTGCTCGTCGTCGCCCACGTCGACGACCCCGACCTGACCGTCCTCGGCGACGTCGTGCGCGATCACGGCGTCCCGATCCGGATCGTCCGCCCCTTCCGCGGCGACGTGCTGCCCGCGCCGGACGAGGCCGCCGCGGTGATCTGCCTGGGCGGTAAGGAGTCCGCCGACGACCCGCACGACTACCTGCTGCGCGAACGGGACTTCCTGCGCACCGCCGCGGCCGGCGACGTGCCCACGCTCGGGATCTGCCTCGGCTCCCAACTGCTCGCCCTCGCGCTCGGCGGCACGGCGGTGCGCGGCAGCGACCGTGCCGAGGTCGGCTTCGTCGACGTCACCGCCTGCGGGGCGGGGCTGGATCACCCCGTCGATTTCACCGGCACCCGGTTCTCCTTCCACTGGGACACATTCCAGCTGCCGCCCGACGTGACCGTCCTGGCCCGGTCCCGGGACTTCGTGCAGGCCTTCGCGTTCCGCTCCGCCATCGGGGTGCAGTACCACCCCGAGAGCTCCGTCGACGGCATCGCCGGGCTCATGGCCGGCGAGCCGGACAAGGTCCGCGCCGCCGGCGCCGACCCCGACGAAATCCGTTACAAGGCACTGGAGTTCGCCGATCCCTCCCGTGATCACCTCGCCGACCTCGTCGAGCACCTGCTCGCCCCGGCGCTGTGCCCGAGTCCCGGAGCCGGTCATGAACACTGACACCGACCTGCTCATCCTCGGTGCCGGCCCCACCGGCCTGTACGCCGCCTACTACGCCCGCATCCGCGGCCTGCGCACCGTCGTCGTCGACGCGCTCCCCGAGCTCGGCGGCCAGGTCGCCGCGCTCTACCCGGAGAAGGAGATCTACGACGTCGCCGGCCTGCCCGCGGTGAAGGGCAAGGACCTCGTCCGGCAGCTCGTCGAGCAGGCCGGCGACGACGTCGAGTACTTCCTCGGCCGGCAGGCCGTGGACCTCGATCGCGACGGCGACGTGCTCACCGTCCGCACCGACGACGACGAGCGCATCCGCACCCGCGCCGTCCTCGTCGCCGGTGGCATCGGGTCCTTCCGGCCCCGGCCCCTCGACGCCGCCGACAGGTACGCCGGGCGCGGCGCCGCGTACTTCGTCACCGACCTCGGCGACTACCGCGACCGCGACGTCGTGGTCGTCGGCGGCGGGGACTCGGCCCTCGACTGGGCGCTCGCCCTCCATCCGATCGCCGGGTCCGTCACCCTCGTGCACCGCCGCGACCGCTTCCGCGCGCACGCCGCGTCGGTGGACGAACTACGCCGCCGCGGTGCGACCATCCACACCAACGCCGAGGTCACCGCCGCACACGGCACCGACAGTCTCGAACTCGTCGAGGTCCTGCGCCACGAGCACGGCGACACCGTGCGGCTGCCGGCGCAGAAGCTGATCGCCGCGCTCGGCTTCACCGCCCAGCTCGGGCCGCTGCGCACCTGGGGCCTCGAACTCCACGGTCAGCACATCGTGGTCGGCCGCGACATGGCCACCAACGTCCCCGGCGTCTACGCCGCCGGCGACATCGCCGAGTACCCCGGCAAGGTGCGGCTGATGTCCGTCGGCTTCGGTGAGGCCGCGACCGCCGTCAACCACATCGCGCACCGCATCGACGACGATGCGCCGCTGTTCCCCGGCCACTCCACCGACGCCGGCCCCGTCCCGAGCTGACGCACCCCCCAGGAGGAACCGTGCCGTACTTCATCGGAGAACCCTGCACCGACGTCATGGACAAGTCGTGCATGGAGGAATGCCCCGTCGACGCCATCTACGAGGGCGCCCGCAAGCTCTACATCCACCCGTTCGAATGCGTCGACTGCGGTGCCTGCCAATCGGTCTGCCCGATGGAGGCCATCTCGAACGACCGCCGGGTGGACGAGACCACCCGCATCCATCTCGAGGACAACGCCGTCTTCTTCAGTTCGGTGCTGCCCGGGCGCGACGTCCCGCTCGGCTCCCCGGGCGGGGCGGTGCACACCGGCCCGATCGGGGTCGACACCCCGCTCGTCGCGGCACGCGACTGACCCCACGAACCCACCCCTCACGGAGGACCGCATGTCCACTTCAGCCAAGTTCGTCGCCCGCCACGCCCTGTACGACGCCGCGCAGCAGGAGGCCGCCGACCGCGCCCGGAACCTTCTCGCGGAGAAGGGCATCGAGATGGTCCGCCTGGCCTGGCCGGATCAGCACGGCCTGATCCGCGGCAAGACGATGACCGTCGACAGCTACCTGGCGGCGCTCGAGTCCGGCACCGAGATCACCATGGCGCCGTTCTTCTTCGACACCGCCAACGCCATCGTCTTCAACCCGTTCAGCCCCGGCGGCGGGTTCGACATGCCCGAGCTGTCCGGCAGCCCGAACCTCACCATGGTTCCGGACCCCACCACCTTCCGGGTGCTTCCGTGGGCGCCGGACACCGGCTGGGTGCTGTGCGACCTGTACTTCCGCGACGGCAGCCCCTTCCCGTTCTCCCCCCGCAGCATCCTGCGCAACACCCTCGCCCAGCTCGAAAGCGCCGGCTACCACCTGATCACCGGCCTCGAGGTCGAGTGGTATCTCACCCGCGTCCTCGACGACAAGCTCGTCACCGGCTCCCTCGGTGCCCCCGGGATGCCCGCCGACCCGCCGGAGGTCGCGGCCGTCGCCCGCGGCTACAACTACCTCCTCGAATCGCATCTCGACGAGATCGACGACGTGCTGCGCCCGGTGCGACAGGCCGTCACCGCGCTCGGGCTGCCGCTGCGCTCGATCGACGACGAGTGGGCGCCGAGCCAGGTCGAGACCACCTTCGACGTGCTCGAGGGCATGGCCGCCGCGGATTCGATGCTGCTGTTCCGCTCCGCCGTCAAGCAGATCTGCCGCCGCGGTGGCTACCTCGCCTCCTTCATGTCCACCCCGGGCATCCCCGGCTTCTACGCCAGCGGCTGGCACCTGCACACCTCCCTGGTCGACACCGTCACCGGCGAGAACGTCATGGTGCCGGGGGAGGGGGAGCTGCTGTCCGACATCGGCCGGCACTACGTCGGCGGCACCCTGGCCCACGCCGCCGCCGCGTCGCCGTTCATGACGCCCACGATCAACGGGTACCGCCGCCGTCGCCCGTACTCCCTGGCCCCGGACCGGCTGACGTGGGGCCTGGACAACCGGGCCGCGATGATGCGCGTCATCAGCGCCCCCGGTGACAAGGCCTCACATGTCGAGAACCGCGTCGGCGAGCCCGCCGCCAACCCGTACCTGTACATCGCGGCGCAGGCCGCCGCGGGGCTCGACGGCATCAAGAACAAGACCGAGCCGGGTGCCCCGTCGGTGGATCCGTACGCCGCCGACGTTCCGCACCTGCCCACGAGCCTGAAGGAAGGGCTCGCGGCCCTGGGGGCGAGCCGGTTCTACCGGGAGGCGTTCGGCGACCGGTTCGTCGACTACCTCGTCACCATGAAGTCCAGCGAGGTCTCGCGCTACGAAGCGCACCTGGCCGAGCAGCCCGACCCGCAGGGCTACGCCGAGACCGTCACCGAGTGGGAACACCGCGAGTACTTCGAACTCTTCTGACCACCGCTCCACCCACCGGCACAAGGGATGACCGCCATGAGAAGAATCTCCGTGATCGGGGCCGGCCAGGCCGGAACCCTCCTGTCGATGGCCCTGCAGGCCAACGGCTTCCAAGTAGACCTCTACACCGACAAGACCGCCGAGGAGATCCTGCACGAGACCTCCCCGACCGGCACCGCGGCCCTGTTCCACCGCTCGGTCGCCACCGAGCTGCGGCTCGGCTGCCCCGGCTACGACGACAAGGGCGTGCCGATGGACGCCCTGCACGTGTGCTTCAGTCCGAAGATCGGGCAGGAGCTGGTGCACTTCGGCTCCGCGCTCGGCGACGCCGCCGGCGGTGCCGTGGACGTGCGCCGCAAGTCGTACGACCGGATGGTGCGCCTGGCCGAACTCGGCGGCAACATCGTCGTGACATCGGTGCAGCCCGACGACCTCGACGACATCGCCGCCGGCAGCGACCTGACCGTCGTCTCCACCGGCAAGTACGGATTGTCGTCGCTGTTCGCCCGCGACGCGCGGCGCAGCGTCTACGACACCCCGCAGCGCAACCTCGCCATGGTGCTCGTGCGCGGCATCCCCACCGACGGCACCGCCTTCCCCAACCGTGTCGAGGGCTCGACGGGCGTGTGCTTCAACCTCTTCGGCGACGCCGGGGAGATCTTCTGGGTGCCGTTCCTGCACAAGTCCGGCGAGAACGTCTGGTGCCTGGTGTTCGAGGCCAAGCCCGGCGGCCCGTTCGACTGCTGGGCCGACGTCACCACCGTCGAGCAGGCCTTCGCGACCGCCTCGCGCCTGGCCCGCGACTACGCCCCGTGGGACTGGCCGTCGATGCGGAACATGGAGCCGATGCTCGACGACCCGCACTCGTGGCTCAAGGGCCGGGTCACCCCGTCCGTGCGCTCCGGGCTGGGCACCACCCCGGGCGGCCGGCCGATGATGAGCCTCGGCGACACGTCCGTCGCCTACGACCCCGTCGCCGGTCAGGGCGCCGGCTCCGGCATCCGGCAGGCCGGGCACTACTTCGACGCCCTCCTCGCCCGCGGCGACGGACCCTTCGACGCCGATTGGATCACCCGCACCTTCGAAGGCGTCTACGAGGAGCACATCGCCGGCACCTACCGGTTCACCAACCTGCTCCTCGAACCGCTCGGCAAGACACCGCAGCGGGTGCTCACCGCGTGCTTCGCCGACCAGCGCCTCGCCACCCGCTTCGCGCAGGTCTTCGACGCACCTCCCACCGCCTTCCCGTGGCTCACCGAGCGCGCGGCCGCCGACCGGTGGATCGGCGAGCACACCGGTCGCCGCCCCGGCGCGGTCGCCGCCGCCGGCACCGCGAAGATCCTCGCCGGGCAGGTCCGGAACACGCTGCGCGGCAGCCACTTCCCGCGGGCGGTGAGCGCGTGATCGCCACCCTCGCCGAGCGCGACCGGCGCTGGCGGCTGCTGCACGAGCGGATGGAGCGCGACGGTTACGACGCGTTGCTGTTCGCCGCCGCCGACTACCGCGGCCACAAGGGCGCCCTGCGCTACCTCGCCGACTACAACCTCTCGCACCGCTTCGGCTACGCCGTCCTGCACCCCGGCGCCGCGCCCACCCTCGTGCTGCCGAAGAACCTCGAGGGCGGCCGCCGGCCCCGCACCGGCTGGATCGACGACTACGTCTACGCCGAGAAGCTCTCCGAGGCGCTCGTCAAGACCCTCACCCGGGGTGCGGCACCGGCCCGCGTCGGCATCGTCGGCATGGGGCAGGTCATGAAGGTCGAGGACTACCTGCACCTCACCGAGGAACTGCCCGGCACCGTGTTCGAGGACGCGAGTGCGATGTTCGAGCAGGTCCGCGCCGTGAAGACGGCCGCCGAGATCCGTGGCGCCGAGGAGTCCGCGTACATCTCCGACCGCTGCTTCGAACGGCTGCTCGAGATCGCCCGCCCCGGCACGACCGAACGCGCCGTCGCCGCCGAGATGTACCGCGTCGCCTACTCGCTCGGCGCCGAGGACCCGCTGTTCCTCACCATGTACGCCGACGACGAGCCGACCGGCCCGTGCCCGACGTTCGGGGCCCCCGGCGGCCGGGAACTCACCGCCCACGACGTGTTCATCTTCAGCTACGAACTCGTCGGGCCCGCCGGCTACTGGATGGAACTGTCCCGCATGGTCACCTTCGCCCCGCCCACGCCGGAGGTGCAGCGCCTCGCCGACGCGGTGTGCTCCGGCCTGGCCGCCGGAAGCGCCGCCCTGCGCCCCGGCACCACGATGTCCGGCGTGCAGCGCGACGTCATCGCCGCGATCGAGCAGCACGGGGTCAGGTCGTCCTACTGGTCCGGCCACGGCCTCGGCCTCGACGTGCTCGAGGAGCCGTGGGTGGGCCTGGAGATGGTGCAGGACAACGAGAACCACGAGGCCGTCACCGCCACCGCCGAGGGCATGGTGATCGCCCTGCACCCCATGCTGTGGGACGCCGACTCCGGCGCCATGGGCTACATGGCCGACACCTGCGTCGTCGAGGCCGGGCGCACCCGCACCCTGTCCAAGTTTCCGACCGAGCTGTACCGGGTCTGAGAGAGGTAGAGCAATCATGACCACCCTGGAACGCCCCACCGCCGGCACGGCGGGCGGCACCGCCATCGACCCGATCCTCGCGTCGGTGCTGCAGCGGCGCGTCGACGCCATCGCCAAGGAGATGGCGACGATGCTGATGCGCTCGTCCCGCTCGCCGATCTTCAACGAGATCGGCGACCTGGTGACGGTGCTGTTCGACAAGCACGGCCGCACCCTCGCCCAGGCCGAGTTCGCCGCCATCATCGCCTTCGGCGCCCAGCCGCCACTCGAATACATCATCGACTACTTCGGCGACGACATCGCCGAGGGCGACGTCATCCTCCACAACGACGTCTACACCGGCGGCAACCAGAACGCCGACACCGGCGTCTACCTGCCCATCTTCCACGAGGGCGAACTCGTCGGCTGGGCCGCCGCCAAGGGCCACATGGCCGACATCGGCGGCATGACCATCGGCGGCTACAACCCCAGCGCCACCGAGATCTGGCAGGAGGCCCTGCGCATCCCGCCCGTGAAGATCATGGCCGGGGGAGTGCTGCGCAAGGACGTGTGGGACTTCGTCGGCGCCAACATCCGCATCGACTTCGTCATGGAGGACATCAAGTCCATGGTCGGCGCGTGCACCGTGGGCTCGCGCCGCCTCGTCGAACTGCTCGGCCGCTACGGCCGCGGCACCTTCGACGCCCACATGGACTACATCCTCGACAGCTCCGAGAAGCAGGTCCGTGCCGAGATCGGCCGCTGGCCCGACGGGGTGTACCACGGCGAGAGCTGGATGATCTCCGACGGCCTCGACCCCACTCGCCGCTACGAGGTCGCCTGCGACATCACCGTCTCCGGCGACGAGGTCACCTTCGACTTCTCCCGCACCGACGATCAGGCCCCCGGCATCACCAACATGCCGCCCGCCTCCGCGATGGGCGCCGTGCGCATCGCGTTCCTCATGCTCGTCGCCGCCGGCGGCATCAACATCCCCACCAACGACGGCCTGTTCCGGCCCGTGCACACCGTGTTCCGGCCCGGCTCGCTGCTCAACCCGCACTTCCCGGCCGCGACCATCTTCGGCAACCAGATGTGCGACGAGGTCGTCGACGCCATCATGTCGGCCCTCGCCGACGCCCTGCCGGACCGCGTCACCGCCGGGTGGAACAAATTCATCTGCACCGCCCTCAACGGCACCGACCCGCGCACCGAACAGCCGTTCGTGACCCTCACCGTGTTCCAGCGCAACGGCCCCGGCGCCATGAAGGGCACCGACGGGTGGGACGCGCTCGGCTTCACCGGCACCGCCGGGCAGATGCGCTCCCCGGACCCGGAGATGTTCGAGCTGTCGAGCCCGCACTTCCTCGAATATCACGAGTACCTACCGGATTCGGCCGGCGCCGGCCAGTGGCGCGGCGGCCTCGGCACCCGCTCGGCGTGGCGCTGCTACGGCGACTCCGAAATCGGCGTCACCATCGGCGAATCCGTCGAATCCGAGGGCGGCGCCCCCGGAGCCGGCCTGTTCGGCGGCGGCCCCTCCGGCATGAACCGCATGACCGTCGAATACCCCGACGGCACCACCCACGAGTGGGGGTCGAAGGAACTCGTCGAGCTCCCGTCCGGCTCGGTGGTCCGCTCCGTCAGCGGCGGCGGCGCCGGCTACGGCGACCCGCTGCTGCGGCCCGCCGACCTCGTCGCCGACGAGGTCCGCAACGAACTGCTCTCCGCGGAACAGGCCCGCATCCGCTACGGCGTCGTCGTCGACGCCGCCACCCGCACCCTCGACGCCGAGGCAACCGCTCAGCTGCGCAACACCCGGAAAGGCGGACAGTGACCATGTCGGCAACACCCAGCATCCGCATCGGAGTCGACGTCGGTGGCACCTTCACCGACTTCCTCGTCGTCCACGAGGACGGCACCCGGCTCGTGCACAAGACCAGCTCCATCCCCTCCGACCCGTCCACCGCGGTCGTCAAGGGCCTGACCGAGATCGCCGAGCGGCGCGGGGAGACCCTCACCGGCCTGCTCGCGCAGGTCCACACCATCGTGCACGGCACCACCGTCACCACCAACGCCCTGCTCACCCGCACCGGCGCCAAGACCGGCCTGCTCACCACCGAGGGCTTCCGCGACGTGCTGCAGATGCGCGACGGCACCCGCGAGGACGCCTACGACAACCGGCTCACGCCGCCGGCGCCGCTCGTGCCCCGGGCGCTGCGCCGGCCCGTCGGCGGCCGCCTCGACCACGAGGGCACCGAGGTCACCCCGCTCGCCACCGACGACGTGCGTGCCGCCGCCGAACTGTTCCGGCGCGAGGGCGTCGAGGCCGTGGCGGTGTCGTTCATGCACTCGCACGCCGGCGACGAGCACGAACGACAGGCCGCCGACATCCTCGCCGCCGAGCTGCCCGGCGTGTACCTGACCCGCTCGAGCGAGCTGCTGCCGCAGGTGCGCTACTACGACCGCACCAGCACCGCCGTGCTCAATTCCTATGCGGGACCGATCATCACGCGCTACCTTCGGGTGCTCACCGAGGCGCTCGACGCGGCGGGATTCACCGGCATCCTGCTGCTCATGCAGTCCAACGGCGGCGTCGCCACCCCCGACGAGCTGGCCCGCCGTGCCGCCCTGTCGCTGCTGTCCGGCCCGGCGTCCGGGCCCACCGCCGGCCTGCTCGAGGTCGCCCCGCACGGCTGGGACCGCTGCCTGACCGTCGACATGGGCGGCACCAGCTTCGACGCCGCCGTCGTCAACGACGGCCGGCCGCTCGTGATGACCGACGGGCAGATCGACCGCGGCCGCATCGCCCTGCCCATGGTCGACATCCACACCATCGGCGCCGGCGGCGGCAGCATCGCCTACGTCGACGAGGGCGGCCTGCTGCGCGTCGGCCCCGAGAGCGCCGGCGCCGTCCCCGGACCCGCCTGCTACGGCCGCGGCGGCACCCGCGCTACCGTCACCGACGCCGACGTCGTCCTCGGCTACGTCGACCCCGCGAGCTTCCTCGGCGGCGACATCCCCCTCGACCGGGAGGCCTCGATCGAGGCGATCCGCCGCGACGTCGCCGAACCCCTCGGCATCTCCGTCGAGGAGGCCGCCGCCGGCATCTACGACGTCGTCAACGTCGGCATGGCCGCCGGTGTCCGGGAGATCACCGTCCGCCGCGGTCTCGACGCCCGCGACTTCCCGATCGTCGTCGCCGGGGGAGCCGGGCCCGTCCACGCCGCCGCCATCGCCCGCGAACTCGAGATCCCCGTGCTCGTCACCCCGCGCGAGTCGTCGATCTTCTGCGCCGCCGGCATGCTCGTGTGCGACTTCCAGCACGACTTCGTGCAGAGCCACAAGGCCGAACTCGCCGCCCTCGACACCGGAGAACTCCTCGGGATCTGGCACGACATGGCCATGCGCGGCCGCAAGATCCTCGCCGAGGAAGGTGTCGCCGACACCGAGGTGACCCTGCAACCTTCGCTGGACATGCGCTACCGCGGCCAGTGGTACGAGATCAACGTGCCGCTCGACCCGTCGTCCCTCGACGGCGTCGACCTCGCCGACGTCGCCGAGCGGTTCCACGCCATGCACGACACCCTGTTCGGCTACCGCTCCCCGGACATGCCGATCGACGTGCTCAACATCCGGCTCAGCGTCGTCGGCACCACCCCCAAGCCGCGCCTCGACAGCGCCGTCGTGCCCACCGGCGACGGCACCGGGCGGATCGGCACCCGCCCGATCTGGTCGGTGCTGCACCGGACGATGGTCGAGGCCGCGGTGTACGACGGGCACGGCCTCGGCGTGGGCGCACACTTGGAGGGGCCGGCGATCATCGAACTGGGCACCAGCAGCGTCGTGGTGCCCGACGAGTTCGCCGTCGAGGTCGACGACCGCGGGTCGTTCGTCCTCCGCTACCGGCCGGCGGCGTCCTGAACGCCGGGCGGGTTGCCGATACGAGGGTGGAGGCCGCCGCACGGGCGGCCGAGGAGGTGCAGGGGGCCATGGACATCGAGTTCCCGTTCGACGGTGACGACGACGATCGCACCGTCGCGACCGATCTCGCCGACGTCGCCGAGTCCCTCCTCGCCGTCGACACGGTCGAGGCGATCCAGGACCTGTGCATGGACCTCGTCCCGCGGGTGCTGCCGTCCCGTGCCTTCGGCATCTACCTGTTCGGCGACTCGCCCGGCCGCACCCCGCTGGCCGCCGCGGAGGGCGTCAGCGAACGCTTCCTGACGCTGTACGAGGAACTCGGCCGCCACCAGGACCCCGTGCTGCGCACGCTCGAGCAGCGCCGCCGCCCCACCCACAGCAGCCGGCTGATGAGCGAGAACACGTGGACCGAGTCCCCGTTCTTCCGCGACGTGGCCCGCCTGCACGACATGCGGATGGTGCTCGAGGCGCCCATCATCGAACGCGGCCACGTCGTCGGCACCCTCAACTTCGCCGACAACGACCGGCTCGCGCTGGCGTCGCCCGCGGAGATCGCCGTCGCCGGCGCCCTGGGCCGGCTCGTGGGTGTCGCGGTCACCGAGGTGGCCCGGCGGGAGGCGGCCCGCGCCGTGCAGGACGACCTGTGGGCCGCGCTCGACCTGTCGAGCGAGGCCACGGTCATCCTCGATCTCGCCACCGGGCAACGCCAGGTCAACGCCGCCGCGCGGGCCCTGCTCGGCCGGGTCGGCATCAGCGAGCCCACGCTCTGGCTGACCGGGCTCATCGAAGCCGGCGGGCCCGGCCGCGACGCCGACGCCGGCATGCGACAGACGTTCGTCCTGGACGTGCGCCTCGACGGGGTGTCCCGGCACCTGCAGGTGCAGAGCTGCGTCACCGACCGGGGCGGCGCCCGCCGCGTCGTGGCACTGCTCGAGCTGTTGCCCGCCGCACCGGGCGTCGCCGCGCTGCCCGACCACCTCGCCTCGCAGCTCTCCGCCCGCGAACGCGAGATCGCCGCCCTCGCCGTCGCGGGCCTGCAGGACCAGCAGATCGCCGAGAAGCTCTTCCTCAGCCGCTACACCGTCAAGCAGTACCTCAAGACCACCTACCGCAAGCTCGGGATCCGATCCCGGCTCGAGCTCACCCGCGCCGCCCTCACCGGCGAACCCGCCGACGACGGACCGCGCCCCACGACCCCGGAGCAGCCATGACCACCACCGACCCCACTGCCGTCGTCACCGGCGGCGCCACCATGATCGGCGCGGCCGTCGCCGAAGCCCTCGCCAAGGACGGCTGGTCCGTCGCGATCGTCGACGTCGATCCCGCCGGCGGAGCCGTCGCCGACCGGCTGGGCGAGCAGGCGAGCTTCCACCGCACCGACCTCACCGACGACGAAGCCCTCGCCGGCACCGTCGCCGCGATCGCCGACCGTCACGGCGGCATCGACCACCTCGTCAACCTCGCCTGCGTCTACCGTGACAACGGGCCCGCCTCCACCCGCTCCGACTGGCTCGCCACCCTCGACGTCAACGTCGTCAGCGCCGCCGTCCTCACCGGGCTCGCGCTGCCGTGGCTGCGCCGCTCCGACCGGGCCGCCGTCGTCAACTTCACCTCCACCTCCGCGCGCGTCGCGCAGGCCGGGCGCTGGACGTACCCCGTCAGCAAGGCCGCCATGGTCCAGCTCACCCGCAACATGGCCCTCGACCTCGCCGCCGACGGCATCCGCGTCAACTCCGTCTCGCCCGGCTGGACCTGGTCCAACGCCATCGACCAGCTCTCCGGCGGGGATCGCGTCAAGGCCGACCGGGTGGCCGCGCCGCTGCACCTGCTCGGCCGCACCGGCGACCCGGCGGAGGTGGCCGCCGTGGTGCGGTTCCTGCTCTCGCCCGAGGCGTCGTTCGTCACCGGAGCCGACTACGCCGTCGACGGCGGTTACACCGCCATGGGCCCCGAACGGGCCGATCAGCTCATGGCCGAACTCGCCGGACAGGAGTGACGCCATGACCACCCACGGACTCGATCTCCGCGACCTGCGCAACGCCTTCGGTCAGTTCGCCACCGGCGTCACCGTCATTACCGCGCGCGGTGCCGGCGCCCGGCGGGCCGGCATCACCGCGAACTCGTTGACCTCCCTGTCGCTCGATCCGCCCCTGCTGCTGTTTTGCCTCGCCAACCGGGCGCCCAGCTATGAAACGTTCTGCACCGCTGAGTATTTCGCCGTCCACGTGCTGGGGGTCGAGCAGCAGGGGCTGTCGCAGCGGTTCTCCCGGCCCGCCGAGGACAAGTTCGCCGGGCTGCCGGTCGACGAGGGGCCCGGCGGGGTGCCGCTGCTCGGCGGATGCCTCGCCCGGTTCGTGTGCACCCGCGAAAATGCTTACGTGGAGGGCGATCACACCATCTTCGTCGGCCGGGTGCGGGAGTACGAACGGGGAGAGGACGAGCCGCTGCTGTTCCACGCCGGCAGCTACCGACTCGCGGCACCCCGGGAGGCCGTGCCCGGGTGCGTCGCCCGCTCGCCGGCCGCTCGGTAGGGGCCCAGCCGCGCCGCCTGCCGCACCCGACGGCCGGGCGCGCGTCCATCACTACCCCCACGCCGAACTGTCAATTCGACATGCGAGCATGCCGGTCATGTCCGCCGGTGCCAGGCAGGAACACCGCCACCAGCAACCCCACCAGACCGATGACGGCCAGGACGACCATTGCCAGCGCGTACGCCCGGTCCGGTGAGGTCAAGCCGGCGACGAGCACGGTGCCGGCCACGGCAGTGCCCAGCGACGAGCCGAGGTTCGACACGCACCGCGACAGACCCGAGATCTCCCCTTGCCGGTCCTCGGGGAATGCCGATTGCACGACGTTCACCGACGGAGTCAGCATGGTTCCGAGGCCGACCCCGATGAGCAGCAGTCCCGGCGCGAACGCCCACGCACTGGACGAGGCGCGCACGAGTACGAGGAGAATCACGATTCCTGCCAGAGTGGCGACGAATCCGGCCATGATCAACGTGCGTTGCGAGTATTTGGTTGCCAGCCGCTCGGCTCCCAGGGAGGCGCCCAGGATGCCGGCGGTGGCCGCAGTGAAGATCACGCCGGTCTGGATGGCGTTGTAGCCCCGCACGACCTGGAGGAACGCTGAAACGACGAATGCGGTTCCCATCAGCAGCAACCATTGGACGTTCTGAGTCACCAGGGCGAGGTTGGATGTGCGGTTGCGGAAGAGGGTGAGTGAGAGCAACGGCTCTTTACCGGCTCGCTCACGAGCCCGCACGTACAGCAGGAATGACAGCACCAACAGCACACCGAGAGCGATCAGGATCACCGCCAACCTGGCGTTGTTGTCGGCTTGCAGGATGCCCATCACAAGGCACACGAGGCCGGCGGCCGACAAGACGGTTCCTCCGATGTCGAACGGTCGTGCCGGGTCGGCGGGTACCGGATCGTCTATTCCTCGGCTCAGAAAGATGATGACCCCGACGATCAGCGCCTGGAACACGAAGGCCGCGCGCCAGTCGATACCGGTGGTGATGAGACCACCGATCAACGGACCCGCCGCCGCGCCGATGCCGCCCATCCCGGTGATCACACCGAAGGCGCGTGCCCGAGAGACTGTGTCAGTGAAGAGCATCGTCGTCAGGATGTACACGGGCGGGATCAGCAGTGCGGTGCCGACCCCTTCGAGGATCGAGTTGCCGAGAATCAAGACCCCGAGGGTGGGGGACACTGCGCTGAGCAGAGCCCCGGCTCCGTAGAGGATAAGGCCCAGAACGAAACACCGTTTACGCCCCCATCGGTCCGTCAGCTTGCCGCCCGGAATCATCAACGCGGCCATCACCAACAGGAACAGGGTGATCGCGGTCTGCACGCCCTGCACCGTCGTTCCCAGATCCGTACTGATGTCGTTGATCATCACATTCATGTTCGAGCCGGCAAAGCTACAGATGAACTGAGCCAATGCCAAGGGAATCAGCATTCGTCGCACAGCGGCAGGCGGCCGGGAGGAGCTGAGGCTCTCTGTCATGTCATGCCCCTCGCAGTCGATGGGGAAGCAACAACTCGAGCATTGTTTCGCCGGTGCCTGCCGACACTGCCGCTGATCCTGCGGCTCCCCACGAGCACGCGCGGCGGGCGGATCATCCTCCGGCGGCCTCGGCCTCGGTGGCGGCGATGGCATAAGCGGCGCCGATGAGGGTCAGGTGGCTGAACGCCTGAGGAAAGTTGCCGACCTGGCGATCGCGGCCGACGTCGTACTCCTCGGCGAGCAGACCCAGATCGTTGCTCAATGCGGCGAGCCGCTCGAACAGCGTGCGAGCCTGCCCGACACGGCCGTTCAAGGCCAGCGCACTGACCAACCAGAAGGAGCACGCCAGAAACTGCCCTTCGTCGCCGGGTAGACCGTCGTCTGTCCGGGAGGTCGAATACCGCGAGACGAACCCGTCGCGCCCGAGTTCGCGGGTGACCGCGTCGATTGTGCCGGTCACCCGTTCGTCGGTGCCCGGCAGGAACCCCACGAGCGGAATTGTCAGCACGCTGGCGTCGAGCTCCTCCGATCCGTAGTACTGGGTGAAGGTGTTGCGCCGGGGGTCGAAGCCGCGCTCACACACCTCGTTGTGGATCTGGTCGCGCAGCCGCCTCCACCGTTCGGCCGGTCCGTCGAGGTTGTACCGTTCGACCAGGCGAACCGCGCGATCGAACACCACCCACGCCATGACCTTCGACTGGGTGAAGTGCCGCCGCGGTCCGCGGGTTTCCCAGATCCCGTCGTCGGGCTCGTCCCAGATCGACTCGACGTACTCGATCAGGGTGCGCCAGCGCGGCCACAGATGCGGCTCGACCCGTCCCACGGCCTCGGTACTGAGGAAGGCGACGCCGATCAGTTCACCGTAGACGTCGAGTTGGAACTGTTCCGACGCTGCGTTGCCGACGCGCACCGGAGTGGATCCCTCGTATCCCGGAATCTCGGGTAGTTCGAACTCCGTCAGTCGCCGTTCGCCGCCGATACCGTACATGATCTGGATCTTCGCGGGGTCTCCCGTACCGACCCGCTGGAGGAAATTCCGGAACGAGAACGCTTCTTCGGTGTACCCGCCGGCCAGCAGGGATTCGAGGGCCAGCACCGAGTCACGGATCCAGCAGTAGCGGTAGTCCCAGTTGCGCACCCCACCGATGTCTTCCGGCAGGGAGGTCGTCGGGGCCGCGATCAGCGCGCCGGTCGCCTCGTGGGTCATGGCTTTGAGCACGATGAGGGAGGTCAGCACCTCGTCCCGGTACGGTCCGGCGTAAGCGAGCCGGCCGCTCCACTCGCGCCACCACGCCTGTGTGCGGGCCAGCGCCGAGTCGGCGTCCTCGATCGAGGGAGGGGGACCGAAGGAGTCGTGCCAGCACAGCGTGAACCGCTCGCGTCCGCCCTCGGTGACGACGAAGTCCGCCGTCGCATTACCGTCCCCGAGTTGCAGGGGCACCGGGGTGCTCAGCCGGAACGAGTCCGGACCGGCGATGACGAGTACGCCATCGGCAGCGGGCTCGACCCACGGGGTGATCGTGCCGTAGTCCGGCCGGATCGACAGTTGCATCCGCATCGGAACCCGACCGCGCAAGCCCTCCACGATCCGCATCAGCCGCGGTGGTCCGTCACCGCGACGAGGCATGAAGTCGATGATCCGGACCGCCCCGTCCGTGGTTTCGACGTCGGTTTCGAGTATGAGCGTTCCGGCACGGTATCGGCGCGTGACGTCCGCGATCTCACCGGCCGGACGAAGACTCCAGCGTCCGTGCCGATCGTCGCCGATCAGAGCGGCGAAGCACGACGGAGAATCGAAGCGGGGCAGGCACAGCCAGTCGACGGCGCCGTCACGGCTGACGAGTGCGGCGCTCTGCAGATCTCCGATCAGTCCGTAGTCCTCGATACGCATCGCGTTTTCCCATCCTGTCGGCCGGGTTTCACGTATCGACCGCGTGGCACCCGTTTGTGCGATTCAGCGGTGGTGACGCGCCACGGCACGTCCCCTCAGTCTTCGCGCTCGAACGTTACGAGCAGCCCTTCGACACCACCGGGGCCGAGCCGTCCCTTGATGTCTGCCGAGGTGATCGCCTTCAGTCGCCATCCCTGGCGGGCCTGTTCGTTGAGGAGCCGCTCGAGTTTGTCTCCGGACATCTTGCCGCCGAGCATCTTTTCGCGAACTTCGATCACCCTGTACGTGTACACGCCGTCTCCTCGAGATGGTCGGATGGGTCCGCAGCGCTGTTTCCGGATGCCGCGGCGTGTCGAGCAGCAGACTCCTTCCCGACGAAGCTCAGACCGATCGGAGCGGCCGATGCTTCGGACGTGTTGTTCCATGCGCGCGGCACATCGCAAAGTGGTTCGGGAACTGCGCGTTGGGCTTCGCTCCGAGGAGCGGATCGCCGGAGTAGGCCCTCCATCTACACACCACCTCATTGGACCACACCGATGCAGTTGCCGGTTCGGGAAAGCGGAGGCTGGTCTCATGGCCCAGCCATCCGGAACGCCACGTCCAATCCGGCTCCGCGGGATCGACCGAGCACCAGCTCCATCAAGTGGAAGTCCGCCGGATGCTTACCTGGGGGAGGCGCCACCGGAGCGCCCCTCCTGTCCTACTCGCCGGCTTCGATGATCGTCCGGAGGGTGGTGAGTTGCTCGGGGGTGATCCCCGTCGGTTGCATGACCGCGTTCCACCCGTCGACGTACCCGGAGGTGTATTTGTGGCCGTGGCCGCCCGGGACACCGGTGGAGAACGGCAGGTCCGCGGTGACCTGCCAGAACGTCACGAACGGCATCCAGAACATCTCCTCGAGCACATCCTGTCCGGGTGGCTGACCGATCCAGTCCGGTTCGCCGAGGATCAGATTCGGGCTCCACCAGACGATCGGGTCGGACGGATGCATCAGGTACAGGACCCGACTGCCGTCCCAGGGCGTGTCCGCGGGAGGAATCTCCGTCCGGGGATCGTTGGTGAATCGCACCGTGCGCCCGTTCTGGTAGACCGGCTCGATCTCCGGGCTGCCCGGGGCACGCCGATCGCTGAATTCCCGGAACAGGGTGTTGAAGTTCGGGGGGCCGACGAACAGCGTCCCCGAGGTGCGGTTGCGCAGATCGTATTCGCCGCTGAAGGCGGTCTCGCCGCCGAACGAGCCGAGGCTCTCTCCGGCGACGAACAGCCGGGGGCGGTTGTCCTGTGGCAGTTTCGACCACACGTCGTAGACCGCGTCGAACAGATCGCGACCGGCTTGCCGGGCCTTGGATTGATCGACCAGATAGGAGATCCACGACGGCAGGTACGAGTACTGGAGCGCCACGGTCGCCGCGTCGCCACCGGTGAGATACTCGAACGAATCCACCAGCGCGGGGTCCACCCACCCGCTTCCCGTGGTGGTGATCACCAGCAGGTTCCCCCGCTGGAAACCTCCGGCACGGCTGAGGTCCTCGACCGCCGACGCCGCCCGGGATTCGGAGTCGTCGGCCGACGCCAGTCCGGCATAGGCCCGGATCGGCTCCAGGGCCGGGCGTTGGGCGAACTGTGTGAGCTCCTCCGTGGAGGGGCCGGAGCCGATGAAGCTGCGCCCCTGCCACCCCAACGACTCCCACGGCACCACCGATCCCGGTCCGCCCGAACGCAGGCCGGTCGTGGGCTGCTGTATGCCCTCCGGGGTCATGGTGTCCCGCACCGAGAACGCCGAGTTGGCGACACCGACGAGGCCACCGAGCAGCACACCCGACACGACCGCATAGACGAGCCAGGCGACCGCGAGCCACCCGACCACGGTCGCCGCGCGATGTCCGATCCACCGGTTGAGCAGAGCGGCCAGCCAGCGATACAAGCCCCGGACGCCGCGCCCGACCGCCAGGAGGAGACCGAACATCACTGCAGCCACGACGGGGGAGAGGACCACGAGCGCGACGTTGTACTCGGTGACCCCCATCAACCCGCGGATCTCGTGCTGCCAGTACTGACCGACGGCGAAGGAGCCGACGAACAGCACCGCCGCGGCGACGAGGAAGACCAGCCAGGAGCCGCGCCGCGGACGTCGAGGGCCTCGGTCGGCGAATGCGCGCCACACGAACGCCGCGAACACCCCCAACCCGTAGCCGATCGCGGCAGTGATGCCACAGATCATGCCCTGGAGCAGGCCTCCGCGTGGTAGCAGCGACGGCGTGAACGACAGGCACGCGAAGATCAGTGCGCCCCAGCACCCCGGAAGGGTGACGTACAGCAGCTTCCGGCGGCCCCCGGTCTCGGGCGACCGGCTCTCGTCGTCTCCTTCCGCGGCCTCGACGGTCGCGGCGCGAGCTCCGGAGCCGGGAAGACCTGCACCGGTGTTCGCCGTGTCGGGCGCGCCCGGCGCCGAATCGTCCTGGGCGCCGGTTCCCTGTTGTGTCATCGCTGTCCGCCTATGTGCGACCGGTCCGGGACGAGCGAGAAGCATTCCCGATTTCGCGCCAGGCCGACTTCTCGATCAGCAGGGGAACGAAGGTCCGGATCTCCTCCTCGGCCTGGTCAGTAGTAGTCGGCTCGCGGGTTCCAGGTCGAGATCGCCCAGATCACCACCACGTCGAGCGCGATGATCAGGATCGACCACCACGGGTAGTACGGGAGCCACAGGAAGTTCGCGAGGATCGACAGCGCAGCGATGACAATTGCCGACACTCGTGCCCACGTCGCGCCGCTGATCAGGGCGATGCCCACGACCACCATCACCACACCGAAGACGATATGGACCCACCCCCAGGTGGTCAGGTCGAATTTGAAGGTGTACTCCTGGCCCTGGACGAACACCTCGTCCTCGGCCACCGCCGCAATCCCTTGGAAGAACTGCAGGATGCCGATCGTGGCCATGATGACCGCGGCCCCGATCGACGTCCCCGCGGCGATGCCCTGTTTGACGGACATGCCTTCCTGATCGGCACGCACGTTCTGAGACATGATGCTCCCCTTCCGAGGCGGGATTGGTCTCGCCCAGTGTGCGCTTCGGCTCTGTTTCTCTGCAGTGGCTTCGGGCCTTTTTCCCGTTTCGAAGCGGTCACGAGACCGGCATGCGCCGGGGGCGGGTCGGTGTCCCGATGCCGCATGTGCAAAAACCGATGCGGGTTGCCGCGCGCGGACTATCGTCGAACAGGTGGTGGGTGGTGCGCCCGCCGAACACTGGTTCCGTCGCTGAAACGAGGCTCCTGGTGACCGATTCCGATATCGACGAGATGGGTCCGGTCGACTATCTCGTCATCGAGTTTCCTGCCGATCGCCCTCCCGACGGGTCGGCGCTACCGCTCCTGCGCGACCTCGTCGAGCGCGGCATCATCCGGGTGCTGGACCTGGCGTTCGTCCGCAAGGACCCCGACGGCTCCGTCGCCGGGATCGACATCGCCGAGGTCGGGCTCGAGGGCGAGTTCGACGTGACCCTGTTCGCGGAGGCCGCCTCGGGTCTGCTCGACGACACTGATTTCGCCGAAGCCGGAGCCGCGCTCGAGCCGGGCTGCTCGGCAGCCGTCCTGGTCTACGAGAACACCTGGGCCGCGCCCTTCGCGCGGGCACTGCGTCGCAACGGCGCCCAGCTCGTCGCGTCGGGCCGCATCCCGGTGCAGAGCATCCTGTCGTCTCTGGACGCCCTTGGATCTGAAAGCTGAAGTAGAGCAAAGTAATTCGAATCGACATGCCATTCGAGTACCCGAGGAGTGCACCATGCCCGGACTGCTTCGCGGAGTCGCCCGTACCGCCGTGGTGGCCGGAACCGCCACCGCCGTGTCCAACCGGGTGTCCCGGCGGCAGGGCCGGCGCTGGGCGGCGCAGGAGCAGGCTCCATACGACCGCGATGCGCAGTACCCGCCCGAACCTGCCCCGACGCCGGCCGCCCCGGCGGCGCCGGGAGGGACGGACCGGATCGCCGCATTGAAGGACCTCGCCGAGCTGAAAACACAAGGCGTGCTCACCGAGGCCGAGTTCGAGGCCGAGAAGGCCCGGATCCTGGCGTCCTGATCCCTCCGCTCGATCGGCACGGCGGCCGGCCGTCGCCGGCGGGTCGGCCGGTCAGCGAGGGCGACGCCGCGGCGCAGCAGCGGGCTCAGCCGCGCCGCCTGCCCCACTCGATCGCCGGGCACGCGTCCATCACCATCGCCACGCCCTGCTCGGTGGTGCGCCGGAACGCGTCCTCGTCGATCACGCCGAGCTGGAACCACACGCCCTTCGCGCCGATCGCGACGGCCTGGTCGGCGAACTCGCCCGCCGACTCCGACCGGCGGAACACGTCGACCACCTCGACGGGGAACGGGACGTCGGCGAGGGACGCGTAGCCCTGCTCGCCGAGCACCGTCGGCGCGTTCGGATGAATGGGGACGATCCGCTTGCCGCGCTCCTGCAACAGGCGCGCGATCCGATACGCGGTCCGGCCGGGATTGCCGGACAGCCCGACCACCGCCCAGGTGTCGCAGTCGTCGAGCATCAGGTTCACAGCCTTCGGGTCCTGCCAGGACGTGCTCATGGCAGCAAAATTACCCCTCGTCGGCGCGGGGCGGACATCGTCGCGGCACCCGGTCCGACCCACCGAAGGCCGACTCGTCCGGCCACCGCCGAACCCCTGCCCGTACTCTGGAGTACAGAAACTCGAGTCGTGCCGCGTTGGACCCGTCGCAACACAGCTCACCGATGTGTACGGGGCGCAGCACAGAAATGGACGCAGTCGAGTGCAAGATACGGCCGGTCGAGGCATCCAAGCCTTCATTTCCGAGGTCATCCAGCGCGGGGGCCGCGCCGAGCGGCTCGAGCACCTGCCGCGCAACCCGGTCCAGGTGTGGGGCGTCGACGGGGACAGCTGCATCGTGCGCGTCCGCGCCAAGATCGACGGGGACTGGCAGGCGCGACGGCAGGACGCCCTGCCGGACGCCGACGACACGGGCTCGCAGTTCTGGGTCTTCGTGGACCTGGGGAGCACCCCGGTGACGTACTTCGTGCTTCCGTCCGACGAGGTCGCGGCGGGGATCGCCGCCGAGGTCGACATCTGGATGGCCGATGCGCGCGGCCGGACCCGCACCGGAAGCCACGCCATCCCGCTCAGCAGCGTCGCCCACGGCAAGGACCGCTGGGACCTGCTCGGCCTGACGCCGGCCAAGGACACCACCCGCTACACCGACGACGACGCGGCCGAGGCCGAGCAGGAGCGGCTCGCCCGCAACCGCGCGCGCAAGGCGAGCGCCTCGGGCAAGGCACGCGGGGCGGCCGAACCCGAGGTCGCCGAGGACCCGCGGCTGCCGGTGCTCGCCGACTGGGACGGCTACCGGGTCAAGGGGCGGTTCGACCCCGCCACCGGCGTCCTCGAGATCACGGCCGGTCCGATGGAGGGCCGGCGGTTTCCCGATCCGACCACCGCCGCCGTCGCCGTCGCCAGCTACCTCAGCGGTGACGTCGAATCGTGCGACGGCGGCATGTTCTGGCGCCTCGACCAGCCGGAATCCACGCCGTTGGGGGCGCACCTCGCCTGACGGCACCCGAGGTTTCCGCCCTGTTCGCCGTCGCGTCGACTCCGGGGTGCCCAAGGGCAACCCGAACCCGTTCGACTATGGTCATACTCGACGTGTGCCCCTGAGCACGTCGGCGAACGGAAGTGAGAGATCATGGGCAGCCCTCGTGGGGCCGAGCGAATAGCCGAATACCCGAGGCCCTCGCACACCCTGCTGCACATCACCGACACCCACCTGGTCGGCGGAGACGAACTGCTCTACGGGACGGTCGACGCCGACGCCCGGGTGCGGCAGATTCTCGCCGATATCCGCGCGTCCCAGGTACAGCCGGACGCGCTCGTGTTCACCGGCGACCTCGCCGACCGCGGCCAGCCCGACGCCTACTCGAAGCTGCGCGGCCTCGTCGAGCCCGTCGCGCAGGCACTCGGCGCGCAGATCGTGTGGGCCATGGGCAACCACGACGACCGCGCCACCTTCCGCGAACTGCTGCTGGATCAGGCGCCGTCCACCGGCCCGATCGACCGCGTATACGACGTCAACGGCCTGCGCATCATCACCCTCGACACCTCGGTGCCCGGGTTCCACCACGGCGAGATCTCGCAGGAGCAGCTGAACTGGCTGGCGCAGGAACTCGAGACGTCGGCGCGCTTCGGCACCATCCTCGCCATGCACCACCCGCCGGTGCCCAGCGTGTTCGACCAGGCCGTGCTCGTCGAGCTGCGCGACCAGGCCTGCCTCGCCGAGGTGCTGCGCGGCACCGACGTGCGCACCATCCTCGCCGGGCACCTGCACTACACCACGACCGCGACCTTCGCCGACATCCCCGTCTCCGTGGCCTCCTCGACGTGCTACACCCAGGACCTCAACGTTCCGGCCGGGTGCCAGCGCGGCCACGACGGTGCCCAGGGCTTCAACCTCGTGCACGTCTACCCGGACACCATCGTCCACTCCGTGGTGCCGACCGGCAGCTACATCACCACCGGCCGGCCGTCCACCGCGGAGGACGCGGCCCAGCGTCTCGCCGAGGCCGGAATCCGCATCCCCGAGAACCCGGACGTCACCGTCCGCGTCTAGGCTCGCGCCGCACGTTCGCCCAGCAGGTCGAGGGCGATGTCGACGATCATGTCCTCCTGCCCGCCGACGAGCGCGCGTCGCCCGACCTCGAGCAGGAGGGTGCGCACGTCGATGCCGTAACGCTCGGACGCTGCCTCCGCGTGGCGGAGGAACGAGGAGTACACGCCGGCGTAGCCGAGGGTGAGGGTCTCGCGGTCCACCCGGACCGGCCGATCCTGAAGCGGCCGGACCAGGTCGTCGGCGGCGTCCTGCAGCGCGAACAGGTCGCTGCCGTGGGTCCAGCCCTGCAGGTCGGCGACGGCGACGAACGCCTCGAGCGGGCAGTTGCCGGCCCCGCCGCCGTGGCCGGCCAGGGAGGCATCGACGCGAGTCACCCCTTCCTCGACGGCGACCACGGAGTTCGCCACCGACAACGACAGATTCTCGTGGGCGTGGATACCGATCTCGGTGCCCGGGTCGAGCACGTTCCGGTAGGCCCGAACCCGTTCGCGTACCCCGTCCATGGTCAGCCGACCGCCGGAGTCGGTCACGTAGACGCAGTGCGCGCCGTAGGACTCCATCAACTTCGCCTGTCGCGCCAGCTCGGCGGGCGGTGCCATGTGGCTCATCATGAGGAATCCGGAGACGTCCATGCCCAGCTCGCGGGCCGTGGCGATGTGCTGGGCCGAGACGTCCGCCTCGGTGCAGTGCGTGGCCACGCGCACCGAGCGGACCCCGAGCCGGTAGGCGTGCTCGAGTTCGCGGATCGTGCCGATCCCGGGCAGGAGCAGCGTGGTGAGGCGCGCCCGGGACACGTTCGCGGCCGCGGCCTCGATCCACTCCCAGTCGGTGTGGCTGCCCGGTCCGTAGTTGAGGCTGCCCCCGGCCAGTCCGTCGCCGTGGGCGACCTCGATGGCGTCGACACCGGCCGCGTCCAGCGCGGCCACGATACGGCCCACGTCGTCCGGGGTGATGCGGTGCCGAACGGCGTGCATCCCGTCCCGGAGCGTGACGTCCTGGATGAACAGTTCGGTCGTCATCGGGTGGTCTCCAGTTCTGCCGCGCGTGCGGTGTCCGTCTCGGCGGCGGCCTCCGCGAACCGCAGGGCGGCCGAGGTCATGATGTCGAGGTTGCCCGCGTACGCGGGCAGATAATGCGCGGCACCCTCGACCTCGAGGAATACCGACACCTGGTGGGTGGGTGTGGCCGGGGCGCCGTCGGCGAGCAGGGTATGCACCGGTTGCCCCTCCGGAACCGGGGTGATCTGCACCCGCTGCTTGAGCCGGTAGCCCGGCACGTAGGCGGCGACGTCGGCGACCATCCGCTCGATCGACTCCCGGACGGCGTCGTGCACGACTGCGCTCGGCTCGGAGATCAGGCAGAACACGGTGTCCCGCATGATCAGCGGCGGCTCGGCAGGGTTCAGGACGATCACCGCCTTGCCCCGGGCCGCGCCGCCGACCGACTCGATCGCGTGCGCCGTCGTCTCGGTGAACTCGTCGATGTTCGCGCGGGTGCCGGGTCCGGCGGACTTCGACGCGATGGACGCGACGATCTCGGCGTAGGCGACGGGCGTGACGCGCGAGACCGCCGCCACGACGGGGATGGTTGCCTGCCCACCGCAGGTGACCATGTTGACGTTCGGGGCGTGCCGGTGTGCGTCGAGGTTGACGGCCGGAACGACGAAGGGGCCGATCGCTGCGGGCGTGAGGTCGATCAGCCGCTTGCCGTAGGGTTCGAGCGCCCGGGCGTTGGCCCGGTGCGCCTGTGCCGACGTCGCGTCGAACACGAAGCCGATCTCGTCGAAGTTCGGCAGGCCGATCAGGCCCGCCACGCCGTCGGCGGTGGTGGGGACACCCAGCCGGCGGGCGCGGGCCAGGCCGTCCGAGTCGGGATCGATGCCGACCATGGCGCCCATCTCGAGATTGGTCGAGTTCCGGATCACCTTGATCATCAGGTCGGTGCCGATGTTGCCGGAGCCGATGACGGCCACCTGTGTTCTGCGGGTGCTCATGTGTGGTCCTCCTCGGTGAAGGTCGCGGTCACCGAACCGAGTCCGGTGATGTCCGCGGTGACGGTGGAGCCGGGGTGGACGGGCGCCATCGGCCCGAGGGCCCCGGACAGGACGATCTGCCCGGCGCGGAGCGGTTCACCGAACCGGCGGGCGGTGTCGGCGAGCCACGCCAGGGCCCGCAGCGGGTCGCCCAGGCAGGCCGCGCCGTTCCCGGTGGACACCGCCGCGCCGTCGACACGCATCGCCATCTCGGTGTCGACCGGTTCGAACTCGTCGAGCCCGCGGCGCCGGGTGCCGAGGACGAACAGCCCGGACGAGGCATTGTCGGCGACCGTGTCCCCGAAGGTGATGTCCCACCCTGCGATCCGGCTGTCGACGATCTCGAGGGCGGCGACGGCGTAGTCGACGCTGTCGCGGATGCGCCGGGCGTCGAGCGGGCCGTCGGCGAGGTCCTGCCCGAGCACGAAGGCGATCTCCGCCTCGACCTTCGGTTGCAGCAGGCGGTGGAAGGGCACGGGTTCGTCCTCGGTGTACTGCATGTCGTCGAACAGAACACCGAAGTCGGGCCGGTCCACGCCGAGTTGCCGCTGGACCGCCGGTGACGTGAGCCCGATCTTGCGACCGACCACACGAGCGCCGGCGGCCGTGCGTGCCGCGTTCAGTTTCGTCTGGACCGCGTAGGCGCGCTCGATATCGGAGCTGCCGATGAGGTCACGCACCGGCGGGCACGGTGAGTGGGTGCGCACCGCGTGGTCGATCCGGACGAAGGCCGCGTGTACAGCCGGATCGTCCGTCGCGGCGCCGCCGGCGGAGGGCGGAGCCGGCATGCGGTCGGTTCCTGGGGAGGGGGTCATGGCGGTCCCGGAAGGTCGAAGGGAATTGGTCTGCCCACTGTCGCCGGGCGAGCCGGCATCCGGCCAGGACAATGTTCGACTCAGTGGAACGTACAGTGGTGGGTGACCCGAATCGCCAGGTCACCGGACGAAAGGGTGAATGCGGTGCACACTCCCAGCGACGTGCAGATCGACCCGAACACCGTGCTCGGCAAGGTCGTCACCGTGCTGTATGCGTTCACCGTCGACGACCACGGGCTCAGCCTCGCGGAACTCGGCCGGCGCACCGGCATCCCCAAGGGCACCCTGCACCGGCTGGTCTCCGACCTCGTCAAGGTGCGCCTTCTCGACCGCACCCAGGCCGGCTACCGGCTGAGCGGGCAACTGTTCGAACTCGGAATGCGGGCGTCCACCGAACGCAGCCTGATCGAGGTCGCAACCCCGTTCATGGAGGACCTGTACGAGCGGACGCACGAGACGGTGCACCTCGGCATCCTCGAGGGCACCGAAGTGGTCTACATCTCCAAGATCGGGGGACACCGGCAGGCCCGCTCCCCGTCCCGTCTCGGCGGCCGAATGCCGCTGCACTGCACGGCCATCGGAAAGGCCCTCCTCGCATACTCCGATCCGGAGATCCTCGAGAGGGTGCTCGCCGAGCCACTCGAACGGCGCACCCCGAAGACGCTGTCCGGGCCCGGACTGCTGCGCGCACAGCTCGAACGCATCGTCGACGAGGGGGTCGCGTACGAACGCGAGGAATCCGCGATGGGCATCACCTGCGTCGCGGCGCCGGTACTCGACCCGGACGACCGGCCGATCGCGGCCCTCAGCGTCACCGGTCCCGTGGCCCGCTTCCATCCCGAGCGGCACGCCACGTCGGTGCGCGCGGCCGCAGCCGGCGTCGCCGCCACCCTCGCGCGCCGCGCGCGGATGTCGGAGCCGGAATGAGACGGTGCCGCACCGTGCTCGGCGGCCGGCCCGGCAGTTCCGGCAGGGAACACCGGACCGTCGCGGAGGCGGACGAATCGGACAGCGCGTGGGGTGTTCGTCGTCTAGGCTGCCGCGCATGACATCGATTCCGGTGAATGTGGACAACTTCGTTCGCGCGGAGACGGATCGGATGTTTCTCGACCTTCAGCGGGACGCCGGGGGCATCAATGTGCTCCGGCACAACCGGGAGCCCGCCTCGGTCGAGCAGCAGACGGTGATCCGGATGAACCGCGACACCCTGTACAGCCTCGCGATCGTCGACACCTCGGAGGGAGCGACGCTCACCATCCCCGACGGCGGTCGGCGGTACATGTCCGTGATGGTGGTCGACCAGGACCACCATGTCGATCGGATCCTCCACGACCCGGGAGAGCACAGGTTCACGGCCGACGAGTTCCCGACACCGTACGTCGCCGTCGCGGTGCGGATCCTCGTCGATCCCTCCGATCCGGACGACGTCCGCACCGTGGCCTCGCTCCAGGACCGGTTCCGTCTCGAAGTCGGCTCGTCGACGCCGTTCGCGGCGCCCGACTACGACCGTGCGAGCCTCGACGCGACGCGGGAGGCGCTGCTGGCGCTGGCACGAGGACTGACCGGCTTCGATCGGATGTTCGGTGCCCGGAACACCGTCGACCCGGTCCGGCACCTGATCGGTACCGCCGCCGGCTGGGGCGGCCTTCCGACCGAGGAGGCCGTGTACATCGGCGTCGATCCGGGACTGCCGGTCGGAGAGTACGAGTTGACCGTCGGCGATGTGCCCGTCGACGGCTTCTGGTCCGTCTCGGTCTACAACGCCGAGGGCTTCTTCGAACCGAACGAGCGCCACGCCTACAGCATCAACAACCTCACAGGCGTTCCCAACGCCGACGGCTCGATCACCGTCCGTTTCGGTGGGGGCGACGATGCGGACCGCGCCAATCACCTTCCCGTCACGGAGGGGTGGAACTATCTCGTTCGCCTGTATCGCCCGCGTGCGGAGGTCCTCGACGGACGCTGGGTGTTTCCCGCCCTCGCCTCGTCACCGAACGGGCGGTGAGCGTCGACGCCGGCCCGGCGTCGTCCCCGAGTTCGCGTTCACCCGGCCGGGCCGCCCCGCGGATAAGCGGGGCGGCCCGGTGCGTCCGAGAGCGCAGGTCACGCCCGCCTCGGGTGGTCCGTCTCCCACGGCGCCGGGATCGGGTAGTACCGCTCCAGGAACTGCGTGACCTTGGCCGTCCGCAGCTCGAGGTCGACCTCGGGCACGCTGCCGTCGTTGAGGCAGAAGAAGTCCATCTTCCGCGTCGCCAGCAGCGTGTCCAGCTCGCGCAGACCCGAATTCATCGTCGTGTCGACGTACCGCATGCGGGCCGTCGTCTGCTGCACCGCCCGGCCGGTCATCAGCGCGTAGTAGTGGTAGAACGAGTTCGTCACCGAGATGTTCTCCGCGGCCCGGAACGTGCTCGCCGCCGTCGCGGCGAACTCCTCCGCGAACTCCCGCTCCATCTCCACCATGATGCTCTTGCGCAGGGGCACCGGCGTGTGTTCGAGGTGCCGGGTGATCGTCACCCCGAACCGGTCCTCGAGCAGCCGGCGATTCACGCGTGCCGCGTTCTCGAAACCGCTGCGCTTCTTGTGGTTCCGGCCCAACCCGATCCGGGTGTCCGCCTCGATGAACTTCGTGACCCCGCCGGCGGAGAAGAACATCTGCGGATTCACCGCGCGGCCGAAGAACATGTCGTCGTTCGAGTACAGGAAGTGCTCGGACAGACCCGGGATGTGATGCAGCTGGCACTCGACGGCCTGCGAATTGTGGGTGGGCAGCACCGACGGGTCGGCGAAGAACTCCTCGCTGCGCACGAACGTGACCCGGCCGTCGTCGGCCAGCCAGTCCGGTCGCTCCGAGTCGGTTGCGACGAAGATCCGCCGGATCCACGGCGCATACATGTGTACGGAGCGCAGCGCGTACTTCAGCTCGTTGATCTGCCGGAAGCGCGCGGGGGAGTCGTCGCCCTCGCCCACCACGTAGTTCTGCATGCGCTTGGCGCGTTCGGCCTGCCACTCCTTCGACGAGCCGTCCACCCACGAGAACACCAGGTCGATCTCGAACGGGACGTCCGACGGATGGGTCGCGAACATCCCCTCGATCGTCGGCCACGTCTGCCCGTAGCGCTCCACGGTGGTGCGGGTGATCTCCTCCCGCGGCACGCTGCGCCGGGTCAGAGCGTTCTCCTTCGGCAGGAGGATTTCGTCGTCGGTGTGCGACCACAGCTCGATCTGCACCCCGTTCGACGCCCCGTACCGCAGCCCGCTGGTCAGCTCGACTCGCGGCCGGAACAGTCGGAACACCCGGTCCTTGGAACTGTGGGAAAGCCGGCCGTCGGCGACGAGCACCGGTCGGCGCCGCTTGGCGCCGACCGTCTTGGAGTAGAACGGTTCGTCGGTGCACGCGGCGACCAGTACGGCGCGCAGTTCCTTGCGGTCGGCCCAGTCCACCGCCAGCACCGGGCGCGCGCCGTCGCCGCGGACCAGCAGATAGTCGATGCCGGCGTCCTTGAGGACCCGGCGCACGAAGTGCAGATCCTCGAGCATCGCCTCGTGCGGCGTGGTCGTCGAGATGGGAATCGCATAGCGATCCCGGAACCACACAATGTCCGGGTGACCGTGCAGCCGGGGCCGCTCGGACGCGAGCGGGGGAGCCTCCCCGACGCTGTGGGGCAGGGAGACGAGATGAACGGTGTGGGGGGCCGGCGTGTGCGTCGGAGTGCTCCTTTCCTGTGAAGGGATTTCCCGCGAAAGATCCCGGGAACGAGAAGTTTGATTCTAGTTCACTATTGCAACTTCAGGCACATCGTGAAGGCGCAGGCGGGAAGACGACCCCGGAACCGGCGGCCCGGGCGGGGCGGCAGGCTCGACGCCCGCGTCTACAGCGCCTCGAGATGGGCGACGACGTACGGCCACGGGATCCGCTCCTGTTCGAGCCGCAGACCCTCGGTGCGCACCACCGCGAGCGCGTCGCGTTCCGGTCCGGTCAGGTGTGCGGGCGTGTGCGGGGCGGGTGACGTCTCGGGCACGGCGAGGTCGCGCCACAGCTCGACGGTGCCGCGGTCCATGAGCAGGCTGCGCATGTGCGGGAGGCGGCCGCGGAGCCGGTCGAGGATCGCGAAACCGTGCGTGTCCAGGTCACCCCAGTACACGACGTCGGAGGCGGCGAGCCACGGCACGTCCGCCAGCTCGTGCACCGCGTAGCCGCCGCCGTGCACCGCCACCGTCGCCGGCAGCTCCGGCAGCGCGTGCAGGCCCTCCTTGTTCTCCAGGATCAGGGTGCGGGCCGGCTTCACCGGCAGTGCCGCCAGCTCGTCGAGCGACGTCGCGAAGATCCGGGGCGCCCCCGCCAGCAGCGCCCGGTCGCACACGGCCACCTCGCACATCCGCGGCAGCGACCGCACCCCCAGGTCACGATCGCCCCGCACGCCGTCGAGCAGCGTCTCGACCAGGCCGCGGTGCCGCGACACCCATTTGGTGTCGACGCCGGGCACCGGCAGCTGGCGGACGAACAGCCCCGACGACGGATGCTCGGCCAGCCAGCGCACCGCTGCGACGAGCCGCGCGAAGTCCGGCTCGTCCAGCTCCAGCCAGCGGGCATGCGTCGCGGCGATCGCTGTCGCGAGCGTCGCGGTGCCGGGGCCGAGTCCGTCGAGCAGCCGCGCCTGCCGTTCGGTGAGGGTGCGCCACTCGGGTGCTCGTGCGGCCGCGGCGGCGATCTCGGTCGCGCCCGAAAGCAGCAGGCGCATCGGCACTTCCTGCGTGCCGAAGCTCGGCCAGCGCCGCGTCTCCCACTCGACCCGCCCGGCACCCGGGTAGCGGTGCCAGGCACGCACCCACGCGACGACGGCGTCGGGATCCTGCGCGACCCGCCGCTCGGACGGCGGATGCAGCCCGATCGACAGCGAATCCGATTCGGCCGCAGTGGGATCGGTGATCCATCGGGTGCGGCGGCTGCGGTAGGCAACCTGGGCCTTGCCGGCGACCGCGGACGGCGGCACGCACAGTGCGCTCACGTGCCGTCCCCGCGGATCGGCAACAGTGCGATCTGCGAGTAGCGCTTGTCGCGGATGCTCACCGCGGCCACGCCGTCGATGTAGTCGTCGAGGGTCTGCAGCAGCTTGAGCGGGGTGGCGAGCACCATGTGGAACCCGAACTGGGTGAACACGTCCAGCGCCCGTCGCGTGTACGCGGGGTCGGCGCGATCGAACGCCTCGTCGAGGATCACCGTGCCGTAGCGCGGCAGCTCCTCCCCGGCGGCGGCCAGCTGATAGCGCAGCGCCGCCGCGAGGCAGAAGAACACCAGCTTCTGCGCCTGTCCACCCGACAGGCCGGAGCTCGAGTCGTGATAGTTGGCGTCGTTGCCCTCCGGGTCGACCTCCACCCCGATGAATCCGACGTGCAGGCGGGTGTCGAGCACGAGGCGCTTCCACCGCAGGTCGGCGGGCTCGCCGGAGTCGAGCCGTTCGAGCACCGCCGCCATCTGTTCGAACCGCCGCTCCGCCGCGGCCCGGTCCTCCTCCTTCCACGCGCCGCTCGTGATCTGCAGCAGCTCCGCCAGGAACTCCGACGCGGCGGGGGAGCGCCGGTCCTTGACGTCGATGCGCAGGATCCGGTCGGTGTCGAACGGCGAGCGGCGCAGCGATTCGTTCACCGGCTCGATGCGCGAGCGGATCTCGCCCGGAGCCTTACGGATCGCGCGCGCCAGCTCCCCGATGTTGCGGTGCGACTGCTCGCGCAGCAGCCGGAAGAACTCGTCCTCGTAGGCGGGCAGGCCGTCGCTGCGCAGCCGGGCGAGCACCGCGAGCGCATCGTCGACGTACTCGGCCTCGGAGCGCATCTCGGCGCGCCGCGCCTCCCACTCGGCGAGGTAGCCGGTGAGGATGGCGGTGATGCGGCGCTCGGCGTCCGCGGTGTCGTGCTGCGCGGACCGCATCTCCTCGTTGATCGCGCGACCCACCGTGCTCAGGGCCCGGTCGATGTTGTCGACGGTGACGCGGCGGACCGCCGCGGCGAACCGGGTGCGGATGCGCGCGGCGATCGGGTCGGGCACCGCCGTGCCGGCGTGGGCCTGCGCCTCGTCGAGCCGCGCCTGCACCCGGGTCAGCTCGTCCCGGTGCTGTTCGAGCTTGGCCAGCGCCGCGGTGTGCGCCTGCCGGGCGGCGCGTTCCTCGCTCTCGGCGCGAGCCAGATCCGCGGTGAGCGTGGCGTATTCGGTGTTGCCCTGCATCCACTCGCGCAGCCGTTCCTCGATCGCGTCCACCGCGTTTTCCGCCGCCGCGACGTCGACGTCGGACCACGCGGACTCGCGGATCACCGCGGCGGCCTGCCGGCGCTGCTGGATCGCGGACTCGGCGCGTTCGAGCGCCTCCTGCCGCCGTTGCAGCGCGTCGACGTCGGTCTCGGCGTCGCCGATGCGCCGGCGCAGGTCGGCGAGCTTGGCCTCGTTGTCGAAGCCGAGGACCCAGCGGCTGCGGTCGTCGATGCGCCGCCGGTCGTCCTTCTCGTGCCGGTCGCCACCGTGCTTGACCTGACCGGCCCGGGTCACGCCCCGCGGGACGCGGCGCAGGTCGTCGGCGGTGTCGACGCACGTGTAGTCGAAGCGGTCCGCCAGGTGGTGCTGCAGCCACGCGGCGAGCGGGCCGGGACGCACCTCGAGCTTGCGGACGAGCGAGCCGTCGGCGGTGGTGGGTGCGTCCGGCGCGCCGACGCCCGTGCGGACCCGCCGGTACACGAGGCGGGCACCGAGATGGTGTGCGTCGACGGCGGCGGCCACCCGCGGATACAGCTCGTCGGGCACCAGCAGGGTGCGCCCGAACCCGGCCAGGACACGCTCGATCGGACCCGTCCACTCGGCGTGCTCGGCGCGCACCGCGATCAGCTCGCCCGCGAAGTGCAGGGCGTCCTCACCGAGTCCGGCCGCCGAGCACACCAGTTCCCGGGCGCGCAGCAGGTCGGGATCGAGGTTCGAGCGGCGCCGGGCCAGGACCTCCCGGTCGGCGATCAGTTCGCGGATCGTCTTCCGGCGTTCGGCGAGCGCACCGGCCACCTCGTACAGTTCGGCCCTGCGCGTGTCGGCGGTCGCGTCGAGCTCGCGTAGTTCCCTCTCGAGCTGGGCCTGTAGATGCGCGAAGTCGTCCGCGGTGGCCGGTGTCTCCGCCTCCCAGTGCGCGAGGGCAATGTCGAACCGTTTGCGTTGCTGGGTGATTCGTTCGAGTGCGGTCTCGGCGGTCTCCTTGTGCACGCGGAGGGTCGCGAGCCGGCCGTCGCCGGCGCTCTCGGCGCGCACTCGCAGATCGAGGGTGCGTTCGCCGGCGCGGTCGGCCTCGTCGGCGGTCTTGTCCGCGGCGGCCTGCAGCAGACCCGTTTGCGCTCGTGTCTCGTCGAGCCTGTCGCTGAGCAGGTCCACCGTCATCCGGGTGTGCACCGCGTCGAGGTGGTCGGTCTCGTCCTGCAGGTCGCGCTGTGACTGCAGGCCGCTGCGACGGGTGTCGGCCAGCGCGACGAGCGGCTCGAGCGTCTCGACCTGACGACGGGCGTCGACGACGACGCGATGCGCCTCGCGCAGCTCGCGGAACTGCGTGGTGGCCCGCTCGGCCATCGCGAACGTCGGCGGCTCGTCGAGCATGTAGTCGCGCAACAGCTGGTCGAGGCTGTTCAGGCTCTTCGCGGACAGCGTGCGGTGCAGCAGCCGCTGCGCGGCCTCCGACGAGATGCCGAGCTTGGACCGGAACGCGCGGGCGAACGGCGCGTAGCTGGGGTTCACGACCGCATCAGGCCAGCGCTTGCGGATGCCCCGGGTGTCGATTCCCCGCGTGACGAACGGTTCGAGGTCGGTCAGCTCCACGTCGGTGTCGAGGAGCAGGTGCAGGTGCGAGATCTCGTTGTTGGCGTTGGCGCCCCGGCGCAGGTGCATGAGCTTGACCAGGGTCACCGGGGCCGTGCCGTCGGCGGCGTTGTACGTCAGTGCGACCGCGCTCCACGTGGCGCCGGTGCGCAGATACGAGGCGGTGAGCGCGTCGGTGTCGGCGTCGGCCTCGCGCCGCCACGCGCCACGGATGTAGCTGACGAAGTTGCGGCCCGACCCGGCCGCCGACTCCTGCGCGGCCGCGTTGAACCGCACGCTGCCGCCCGGCATGAGCACCGTCGAGATCGCATCGATGAGCGTCGACTTGCCCGAGCCGGACGCGCCCGTGATGAGAAAACCCTTGCGGGCCACGGGAATGTCGTGATGCCCGTGCAGGGTGCCCCAGTTGACCACCTGCACCCGCGCAAGCCGGAACTGGCCGGGGTGGATGGGGGCGGCGCTCACGGCGCGTCCTCCTCGACGATGCGCCGGAACTCGGCCTCGACGGCGGCGACCTGATCGGCGTCGAACAACTGCCGCAACACCGGGGAGACCTCCATCCGGCCTTCCGTGGACGTCGCCGCCAGCAGCGTGTACTTCTTCAGCTTCTCCCACGACGCGTTGACCCGTTTGCGGAAGCCGGCCGGATCGGTGCTCGTCGCCGCGCGGTACATCTCCAGCTGCCCGGCCACCTCGTCGAAGTCGACGATCACCCGCTCGCCCGGCTGGGCGCGCAGCAGCCGGTGCCGCAACGCCAGCAGCATCACGGTGTCCATGAACGTGAGCCGCTCGGTGCGCAGCACCGTCGGGGCCTTGTGGTCGCCCGTGTCGGCGGGGCGGGTGAACGCGAGCTGATCGTCCTCGTCGACGACGAGATCGAGAAACACGTCCGCGAGCCGGGACCGCAGCACCCGCTCGTCGCGGATCACCGTCCGCCACACCTCCGGGTGCTTGTCGGCGGTGACGAGCGGTCCCTTGAGCAGCTGCACCAGCGCGCGGCGGGTGTCGAGGTCGAGTTCGCCGGTGTCGCCCGGATACAGCCCGGTGCGTGTGGTCGATTCGGTCATGACGCGTCCTCGGTGATGCGGGCGGTGAACTCGGTGTCGGTGGGGTCGAACAGGTGCCGCCGCACCGTCGCGACGCGGGTCGCGCCCGACGGGGACGTCCACGCGATCTCCTCGGTGCCGTCGACGCGGTGACCGTGCTCCGCGGCGAGCACCAGCAGACCCACCGCGCTGGCCAGACCTTGCGTGGCGGGATGGTCGCGCAATACGTCGCCGATCGTGGCGCTGCCGCGGGAACGTAGCGTGGCGGCGACGTTGCCGGCCAGCTCGTCCATGTCGATCTCCGATTCGCGGACGATGCGGCGCAGCTCCGCCAGATCCACCTCGCCGACCGGTTGCGTCACCACCGGCTCGGCCACCAGGTCGTCGGCCGGGTTGTGCAGCCGCAGCGCCGCCACCGAGTCGATGCCCATGCCTACCCGCACCAGTTCGAGGTCCAGCAGGTCGTATGGTTTGCGGCGCTGCGCCACCTGCAGGGCCTGCTGCTGGGCCGAGCGCAACAGCCGCTGCAGGCGCCGGTGCTCCTCGTAGTGGCGGGACTGCACGAAGTGTCGCAGCGAACGCGACAGCGACGTCATCGTCACGTGGACCTCGCCGCCCGCGTCCTCCATCTCGGTGAGCAGGGTGCGGAACCGGTTGCGTTGCTCGGTGGTGAGCTGCTGCGCGAACGGGCGTTGCAGCACTGCCTCGATCCAGTCGTCGAGCTGCGACGACCGCTCCGGATCGATGATCATGTCGTAGAAGCCGGCGAAGCTGCGGCCGGCGTCGGAGCTGCCGATCAGATCGACCCCGCGGAACACCTCGCCGAGAGTGTCGCCGCGGTCGCCCTCGTCGTCGAGGATCCGGGCCCGCAGTTCCCGGTTGAGCGCCTCCAACTCGGCGCGCACCCGCGCGAAGTCACCCGGGATCTCCCCGGCCAGCGCCAGGATCTCCGCGGACCGTTCCACCGCGCGGTTCCCGTCCAGCACGGGAAAATCCCCGGACTCGACGGCGGCGATCTGCCGGTCCAGCTCGTCGCGCTCGGCCCGCAACGCCGCCAGGCGGCTCTCGCTGCGTGGGTCCGAGTCCCGCGCCAGCGCCTGGAGCTGGCTCGACAGGGTGGTCAGCCGCGACTCGGTGACCGAGCTGGTGGCGGTCGTCAGGCCCGCGACGAACGTGAGTGCGGCGAACGTCGCCTCGGTCGGCTCGAGTGTCTCCTCCCGGGCGTCGGCGCTCGCGCGGCGCAGCAGGTAACCCGCGCGCACCCAGTCCGCACAATAGGCCTGACCGGTGCGCGGCAGCTCGAAGCCCTCGTCGCGCAGCTCCTGCAGGTCCGCATCGAGGCGGGCGAACAGCTCCGGGGCCGGCAGCCGTCGCGTCCCGCGGTCGAAGTGCCGGCCCAGCAGCGCCAGCACAGCGGCCGCGTTGTCCGACCGCAGCAGCGCCCACGCTGGGTGCTCCTGACGCAGACGCGCCAGGCGGTGCAGGTCGGCGGTGGACACGACGCTCCCTCCGGTGTCGGGTTCGACCATGCTGACACACGACGCCGACAGCGTCGCGGGCGTGGGCTGGCGAACTCGGGCGGGTTCGAGTTCGGCTTCCGGGGGCGAATCCAGACGGGATGCTGGCTCAGCGGGTGCGCGACTCGAAGTCGTCGAGGACGGCGACGATGCGCTCGGCCGTGTCTTCAAGTCCGGTGCACCATTGCGCTTCGGGTACGCGAGTGCCGCCCTTGCCGAAAAGAACCTGAGCGAAAATGAGCACGCCGTAGGACGTCTCGACGCTCATGCCGCAACGTTCGGGGAGGGACAGGTTGGTCTTCAGCAGTGCGCGTCGGCCCGCGATCTCAGATGGAATGACGTCGTCGCCGTTGTCGGCGGTCTTCTGGAGTTCGATTGCCCAGTCGAAGTTGGCCGATCTCACCGTCAGGGCGTAGGCGGCAACGCCGGGAAACTTCAAGACGCCGTCGTAGGAACAGCCGAGCATCGTGTAGTGCGTCGCCGCGAAATCCGTGTTGTCTTCGGAGTTCGGGTCGTAGCCTGCCGCGGCAAGAACGTCGTCGGGGATGTCGAGGCACGGGTCGAAGGCGACGAGAGGTCGGTCGGACTCGTCCACCAGGCGCGGTACTCGTGTCGTTGCTGTTGGGGTACTCGGGGCCTCGTCTGTGGATTCCGAGTTGGGGGACGAGGCAGTGCACGCTGAGAGCGATGCAAGCACAATAAGTGTCCCTGTGATTGCGGCACCGGTACGGCCCGCGGTCACAGCTCGTCCTGGTTCAGGGCGTGCAGACGGGCGGTCCAGTTGTTTTCGGCCGCGAGAAACCCCTCACCGCCTGCGGCGAACGCTTCTCGCATGCCGCTGAGCACCGCCTCGAATTGTTCCAGTCGTTCGTAGAGCGATTCGGGTGTGCCGCGGGCTTTGCGAACGAAGCCGGCGCGGAGGTCTTCGGCCGACTTGAAGCCCCCGAAACTTGGTGCATCGGTCAGGTCGCTTGCATGGCGTGCTGCGTTGCGAAGTGTCGTCAGCATGGTGTCGCAGATGGCGACGATCTCCTCGATCGTCCGCGGTTCCAAACGAAGTCTCTCTGCCATGAATCCCCCCGGTATCAGTTGGCCCGGGAACTGTAACGCATTCGTTTGCAGGTCACGCGGGATTCTCTTTCGAGAATGGGGGGTTGAGACGCCTGCGCCCCGACCGAGCTCGCGTGCGATTCGGTCGGGACGATTCGGTTCTCGTCGGCGGGGTCGGTGTCTCACAGCGCCAGTGTCAGGCCTGCTTCTGCGAGAGTGTGTGCGGTCAGGCCGGAGGCGAGCATCCAGGCGGAGTGCTTGTCGAAGGTCGGCGCTCCCCGGTCGCCCACCACGGCGAGAATCGGTGCGATCACTCCGCAGATGCCGACGACGACAAAGATCGTCAGCGCCAGGCCGTCGAAGCCAGGGCCGATGGGCGACGTCAAGCCCAAAGCGGATGCACAGATGTGCGGGGCGCATCGAACCTCCGTGGGTAAACCACGATGGCGGGTCAGATCGCGAACAGCAGCGCGCCGGTACCGATTGCGACGGCGACGCAGTAACCGAAGAATCCCCCGGCGTCACCTTGGACAGCGAGGCCCAGACTTCGTGCGCGAGACGGTCGGGAAGTTCGACGCGTTCTGGTGGCTGCTCCTCATCGCGGGAACGCCCCCCAGTACGGAGTCACCACGGTGTCGAAGCGGCTGCCGCCATCCCTGCTCGCGGTGCTCGACGAGGCCGCCAACGTTCGCAGGCTGGGGGAGTTGCCGAACCGGTACTTGCACTCCGGCAGCCGCGGAACCGTGATCACCACCACCTTGCTGTCCTAGGTCTACTCTCGGTAGCCAACAGCCGGCGTATCGGGAGGTGATGCGTCGGCCGAAGCATCTGCTCATGGCAGGTGGCACGCGTTCGTGCACTACATGGTGTAGACGGTGCGGAGCATGACGGCATCACGTTCGCGCCGCGTCCAAGATCTTTTGTGCCCGCTCTGCGACGGGGAGATCCACGAATTCACCTCCGGGTAGCCGGACCGCCGCTCCGCCGGCCTTCTCGAATGCGTCGACCACTTCGCGGGCCCAGTCGATGTCGTCCTGTCCCGAAGTGAAGGTGGCATGGATGGCCGTCAGCTGGGCGGGGTGAATTGCGGACTTGCCGAACAGGCCGAGGCTGCGACTGTGGGCGGCCTGCTGGATGAGTCCGTCATTGTCATCGAGGTGGGGGTAGACGCTGTCGATCGGTGGGGCGATGCCGGCGGCGCGCGCGGCGACGACGAGGTGGGATCGCACGTACTGCATCGGTATGTCCCCGTCTCCCGTGCCGAGGTCCTTCTGCAGGTCGATACCGCCGAGTGCGAGATGCGTTACCGCCGGGTGGCCGGCGATATCGAAGGCATTGGCGACCCCTTTCGCGGTTTCGATGGCGCAGATCAGGGGTTTTTCCGGGGCCCGGGCTGCGACCCAGTGAACGTCGTCGAGTGTTTCGACCTTGGGGATGCGGATGCCGTGTGCCGATGCAGCGACGGCATGCAGATCAGCGGCGGCGAGTCCGGTTCCGGGGGCGTTGATTCGCACCCATGCGGTCCTGGTGGTGACGACGGATGCGACGTTTGCCCTGGCGGTCCGCTTCTCGGAGGGCGGCACCGCGTCCTCGAGATCGAGGATGACGGCGTCGGCGCCGGCGTGGAACACCTTTCCGAGCAGATTCAGGTTGTGGCCAGGCGCGAAGAGGTAGCTGCGGTTCATCAAAGGACGCCCTTCTCGGTGAGTTCGGTCATTCGTTCCTGGTCGATGCCGAGGGTGTCCCGGTAGAACTCCTGGTTGTCCTGCCCGAGGCGGCGGCCGGGGAACTTGATCGCGCCCGGAGTCCCGAGCATGCGAAGCATGACGTTCTGCATCTTGATCGGGCCGAGGTCTTCGTCGTCGACGGTCGTGATGCAGTCACGGGCGAGGACCTGCGGATCACTCATGAGTTGCGCGACGTCGTAGATGGGTGCGAGCGCGGCGCCGACCCGTTCGAACTCGGCCGTGACCTCGCGCAGGGGTCTGTCTGCGATCCACTTCGCAACCGCGTCGTCGAGCAGTTCGCCGTTGCGGCTGCGTTCGCCGGCAGAGTCGAACCAGGATTGCTCGACGATGTCAGGTCGGCCGACCAGGCGCATGACCCGCGCGGCGACAGAGGTGGCGCTCGCGGAGACGGCAACCCACCGGCCGTCCTTGGTGAGGTAGGTGTTGCGTGGGGCGTTATTGGGGGAGCGGTTGCCGTTGCGGCCGGCGATGGTGCCGAGTTGGTCGTAGGCGGTGGGCCCGGGGCCGAGAATTCCCAGGAGTGGTTCGAGTAGTGACATGTCGATGACCTGTCCGCGGCCGGCCGAGCCGTTGCGGTGGAGGAGTGCGGTCACCACGCCGAATGCGCCGGCAAGTCCGGCAACGCCGTCGGCGAGTCCGAAGGGCGGCAGCGTCGGTGGACCGTCCTCCGTCCCGGTTTGGTGGGCAAAGCCACTCATCGCCTCGGCCAGGGTGCCGAATGCGCGGCGCTCGGCGTAGGGTCCGGATTGGCCGAACCCGGTGACGCGGAGCAGGACCAGTCCCGGATTGACGGCATGGAGTCGGTCCGGACCCAGCCCCCACTTCTCGAGTACGCCGGGGCGGAAGTTCTCCACCAGCACGTCGGCATCGATCACGAGGTCGCGGAGTATCTGCTGGCCTTCGTCGGTGCTGAGATCGAGAGTGATGCACTTCTTGTTACGGGCGATGACCTTCCACCACAGTCCGTGGCCGTCCTTCCGGGCTCCGTGTGAGCGGGCGGGATCGCCCGAGGGGTGCTCGATCTTGATTACGTCCGCGCCGAAATCACCGAGGAGCATGGCGGTGATCGGTGCGGCGTAGACGGTACTGATGTCGAGGACGCGGAGGCCGTGCAACGGGCCACGTGTCGGAGGAGGGCTGTCGGCTGTGCTCGTGCCAGGGTGGTCGTGGGTCGAGTAACTGTCGCTCGGGTGTGCAGTCATAAGCTGTCCTCGGATGGTGGGGAAGGTCGATACAGGTGCGGCGCTCGACAGCGGCCGGGGTGCACGAGCGCGGACCGACAGGTCATGCCGGCAGGGTCATGGCGCGACCGAAAAGTCCGTGGCGCCGGGGCCGCCACCTCGAGATTGCCATCCCTCCGGTTCAACTACAATCACGGGCATATCGACAGCAGTTAACTTTGTCTAAAGTCAGGGGTGGCGCGTGCTGGATACGGCCAGGATGTTCACACTGCGCACGGTCGCCGCGCACGGGTCGATCACCGCGGCGGCGTCCGCGCTCGGGTATACCACTTCGGCTGTGTCCCAACAGATCGCGAAGCTGGAGAAGGAGGCGGGGCAGCCGCTTCTGGAACGGCACGCGCGAGGCATCGTGCTGACCGAGGCCGGAAGCTCGGTGGTTCGGCACACCGAACGTATCCTGGTCGAGCTGGAGGCCGCCGAGGCCGAACTCGCGGAGATCAAGGGGCTGCGGGCCGGTGTGCTGGCGATCGGCACCTTTCCCACGGCCGGATCGTCACTGCTGCCGCTGGTGGTCAAGGAGTTCAAGACGCGGCACCCGGGCGTCGATCTGAAGGTGCTCAGCGGCCGGTTCGCGCAACTGGTCGACGCCCTGCGCCGGCGGGAGACCGAATTGTCGTTGCTGTGGGACTACGAATGGAACCGGATCGACGACCCCACGTTGACCTACCACCACCTGATGAACGATCCGACCGTGTTGCTGGTGTCGGAACGGCACCGTCTGGCCGACCGCGACTCGATCCGGATCACCGAACTGCGCGACGAGTCGTGGGTGGTGCGCGCCGACGATCACCCGGTTGCCCAGACACTCGAAAAGCTCTGTCAACAAGGTGGTTTCATGCCTCGGACGAGCGTGTTCGCGCACGACTACGGTGAAGTACAGGCGATGGTGGCCGTCGAGCTCGGTGTGGCCATCGCGCCGCGCCTGGCCGTGCTCAACCTCCGGCCCGACGTCCGGTCGATTCCCCTCGCGACCCGCCCGCCGCAGCGGCGCATCCTGGTCGCGCATCTGACCGAGCGGCGGCTGAGCCCGGCCGCGCAGGAAGGAATCGCGGTGTGCACTGCCGCCGCCCGCCTACTGCAGGAGGGATTCGAGGCCGGATAGGGGCCCGACCCTCCCCGGAAGGATGCCTGTCAGTTCCGGCAGATGCCGAACGCGTCGGCGAGGCGAGTGATCTGCTCGGCCCGCCCGAGGCGGGGTAGGTCGCTGCCGTCGCGGATGATGCGGCCGCGGGCTTCGAAATCGGCCAGGAACTGCCGCGCCCAGGTGACATCCGACGGTGTAGGGCTGATGGCCTCGTTGATCACCTGCGGCTGATCGGTGTCCAGGCACAGCTTTCCGGTAAGGCCGAGGGAGACGGTCACTGCGGACTGTTCGCGCAACACGGTGTGGCCGTTGCTGACGGTGGGGCCGTCGATCGGTCCGGGTAGCCGGCCGACCCGGCTGGCGACCACCAGTCGGGAGCGAGGGTACGCCATGGCGAGGTCGTCGGCGCTCGTGCCGGTGTCCCGGCGATAGTCACCGCTGCCGAAGGCGAGCCGGAACACGCCGCGGGCGCGGGCGATAGCGCCGGCCTGCTCGATGCCGAGGGCGGATTCGACCAGGGCAAGGACTGGGGTGCCTCCGCCGAGTCGGTCGAAAGTTTCGGTGATATGTTCTGCCGTTTCGGTTTTCGCGAGCATTACGCCCGCCAGTCCGGGAAGGCCGGCGAGTCGATCGACGTCGTCGCTCCAGTACTTCGAGGACCGGTCGTTGATCCGGACCCAGGCCGAGGAGTGTTCGAGCCAGACGGCAACGTCCTCGCGTGCTGAGGACTTCCGTTGCGGATCGACTGCGTCCTCGATGTCGAGGACGATCTGATCGGCGCATGAACGTTCGGCCTGGTCGAACAAGTCGATCCGGCCGCCGTTGACCAGCAGCCAGGAGCGGGCGATCCGCGCGTCGATTGTCCGGGGTGCGATCGTGGCGTTCTCGGGCATTCGGACCTTCACCGTGCCAACCCGACCAGTGCAGGCGCCGGGCCGGTGACGAAGAGTTCCGCCACTGCGATGCGTCGGGCCGCCCGGTGCAAGGTGACCGATTCGAGGATACCGTCGGGCGAGGTGGTGAGGTCGACGTCGAGGACCCCGGCGGGCGTCCCTATCCGTAGCGATCCGGGCCACCGGACCCGTGTGTTGTGGGTGACGACGCCACCGGTCACGGTGGACGCCGCGGCGACGGCGACAGCGGACGTCAGTCCGATTGCGGGGTGCGGGGCAAGCATCGACAGCATCCGGACGGAGATGTCGTAGTCGTCTTCGTCGATGTCGACGCCCGCGCTGGTGCGGTAGTCCACCGGCGGGCCGACGACGCCGACCTTGGGGATCGCGTGTGTGATCGGGTCTCCCGGTTTGCTCAGTCCCATCCGCAGCGATGATTCCCGTCGCAGTCGGAGAAGCAGCGGCAGGTGTTCGGCGATGGTCCGATTGTCTTCTGCGCCGGTCAGGCCGAGGTCGGCGGCGTCGAACAACGCCGCCGGAGCGCCAGCGGCGACCATCGTGGCGCGGTACGTGTGGTTCTCGATCGAAATCTGTTCGGCGGGTGCGCCGGTGGGCAGCAGTGTGGCTGTATCGGCAGCGAGACCGGCGAAGGTGAGGCCAACCGGGACGCCCAGCGCGCTGGTGCCTGGCACGGCCGCGTCACCCTCGGTGGGGATCATTCCGCCCGGGGTCGCGATCTCGGCAGTGAGGATTGCGCCGGTGTTCTGGTTGCGCATCCGCACGGTCGTCACCGCGGAGTCGACCGGAACGAAGCCGGATTGCAGCGCATACAGCCCGATCGCGGTGGCGCAGTTCCCACAGTTGCTGCCCCATTCCACCTGCCGGTCACCGATCGCGACCTGGGCGAACAGGTAGTCGACGTCGATGCCGGACTCGCTGGAGCGGCGCACGATCGCCGCTTTCGACGTGGTCGAGCTGCCGCCGCCGACACCATCGAGCTGGCGCGGGTCGCCGGAGCCGAACGCGGAGGTCAAGATGGCGTCCAGCCCCCCTGCCTGGGGGATGAGGGGATCGACGTCCACGGCGTTGAACAGCCAGCACTTGCTGGTGCCTCCCCGCATCCAGGTTCCACGGAGTGTGAACACGGTCGGCCCACCTTTCGGGTTGGAAGAGTGTGTGAGGCACCGCTGGAGGCTCCGATCGGATAGGGAGCGTAGGTGCCAGCGGTGTCCCACTACCCACCCTGACCGAGATCAGGGTGGAGAACAATGGCGGATTTCTCGATGAGGGTTAACTCGAGCTAAACCCTCAGGGGGTGGCGTCGACGCGTCAGGCCAGGGCCGGGATGGCCACCAGCAGCAGCCAGCACAGCATCGGCGCGATCGCGACCACGATGCCCGCGTTCAGCAGCAGCTGGCGGTAGAACCGGGGTCGTTCGATGTTCTGGGCGTTGGCGAGGACGAGCGCGCCGTTGGTCGAGAACGGGGATACGTCGACCACGGTGGCCGAGATGGCGAGGGCCGCCACGACGCCGACGACCGGGAGTGCTCCGGTCTGCAGCAGCGGAAGCGCGAGCGGGATGACAGCGGTGAGCAGTGCGGTCGACGACGCGAACGCCGAGGTGACGCCGATGACATAGCAGAGGACGACGGCGACCAGCAGAGGGGCCCCGATGGTGATCGCCATTTCGGCGAGATGGTCGAGCGTGCCGATCTCCTCCATGAGGGAGACATAGGTGACCATGCCCGCCACGAGCAGCACCGTGGACCAGCTGATACCGGCGATGGCCTCACTCTGCTTGGACAGGTCGGTGAAGGCGAGGATCGCACCGGCGGCGATGGCGACGAAGCTGATCGGCATGTGCAGCACCAGCACCAGCACCAGCACCGCGGCGATCAGGACGAGGGTGAGCTTCTGGACGGCGGTGACCGGCTGTCGTGCGGGTTCGGTGACGATCTCGGTGCGCGGGGTCCGGATGAGTACCTGGGTGCCGGTTCCCCCGGCCGAGCTGCCGGACGGGGCCGCGCCGGGTCCCTCGACGGGAGTGCGGTGAGGACTCCCACCGCCGTCGGAGTCGAACTCGTCACTCGAGCCGGTAGCGGTGAATTCGAGGTTCCGCATCCGGGCGAGCACGGCGTAGCCGATCACGGTCAGGACCGAGAGCAGCAGGTTGATGCCGTAGCTGGCGAAGAACAGGGTCCACGGGGCGATCGTCAACCCACTCGATTCGACGATGTCACGGACGAGGACGCCCGAGACCGAGATCGGCGAGAATGCTCCGGCGTGTGCGCCGTTGATGGTCATGATACCCATCACCAGCGGGCTCATCCGGGTGCGAGCGGCGAACGACATCGCCGCCGGCGTGATCAAGGCGACGGCCGCCGGGCTGAACGTGCCCAAGGCCGTGAGTACCGAGGCGCAGAAGAAGAACACCCAGGGAACGATCGTCACTCGTCCGCGGACGCTGCGTATGCAGGTGTTGACGAGGAGATCGATGGTCCCGTTCTTCTTCGCCATGCCGAAGAAGTAGGTGACGCCGATGATCGTCAACACGATCGAACTGGGGAACTCGGCGAGGATCTCCTTGTCGTCGTAGCCGAGGAGGAACGCCCCCACGACGAACGCGCCGATGAACCCCAATATGCCGATGTTGATGGGGAAGAAGGTGGCGATCACGAACATCGCCACCAATGCGATCAGTGGCAGTATCTCGATGGAAGTCATGAGCGTTCTTTCGGTTCACCGCGAGGCGGATCGAACGGCGCCCGATCGGCAGTTGCGAACGGGCGGGTCAAGCGAGGCGGAACGTGTCTTGCTGTCGCAGTCCACGTCGCACGAGGCGTTCCCGCAGGGTGCCGGAAGAGTGACTATTTGCATGTCACATCCTTCGCTTGACCATTACCTACATCACATTAGAAGCGGCCCGTGTTCATGACAATGTCGAATCGCTATGGTGGGCTTTAGCTGAACTGAAGGCTCACCCGGAGGGGTGAGGCGTAATCCGTTCGATGTGGTGACCCTGTTCCTGCTTCTCGGCATCGCTGAGGCCGGATCCGTGGAGACCGCGCCGGCCGTGACGGCATGTGAATGACGAAAGCGCTTCTCGTAGTGAGAGAATCGAGATTCTTGACGTCACGTTTACCCATATACGTAGAGGCACTTTCAGTGCAATCATCGGACACCTTCACGGCTGGGTCCGGGGTGTTCGACGAACACAATCTCGTGTCCGCGGCCGGGCTGGTCCCGGTCCTCGACCTGGCCGAACAGGTCGAGGACAGCGGCAGGTGAACTTCGTCCAGAACGAGGTCGTCCTGTCGCTGTGTGCCTCGTGCTCGTCGACCACAGTCGGTCCGGCAGCAGCGCACATCGAGCCGGCTTTCCAGTCCAGCACCTTCCCAGCCTCTACGAGCGGCCGCTGTCGAGCGAGAACTCGAGGGAATTGTCGAGAAGTGGGCGCGTGAGCGGCAGGATGTGCCGGTCGAGATCACGCAGCGTTTGCTCACCTCGACCGTTCGTATCGGTCAGCACCGCTTCGCCAAGGCAGTGCTGACCAACCACGGCAACCGGTGCGTGTTCTGCGGCATGGGGAGCGTAATCGGAGGACGTCGCTGGCCGCGACTGCTCACTGCGAGCCACATCAAGCCGTGGCGAGACAGCACCAACAAGGAACGCCTCGACCACCTGAACGGACTGACGGCCTGCCCCACACACGATGTCGCATTCGACACGGGCCTCCTCACCATGTCCGAGGACCTCTCCATCACGTACGCAACCGACCTGGAACGCGCACTGCCGAGTGACGAACCACTGCGTCGTGCCTTCGGCAAGCCGCCGCTGGCGGACCGGTTGATTCTTCCGGCGGGCGCGGATCGGCCCGACACGGCGTGCCTCGGGTGGCGCCGAACCCAGGTTTTCGTGTCGTCACCTACCGCTGCCGAGGGTGTACGGCGGACCGGGGAGAAGGATTGCTCGCTCGATGCGAGATTCGCGCAAACCGTTTGACCGCAGCGCTATCCGAACAGTGAGCGCAACTGGTCGTTGACCTCGTCCACCTCGAACCACTCCGAGTCGACGCGCTCACCCGGCCGCAGTCCGAGCCACTGCCGGATCTCGTCGTGTCGATCGTGGGCCGGGTCGTCGGCCGCGGCGAGCATGTCCGTCCAGCCCCACGTCCCGCCGGAGTCCTCGGCCGGCGCCAGGCCCTGCCCGTCGACACACGCGGCGCGCGGTGCCTCGGCGTCGAAGTCGGCGACGGACTCGACGACGATGTCGTGCGTCCACCGGTCGCCGTAGTCGTACAAGTACGTCAGCGATGCCCCGACCTCGGGCAGCGCCGTCCCGATGGTCACCATTCCCTCGTCGACGACCTCGTCCTGACCGTTCGCGAGCTCGTCGTCGAGCTGATCGTCGGGCACGTACACGCAACCACCGGTGAACGGCCCGCCCTCGGTGAACTGGTGCAGGTGGTAGTCCTCCCAGGCGAAGCAGCTCTGGATGACGAAGTGCAGATGCAGCAGACTCAGGGAATTGTCGACCACCACCCGTCGCCACACCGCAGGCTCGCTGTCGCGCAACGTGATTCGCAGGGTACACCGCGCGGGCGGGTGGATGGCGACGGGTGTCGCGTCGCCGAGGAGGATGCGCACGGCGGCCCGCACGGCAGGACGGAGAGGCGTCGGCACGCGGTAGCCGTCCGCGTCGTCGAGGATGCCGTCGGCGACGAGGTCGTCGAGGCGGTCGACGAGCATGCTGCCGAGAAGACTCGGTCCGACCGGCATGCCGGGGAACAGCACGGACAGTGCGTGCAGGCGTTCCTCGGGGCCGGACGGCAGGGGGTGCTCACCGAGACCGGCGGACAGGACGGCAGCGGTCGCCTCGTCGAGGACGGAATGAAATGCTACGAGCCGCCCCTCGCCGCGCCTGCCGAGGGCCACGACGAGGGAATGTGTCACCGCGTCCCGGCACAGGGTGAGGTACTCGCCGGGATTACGGTCCGGATCCCGCCACACCGGCGCGGCAGGACCGGGCTTGACGACGGTCTTTCCGATCGAGATCAGGTCCAGCATGGCTGCAACGACCCAGGTCTGTGCCAGTACGGGAATATCCCACATCGACTGGACCTTGCGCGGTGCCAGATCCTCGCGCTTGCCGCCGACAGCGTCGAAGGCCTCCATGACCAGGGCACGCTTCAGCGCTCCGGTCGCGGTCACAGGCCGGCGTTCGCCGATCCAGCCGAGCAGGGCGTCCAGCCGTGCGACGACCGGCAGGGCCGTCAACGCGGCACGCTCGGCCTCGGGCTCGACCGGCGACTCGTCGACCGGTGGGAGGGACGCGAGCTTCGATTCGATGTAGGACACGAGCGTGGACAGGCCGTATCCGAGGTCGTCGTCGGTGCCGGTCCACCGGTTCGTCGCCTCGAGGAACCGCAGGAAGGCGGTGACATCCCCGGCGATGTGCGCCCGCGTCTCGTCGTCGTCCTCGACAAGGTCGCTGGTCAGCACACGTTCGAGCAAGTGGTCCACGTCGCGGCTGCGCCAGTGTGTGGCCGCGAATCCCGTACTCGACTGGGACAGTGCGTCGATCGAATTCGCGACGCTCACCACGAGCGGCTCCAGCCGATTCGGCGGACAGACGGCGTTCTCCACGAGCCACCCGGCGAACTCGGGAACCAGTGCGCCGTACTGCTCGCTCGGTGTGCCCGCCGGGCGGCGACGCTCGGCCAACGACACGACATTGTCGGGCAGCGGCTGAGAGGAAGATCCGCGACTCGACCCTGAGCGCTTGCGGGACATGGGCCTCCGACCTCGGTGGTCACGGAACAGTTCCCGCAGATGCTACCGGCTCGCCGCCGACGGATGCTCACGCGGCGAGCGGGTGGTCGGGTGCGTCGACGCGGCGGCACGGGCACCGCACGGCGCGGCCGTGCGGGTCGTCGGGCAACCAGCCGTACTCGTCGCACCGGCCGCATCGGGGCGGCAGGGGAGAAGAGCGCCAGGCTCGCTCGGTGGGTTGGGCAGGCAGGTCACCGTGTGGTGCGGGTGGAGGCCGAGGTGGGTCGGGACTCAACGGGGGCGCGCACGACGGCGCGACGATTGTTGTCGTACCCAGCGGTTAGGGTCGTGGTCGTGGGGAACCGTGACCGGTTGGAGCGCAGGAACGCCGAACTGGTCGACGCTGCGTTTTTCGCGTCCGGAGGGTGCCTGGACGTTCTTGACGGCGGGGCGGTCGCCGAGGATCTCGTTCGTGCCATGACCGAGGTGCCGACCTCGTTGTGCACCCCGGTGTACGGGCGCCGGTCGGCGAAGAACCGGACGACACGAGCGCGGGAGTGCGCTGCTGGCCCCCGGGATGGGGAGAGGGCATGAGCACAGATGCGCGCACCGCGTCGGGGCTGCGGAAGATCGAGGCTGCCTTCGTCGTCCCGCCCCCGACAGGGGTGCGCATCCGCACCCGCCTGCATCCGTCCACCGCCGAAGAAGCCGCGCTCGAACGCATCGCGGTGTTCCTCGGTGGCCTGTATCGGCAAGCCTTGGCCTCACGCATCCGCCTGGGCCGGGTCGATGCAAAGGACCAGTCGACGTGGCGGACCGACGAGAAGCGGCGTCTGACCGCGCTGTCGTCATCGCGGTGGGCCGGTGCGCTCACCCGGACCGCGCTTGACTCTTACCACCAGGGCATACGCAACCTGGCCGCCGAAGCGCAGTCGTTGCGGGCGGCGATCGAGACGATCGGGGCGCGGATGCACGCTCCTGTCGCCGGACGCGCCCCAGAACCCGATGTGCGTCCGAAGGCCAAGCGGGTACGTGGGTATGCCACCGAAGCCGAGCGGTTCGCCAAGTCTCGCCGCGCAGCTGTGCTGGCTCATCGCCGCGCTGTGGTGACCGCGCGACTCGAGGAAGGGCACCCCCGCATCGTCGCCGGCGGTGGGCGCCTGTGGCGCACCCGGCAGCATCTGGACCGGGCCGGGATGAGCGTGCCCGAGTGGGAGCAGCGCTGGACCGGGGAGCGGATGTTTCTCACCGCCGACGGCGAAAGCGGCAAACGGTGCGGCAACGAAACCATCCGCGTCACCCCCGAGGGTGTGCTTACCGTCAAGGTGCCCGCCGCTGTGGTGGCCGAGGTGGGTATCGGACGCCTGACGATTACCGCCCCGGTCTCGCTGAGCACCCACCGCGGTGACGAGTGGGCCGACCGGATCGTGCAGAACCGTGCGGTCCGGTACGACCTGCACCGCGACGGGCGCGGCCGCTGGTACCTCGACGCGTCCTGGGGTTATCCCGATGCCCCGACGGTCCCGCTCGCCGCCCTGCAGGCTCGCCGCACCCTCGGGGTCGATCTCAACGACGGGCATGTGGACGCGGCGGTGATCGACCCGCACGGCAACCTCGTCGGCGCCCCGCGCCGTCTGGACTACCGCATCGACGGGACCGGCACCCACCGGGACGCGCAGGTGCGGCACGTGGTGACCCGGTTGCTCCACGCGGCGACGGATGCCGGGTGTGCCTCGATCAGCATCGAGAACCTCGGGTTCGCGGACGCCCGCGCCACCGGGCGCGAGACCATGGGGCGAGGCAAAGGCGGGAAGCGGTTCCGCCGCACCGTGTCCGGCCTGCCGACCGCGAAGTTCCGCCAGCGTCTGGTGGCGATGGCCGCCACCGCGGGGATCGCGGTGATCGCGGTGGATCCGGCGTATACCTCGCGCTGGGGCAGGCAGCACTGGTTGCCTGCATTACAGGCTTCCGATCCGACGATGGACGGTCATCGTGCCGCCGCGGTGGTGATCGGGAGGAGAAGTCTCGGTTTTCGTGCCCGGCGTAAACCGGTCGGACCCTGCACGCGACGGAGGACACGTGCGGGCCGACCGACCGGAACAGCCGGGTACGAGAAACAGGCTTCTCGCTGGCGTGTCACCGGTGGGCCGAGGGCGTGGGACGCCGCAGGCCCACCGGATCCGTGAACACACGCGCAGCGCCGTCAACACCGTTCGGACGGCAAGCGGTTGCCGGTTCGGGTCGGACTCACTCCCGCTCGCAGTTAGGAACGGTATTCTTACCCACGTTCGACATCGTCGAGAGCGGCAACTCCTGGCGGTCTATTCAATCGCGGCCCTCGCGGACGCGGGGGATGACACATCGTGGACCGTGCAGCGGACGCGTCAATCAATTCTGCGTCTTGTCGTGGAATACGTTGTGGGCGAGCGGTAGTCGTCATTCCGGCGTGTCGCAATCACCGATACCCGGTTGCATCCGCCGGCAGACCCGGATCTTGAACCTCCACCATGTACCGCCAGCAGTCCGGCTGCGACCCGTCGACGTCGGTGAAGCCGTACTCGCGCGCCAGCCCGCCCGACGAGAACGACCCGCCGTTGCGGCGGTGCACGTCCGGATCCGCGGCCAGCGCCGCGACGGCCCGCCCGACGAACCGCGGCGACTCCGAGATCGCGACGAAATGTGGCACGGCGGCGTCGCGCCAGTTCTCCTCCGTGACCCCGAAGTGCTCGAGCATCATCTCCGACCGCATCCACCCGGGCGTCAGCGCGACGGCCGTGCACCCGTGCGGCGCCAGCTCCTTCGCCTGGGAGAACGCAAGCCGGAGCATCGAGGACTTGACCAGGTCGTAGAACACCGAGAGCCGGAAGTTCTTCGCGTTGTACTCGGCTGTGCCGTCGGTCATCTCGACGACGAGCCCGCCCGGGTTCCGGATCAGCAGTGGCAGCGCGAAGTGGCTGGTGATCAGGTGCGTGTCGACCGAGAGATGCACCATCCGCAGACCGCCCGCCAGGTCGTGTTCCCACAGCGGGGTGTCCCACTCGATGAGCTTCTCGCCGCCCCAGATGTCGTTGACGAGGACGTCGAGGCGGCCGTGCTCGTCGTCGATGCGCTGCACGAGCCGTCGCACCTGTTCGGGATCGAGGTGGTCGACGGCGACGGGTATGCCGACCCCGCCCGCGGCCGTCACCAGCTCGGCGGTCTCCTCGATGGTTTCCGGCCGGTCGTACTCCGAGCGGCGCTCGCGGGTGGTGCGGCCGGTGCAGTAGACCGTCGCGCCGGCCTCACCGAGAGCGATTGCGGTTCCGCGGCCGGCGCCGCGGGTGGCGCCGGCGACCAGGGCGATTTTGCCTGTGAGTGGCTGTGCCATGGCTGGAACGGTACTGCCCGCAGCAGTCGGAAGGCAGCCGCACTCGGCGTGGCGCCGCCGGCGGTGTCGGACATATCAGTCACTATGTTCCGGTGCGCCGGTGGGACCGGCCGGAGAACAGTCGGAGGTAGAGCAGGTGCAGGTGATCGACACGCTGTCGCACGCGTCGGGTTCGCGGACGCTGCCGAAGGGCCACCGCTGGGTGGTCGTCGACGTCGAGACCTCCGGCCTGCGCGCCTACGCGCATCGGGTGCTCAGCGTGGCCGCGCTGGTGTTGCGGGAGGACGGCAGCGTCGAGCGGGAGTACTCGACGCTCGTCGACCCGGGTTGCGACCCCGGCCCGGTCCACGTGCACCGGTTGACGCGCGAACGGCTCGCCGGTGCCCCGCGCTTCGAGCAGATCGCCGGCGAACTCGCCGAGGTGCTGGACGGCGGGACCATCGTCGCTCACAACGCGGCCTTCGACTACGGATTCCTCGACGCCGAGTTCCGGCGCGCCGGAACCGAGATCCCGGCCAGACACCGGCTGTGCACTCTCGCCCTGTCGAGGCGGCTCGAACTCGACGTGCCCGATCACAAACTCTCCACCCTGGCCGCCCACTGGCAGGTCCAGCAGTTGCTCGAGCACGACGCCTACGACGACGCCCGCGTCCTCAGCGAGGTCTTCGTACGCAGCGCCCTGCTCGCCGAGAGCCTGCAGCTCCCGCTGCCGGTGGTCGACTGCCTCAGCCGCAGGCCCGCCTACCCGGACTCCGTGCCGCGCGTGCCGTGCGAGTGGAAGAACCCGGGACGCCTGTCGCTGGACGTCGGCCTGGTGCAGGGGATGAAGGTGGTCGTCACGGGGCAGACGGTGACGCCGCGGGTCCCGCTCGCCGGCCGGATGGCCGACGCCGGCCTCGACGTGATGAACTCCGTCAGCCGCCAGACGAGCGTGGTCGTGTGCAACGACCCCGGCGTGCAGACGGGCAAGATCCGCAAGGCGATGGCCGAGGGCATTCCCGTCGTCACCGAGCAGCAACTCGAAGAGATGCTCACCCGGGTGATTCCAGGCGAACCGAAGATGCGTCCGGTGGTCGAGGTGGCCGCGCCCGCTGCTGAGCCCGTGATCGAACCTCCTCCGCAGGCGGCGCCTGCGGAGCCCCTCGCCGATGTACCGAGCCTGCCCGAGCGGATGCTCACGGGACAGAAACCGAAGCTGTGGCAGGGCCGGCGGGTGCTGCTCCTCGGCGGCACCCACCTCGACGCCGTGCTCATGCGCTCGCGTCTCGTCCAGCTCGGTGCACGCCCGTCGCTCAACCTCACCGCGGCGGTCACGGACGTGCTGATGCTGGAAGGCGGCGACAGCGACCGGCGCATGCCGCGCATCACCGCGCGCGAGCTCCCCGTCCTGACCAAGACGGACATCAGCGCCGCGGTGGAGAAGGGCGTCGTGCCGCCGCACATGCGCATCGAGTCCCGCATCTCCGCGCCGGCGCTCGCCCGAGGCGAGGTCATCGACCTGCCGGCCCGGAAGATGTCGTGGACGGTCAATGTCGCGTGGCGCGCCGAGACGGACGACTTCGACGTCGACGTCGTCGCCTTCCTGCTGGGGGAGGATGAAAAGGTCGACAGCGACGACGACTTCGTCTTCTACAACAACCCCTCCGCCGAGGACGGCGCAGTCGAGTTGTCGATCGACGGCAGTAGCGAACAGAGCGTGCGGCTCGATCTCGCCGCGCTGCCCGACGAATGCGCGCGCATCGCGATCGCCGCGGCCATCGACGGCGAGCGCACCTTCGGCGAACTGGGGGCTGTGTCCGTAAGCGTCGACGGTGAGGACGGCACGGCGGCGACGTTCGTACTCGACGCCGGGACTACCGAACGGACCATGGTGCTCACCGAGATCTATCGGCGGGCGGGGAAGTGGCGGCTGCGCGCGGTAGGGCAGGGGTACGACGACGACCTCGGCGGGCTCGTCGCGCTGTACGGCGTGGACGTCGAGGAAGGCAATTGACTGTCGAACGGACGTCGCTCTTCTGTTCGCCCCTACGTGCGATTCGGCTGGCACCCAGCCCCCGTCCGCATCGGCGAAATAGTCCTGCCGACGGTCGGACCAGAATTTTCGATAGCGGACCGGCCGAGTCGTGCAACCGGGCGGTGGTCCGGTTCCGGCCATCCGTCCAGGGAACCGCCGAATTCGGACCTGGGTAGGACTATTTCACGATGTGGTCCGCAAGGTTGAAGTCGTGGTATCTCCCGTACACCGTGCTGCCCTTGAACATCAAGTTGACGATCAGATTTCGAGCTTGCTGAACCACAACCGGATCGGACAGCAGTTTCTCGAGACCAGAAAGCGAATCGAAGGAAACTCGTCTGACGGGTCCGATGGAGGTGTAGCCGTATTCTCGGCGCGAGCTGATTCCACGCCGGAGAACGAGCCCGGCGAACGTCATCCGGGCCTTCCCCACGGGCGGTGCCACGTTGAGGAACCCGCGCACAACATCGGCGTTGGCGCGCCCATTGTCGGAAATGACGAGTGCTTCGATGGGGCCGACCGAAAGTGTCGTCAATCGGCGTGACGATGCCGTCCTGCCGGTCGAAGGCATCGAGCTCAACGCCCAAACTCGACGCTCGGTTCGGCGAGGTGCGGGAAGGCACGACTCCACGAACATAGCCAGTAGCCTGGCGACCTCGGGGAACTCCGGATGACTCGCAAGTTCTCGGTACTTGTGAAGGCTCGATGCCCGCATGGCGGAATCTTCGACGCGATCGAACATGGACTCGTCCACAGGTACAGCGAACCAATCGGTGAGCTCTCGCGGATCGACGAGGGCGCTGAGGGTGGGACTAGGGAACGGGGTCGAGGTCAGAGCGATATTGCGCAGGCTGTGGGTTCGTCCCACGGACTTGATCAAATGCCGTTCGATCGGATCGAGCTGCTTCGCCTTTGGCACAGGGCTGAACGCCACGTCGGTGATATCGAACCATCGGCGACGGTGCGCAGCGAGACGCGCGACGATATCGATCGTTTGACCGACGTATCGATATCCGTCGGCGAATGTGAGGACATATACGCCACGTCGTGGATTGCCCGCCGAGACCTGGGAGTCAAACCGTAACCGAGTGAAGCGCAGACCGCTGTACTTGAACTGCTCATCGTCGACGGTCATGCATCTCCTCACGGCTCCAGGCAGAACAAGTTGTAGCACCCAGGTCTGCGAGTGCGGCAGAGGGTTCGCGACCGCGCGAGTATCTGTAACCCGGTAGGGCCGCAAAAGTTCCAATTCGGAAGGTGTAACAATCGCTCATCGCCAGCGATTGAAGTTTGAAGTTGTTGACGACTACCAGGGGAAGCTCGCTTCGGGCCCGCCCTGCCCGACCCTGAAAGAAGCACGTGTCTTCCTCGACCAACCCGTTCGACTTCAGCGAGTACTCGAGCTCGCGGGACGACGCAGACAATCCGTGGTCGGGTGGATCCCAGTCGCCATGGCCACCCCCCGAGCCGTTCGGAAGCGTGGCCGCCCCGTTCGCGGGGCCCGGCGGGTCGACGCCCGGGTTCGGCGGGGCGCCTGCCGACGCGTTCGCTGTCGAGCAGCGGCCGGTCGTGACGGCCATTTCGCAAGGTAGGCCGCCGCGCGCATGGCTGATCGGCGGCGGCGTGGTAGCGCTGCTGGGGCTCACCGCCGTCGCACTTACCCTGTCGGGTGGCTCCACAGTGTTCGCCTTCATCGGGTGGCTGCTGGCCGGTCCTGCCGCGTTCTACCTGCTTGCCCAGCACACGGTCGCCGACATGCAGCAGCGGGCGCGGCCGGTCTACGCGGGCTCGAAGGCTGTGCAGGGGACGTATTGGACCGTCGTTGTGCTCGGATTCGTGGGCATCGCGCTCGGGGCATGGCAGATCGCGGAATGGGCGGGTCGACTGTGAAGAAGGTGGCCGCGCTCGCGGCAGTGCTGCTCGGCTCTCTGGTGGTGGCGGCACCGGCCGCGTCGGCTGCGCCGCAGCAGTCGGCGGTGGGGGACTTCGGCGGGTGTCTCGCCTCCCAGCGCGAGGGCGATCTGCTGTTGATGATCGACGAATCCGGCAGTCTGCAGGTCTCGGACCCCGAGGCGGCGCGGGTCTCCGCGGCCAACTACCTGCTCGAACAGCTCAGCTCCTTCGGCGGCTCCGCCGGGGTCGCGCTCGACGTTTCGGTCGCCGGCTTCTCCGATGACTTCACCGTGCACGCGCCGTGGACCCGCCTCGACGGTGGGTCCCTGCCTGCCTTGCAGGACGAGGTCGACAGGTTCCGATCCCGGACGAACGGTGTCGACACCGACTACTGGGCCGCTCTCGACGGTGCCCGCGGCGCTCTCGCCGACCGCTCGTCCACAGCCGCGAACAGATGCCAGGCCGTCGCCTGGTTCTCCGACGGCAAGCTCGACTTCACGACGCGGGACGCGGAGAAGCCGTACGCCCCAGGAGTATCGCTCGGCACCGACGCAGGTGTTCAGCAGATCATTGCGGCCGCTAGCGAGTCGATCTGCCGGCCCGCAGGTATCGCGGACCAGTTGCGGTCGTCGGGAATCGTCACCTTCGCGGTGGGGCTCGCGGCCGGTACGGCGCAGGCCGGGGACTTCGATCTGATGCGGTCCATCGCCACCGGAGAACCCGCCGCCGGGCAGGCGTGCGGGAACCGGACCTCGCCCCGACCCGGCGACTTCTACCTCGCCCAGAACATCGACGACCTGCTCTTCGCGTTCGACGCGTTCAGCAGTCCGGGCCAGGCGCCGCTCGAGAACGAGACGGGCGTATGTGTGGGTCAGGTGTGCGAGGAAGCGCAGCACCGCTTCGTCCTCGACAACTCTATCGGTTCGGTGACAGTCCTGGGCTTCGCGGACGCGGACGGGCTCGTACCCACACTGGTGTCGCCCGACGGGGCCGAACTTGCGATGCCGCGCGACAACGCCCCGCGCAGCCTGAACGTCGACGGAGTCGGCGTCGACTACCGCTGGTTGTCGGCGCGGTCGGTGTCGTTCACGATGCGCCAGCCGGCGTTGGCGAACCCGGGGCAATGGCAGGGCATGTGGGCTCTCGTGTTCGTCGACCCCGATGGCTCCGATCCCGCGGCGCGCTCCAAGTCCAACATCCATATCTCGGGCAACCTGTTCCCGGCGTGGCTCGGACAGGATGTGACCGCCATCCACAGCGGCGAGAAGACATCTGCGATACAGCTCGGCATCGTCGACTCCGACCGTCGGGAGATCGACCCCTCCGACCTGCTCGGAAGCGCGTACTTGTCGGTGTCGCTCGTCGACTCGGCTCGGGTTGCGCACGAGCTGGCGTCGAGGATCCCGAAGAACGGGATCGACGAGCCGATCGAGCTGGATCTCACGTCGGTGCCACCGGGTGAGGCGACGCTGCGCCTCGCTCTCGAGGTGACCACCGCCGACGCCCGGACGGCTTCGGGGACGGTCATCGCGCCCGGTACTCAACTGGCGCCCCAATACGTCGACGTGCCGCTGACGGTGGCGCCCCCGGTCGGCTATCCGACGCTGCCGAACCGGATCGACTTCGGCACTGTCGAGGGATCCGGTCGGTTCCCGGTGGAGATCCCGGTCGGCGGTCCCGGCTGCGTGTGGCTCGATTCGGCGGAACCGATCCGCATCGATGCCGTGCCGGACGGCGTCGGTGACGTGGCGTTGGTGAACCCCGCAGCGACTTCGGCGGAGCGGTGCCTGGCCGTCGAGGAGGGCGCACAGGGCGCACTGACGGTCGAACTCGACGTGCCCGAGGCCGGCAACGGCTCCCTCAACGGTTCCGTGCGGATGATGATGGCCCCCGCCGGGGAGCTCGACCGCGCGATGCCGGTCGATGTGCCGTTCACCGCCGAGCTGCAGAAACCGCTCGACAGTGGCCGGTTCCTGCTGGCCTTCCTTCTCACGCTGTTCCTGGGCATCGCGATCCCGCTGGCTCTGCTGTATGTGCTCAAGTGGCGAGCCTCGCGCATTCCTGCCGAAACCCTGAAGGCCCAGCGCTTCTCCGTGACGATCGCCGACGGCGCCGTTCTGCGGGACGGAGTACCCTTCACGCTGCGCGACGGTGACCTCACCGAAATCGTTCGGAACCTGGACAAGCCTGCGCGACTGCTGACGGCAGACGGCGTCAAGCTCGAGGCGAAGACCGGGCTCTCCCCGGTCGGCACGGGGTACGTCCGTGTCAAGGCCGGTGGCCTGCTCGGCTCCTCCGGTGCGAAGCCCGACCATGACCCGCGCACAGGTGAGGCCAGGCTGCCGCTGGCGGTGCACAACAACTGGGTGATCCTCCACGATCCGGCCGGACCCGCCGACCACGCGTCGCTGCTCCTGCTCGTCGGCGCAGGTTCGAACCCGGTCCGGTTGATCGAGGATCTGAACCGGCGCGCACCGGGCGCCTTCGCGAGACTGCGTGAGCGTGTCGGATCCGACGACACGGCGACGCCGGGCACCGGTGCGCCTGACGGGCGACCCGCACCGCAGTCGTCCTTCGATCCGTTCGGCGCACCCACCGCTCCGCCCGCACCGACATTCGGTGCGCCACCGGCGTTCGGCGGCAGTTCTGGATTCGGTGCCGCGCCGCACAGGGGTTCGAGCTCGTCCGCCGCGCCGGCCGCTCAGCCTTTCGACCCGTTCCGTCCGCCCGGCGCTTGACGGTCGGAATCCAGCTTTGCTCTCTCTCGATGTGGAAGGACCGGTATGAGGCGGTTTCTCGTAGTCGGATGCGGTGGTTCGGGTGCCGTCACGCTCGCGTACATGATGGACCAGCTCCGGTCCGATCTCGCCGCGGCGGGAGTGGACCGGATCCCGGGTGGGTGGCAGTTCGTGAGCATCGATGTGCCCACTGCGCCGGAGGCGGGGCCGGACGGGCTCGGCAATGTTCGCGACCAGGGCGGCTACTACTTCGGCAGCGGCCCCCAGGGCGACTCGTACGGAGTGCTCGACAACGCGCTGAGCAACCAGCTCGCCGCCCGCGGCAGCCTCGACGAGATCGCCACCTGGGCCCCGCGGGATCCCTCCGCTGTCACGGTGCCCATCGGGTCCGGCGCTGGCCAGTACCGCGCCCTCGGCCGCATGATCACGCTGAGCAAGGCCGGCGGTATTCGCGAGACCCTGCAGTACGCCTGGGACCAGCTGTTCACCGTGCAGACCGCCACCGAGATGGGCGCGCTGAACGTCCCCGGCGGGGGCAGCTTCGAGCAGGAGGAGTCCCCGATCGTGCTGGTCGTCTCGTCGATGGCTGGTGGCGCCGGCGCGTCGATGGCCTTGGATGTGTGCCGCCTGCTGACGCTCATCCCCAAGCTCGATCCGCGGCTGATGGGTGTGTTCATGGTCGCCCCGGACATCTTCGACGGCCTCGGCCGCAGCGCCACCACCGGCGTGCGCGCCAACGCCCTCGCGATGCTCGGCGAAATCGTTGCGAGCCAGCTCGGGTCCGCGCGCGAGCACGACGTCGAGATCCTGCGCGCGCTCGGCCAGCAGAACGGCGCCGGCGAGAAGGTGCCGTTCGCCCGGGTGTTCCCTGTGGGCCGCCGTGTCGGCGTCGAGGGCGCGCCGTTTGGCGACGGTTCACAGAAGGCGATCTATCGCGGCCTCGCTCGTGGTCTGGCGGGCATGATGATGAGCGGCGCTGCGACGCGCCAGTTCGTGCAGTACGACCTCACCAACGGTGCGGGCCTGTCCGGCCAGCGCGACAACATCGGCTGGGGCGGACAGTGGGACAACCTGCCGTGGGGCACATACGGGTTCTCGAGCTTGAGCATGGGCCGCGACCGATACGCCGAATACTCGGCGCAGCGGCTTGCCCGTAGCACCGTGGACCGGCTCCTCGACGGGCACCGCAACCCCGGCAATGCCGCGTCCGACGACGATCAGGTCAACTCCATCCTCGACAGCCAGTGGCAGACCCTGCTCACCACGATGGGTTTGCCTGTCGTTCAGGCGGATCCGCGGGGCGCGCAGGTCGGCATCAGTGCGTGGCTGACCGGTGTGGTGCTGCCCCAGGGCGACGGCCTGCGGATGGCCCGTCAGGTCACCGAGTCCGAGCTGCGTGGCTACCTTCCGTCCGGCAGCGGTCTGAACGCGAGCCAGTGGGTTCCCGAGATCCAGCGGGTGCTCGGTGCCCGTCGTCAGGCGCTCACGGCGTCCGCCGAAGTGCACGCGCTTGTCCATGCGTACCAGTGGCACCGCGCTCTCGCCGACAACATCGAGCGCACGGTGGCGAAGGCGATCGCCGACCTCGGCCTGCCGTACGCCACCGCGCTCGTGAACCGGCTGACCAGCCACATCAAAGACCAGGTGCGGGTCGGGGCGGAGGACCTCGCGAAACAGGCGCCGACCGACATCACGGCGCAGTCGGCCGACACCGCTCAGGCGCTGTCCGCACTCAAGGGAACCATCGAGAGCGACGCCGACATCGTCGACCGTGTGCTCGCGAGCTGCAGCCAGAACGTCTATCGCCAGCTGTACGCCTCGCTGTCCGGGAAGGTGGCCGAGGTCGCGGCCGCGCTGGTACCGGAGATTCTGCAGCCCCTGCTCGAGGCGCTGAACGACGCGCAGACGTCGATGCGGCGGGCACGCAGCAAGCCGGCGAGCGACGTCGGCCTGGCGCGCCTGTCCACCGACCAGTACGGTGCGTGGCCCGCGGACAAGGCCGATCGGGTACCCAAGCGGTTCGCGGAAGCGAACAACGAGGTGATGCTCACCCCGTCGGCCGACTTCATGGTGCAGTACCGCAGCGACCTGCCGCTCGCGGTCGCGTCCAGCGGTCTCGGCACGCCGCCGTTCGAGGAGTCGGTCAAACGGGCCGTCGTCGGGGTCGTCACCGGTCTGTGGCAGACGATCGACGGCAGCAAGTCGCCGGGGGAGGAGCATCCCGTCCTCGAGCGGACATCGGCGTGGCGGACCCGCGCGTTCCCGTACGATCCGGGAACCCGCGAAGCGCTCATTCCCTCGGCCGCACGGTATGACCTGCACCTTCGACCTGCGGAACTGCTCGCGCGCGCTCGGCAGTTCGTCGGCCGCACCGGGGAGTCCTTCGACCGCTTCTGTCGCGTGTCGCTGCGGGAGTACATCGAGGATCCGACCGTTCCCGAGTACGCGCTCGAGGAGCGGCGTGAGCGACTGCAGGCGAAGTTCGCCGAAGCGCTGTCGCTGGCGCGACCACTCGCCAGCGTCAATCAGCAGGCGCTCGAGGCGCTGCATCCGGGGCAGCAGGTCGAGTACCGGTACAAGTTCACCTCGGTGCCGTTCCTCAACCTGCCCGTCGCGGATTCCCTCGAGCAGGTACTGCAGAAGAACCCGATGATCGACCACGAGACCCGATCGGAGTTCGTGCGCCTGCTGACCGAGGAAGACCGGTTGACTCGCATCGACATCTTCGGCTCCTACCCGAACTACTCGCCGCTCGCCTACGACTCCGTGCTCACCCCCGCGGCCAAGCAGTGGGCGGATTCGACTCCGACGCAGCAGGAGTCGTTCTGGCAGTGGCGTCGCTCCCGGCCGTTGGCCGCCTCGCTGCCGATGCACTACAGCGAGCGGCGAGCGCTGACCGCCGGCTGGTTCCTCGGCCTCGTGGTCGGCCGCCTGCGCCTTCCTTCGGAACCGTACGACGAGCCGGTGCGGGTGTGGGATGCCACCTCCGCGGCGTGGGTCGACTTTCCCCATCCATTGCTGACCCCGCCGTCACGGTTCCTCGCCCACAACGACTGGCTGCCCGCGGTGCTCGAATCGGTCCTGCTGGCGATGGCGCGGTCGCACGAGTCGCCGGTCATGCAGTCGATGCTTCCCTACCGGACGCTGCGCGCGATCTACGACGCCTCCCCGGAGAAGCCGGCCGGCGGCATCCTCGAGGTGTCCGCCAAGTCGATCCTCACGCAGTGGCTGCGGACCGGCGAGACCGGCACGGGATGGCAGTCCCAGGTCACCGACACCGGCCCGGACGTCTCGATCGACGCTCGCGCCGAGAACGCTGCGACATGGCTCGGCCGGGTGCGGGAGTTCACCGGGCTGCACTACATGGCAGCAGGGGAGGACGCGGCACCCGGTGGCGGGACCTTCTCGGCGATCACCGATCGCGTCACTGCGTCCCATACTCCGATATTCCGGGACATCGCGCCGGACGTGTACTGGGCGACCGGTGAGCTGCTGAACCTGATCGAGGAGTGCAGGCACCGCGCCGAGCAGCCGGACCGGCCGGTGCACGAGCCGGCGGCGTCCGCAACGTCGGCATCGCACGCGTTCGTGATTCCCGACGCGGGTCAGTTCTGACATGGCCGATTCGGTGAAGAGCGTTCTCACGGTGTTCCTTGCCTCCACCGGGCCGGCGCTCGGGGTGCGTGACGTCCTCCGCGACCTGTCCACGGCGGGCTTGGTCGCACCGTTCGTGTGGGTCGACGACGCCGGCGTCACGCCGGGTGGTGCCCGCATCCCAGCCGTCGAAACCGCCTGTGGTGCGGACACAACGGTGGTGCTGCAGGATGTGCTCGCGTCGCGTCGCGTCGATGTGGTGCGACTGTGCGTGATCGTGCCGGGAGCACGCGGCACCGATCCCGTTCGGGTCGAGTCGGAAAGGGCGCTCGCCGACCTCCTGTCGTCGAACTCGGGCGGAGCCCGCCTCGTTCGACTGCGGACGGTGCTGCGTCGTCCCGGCGACACCCCTTCCGACTCCGTCGCGGTCGCGCTCGCCGGTTGGCACAACCTGCTTGTCGCACCGGAGGATTCGCGGGGTCCGGGAATGGGCCACGAGTCCCTCACCGAAACCACCGATCCGGTCGATGTCGGCCGCCACGCAGCCCCGGTGATCGCCGGAATCGTGGGTCTGTGGACGGATGCGGAGCATGCTCCGTTCGACGAGCAGCCGGTCCTGCCGGGAAGCACGCTGCGGGTGGTGCGGTCGTTCTACCGCCGACTCGACACCTCGCGTGCCGAGCACGAGCTGCGCACGCACCTGCTCGACTTCGGCGGGCAGCTGCCGTTGCCCCGCGACGCTGGCACTGCCGTCGTGTACGCCGACGACGTTCCGGCTGCCACGCGAACGATGGCCCAGGCACTGTGGGTCAAGCACCGGCACCTGCTCCAGGGCGAGCGCGTGAGCGCACCCCCGGCCGACGCTCCGCGCCTGGTGAAATTCACCGACGCCCTGACGATGTTCTTCTCGTTCCTCGTCGCAGTGCTGCGCAACGCCCCGGCGCAGTGGGCCGCCCGGGTCGGTCACCGCGCCTCGGCCGCGGTCGCTTCGGCGGCACAGTCCACGCTGTTCGGGTCGGCGCAGGGCGCCAGGCGTGTGGTGGTCCGCGGTGTCGACGCGGACGGCCGCAGGGTCGGATGGTCCGAGTACGAGGCGGCGTCACGGCAGATCGGCGCAGCTCTCGACGGAGCGACGAACACGCCACAGTCCGCGGCGCCCGACCTCTCCTCGCTGTGGCGGGACTATGCTCGCGCCGCCCTCACGCTCGCCGACGCCGCCGAACGGTCACCGGGTCTGCCGACCATCCAGGTCGGCGCCCACCGAGCCGTGTTGCGTTCGGCGTCGGACATTGTGCCGGGACCGGACGACGAGTTCACCGACATCCCCGGCGTCGTCTCGGCGACGCTGAACGTCCACGCCGCCGAAGCCCCGGACCTCCTCGGCATCAGGGACTTCCAGGCAAGGCTGCGGGAGCTGGAACAGGATCCGACGATCGGGCTCGACGCGCGGAGAACGAGCGCCGCGCTGGCGGGCTGGGTGGGCCGCATCCGCCGAAGCTTCGCGGTCACCTTCGGATCGATCCTCGCCGACGGGTTGTCGGCCGGTATCACCGAGGCAGGCATGTCGCTCGAGCGGCTCAACGCCGCCGAAGCGCCCCGCGATCTGGCCGAAGCGAGCGCCGATCAGCAGGCGCGCATGTTCCGCCAGGTGCGCATCGCCACGCTCGGTTTCCTCGCCGCCGCGATCGTCGCGGGCGTGCTGGCCTGGCAGGAGCTGATCTCGTGGTGGACCGGCGGGCCCGTCATCGCAGTGTGCGTGCTCGTCTGGGCGGGCGTCGTGGCCTGGATCTGCCAACGCACGCAGCAGTACCTCGAGCAGCTTCTCGTCGAACGCGAGGCGGCGTCGGCGGCGGCCGCAGCAGACCGGAGGAATCTCAGGTCCGCCCTCCGAGAGATCGAGAACCTCACTGCCGCGTATCGGCAGTTCCTGTCGTGGAATCGCGCACTCGGAGCGTTCCTGGCGAAGCCGCTCGGCGTCACCGACCACACCCATGCAGTCGGCCGCAGCATCGAATGGGGGATGCCCCGGCACAGCGCCGTCGGCATCGGTAGCCCCGAGCCCGCCCAGGTCGAGCGAGTCGCAGACGCGCTGCGGCAGGACATGTTCGGTGTCGGGTGGCTGACCGAAGCGTGGGACGCCGTCGTGGGTTCCGCAGGTTCCTCACTCGGTGCCGCAGGACTCGACATCGATCGCGACCCCACCCTGCTCGCCGCGAAGGCTGGAGCCGGGTCCGGCTCTCCGCTCGACGAGTGGTCCCTTCGATTCCACCGCGGCGAACGTCAGGCGAGCGGTGCGGCACTGATGTGGGAGCGGGCACTCGGCGAGCTGTCCGGGCCGCGTGGCGACTTGGCACGCGAGCTGCTCGCCACCATCGAACATCGCGCCGACGGGGCCGTGCGTCGCTACGGCATCGACGAGTTCCTGGCCGGCGTCGGACAACCCGCGGCCGAGGGGTTCTTCGACCCTGCCGTCTTCACCGATACCGCGGCGATGCGCGGCCTCACCACCGTCGCGGAGACGGCGTCGACACGTACCCCCGCCGGCTGCGGGCTTGTCGCGGTCACCACCCAGTACACGGAAGGAATCGCCGCGGAGGATCTGCGGACCATGCCGTCGGACGGTCACCCCGCAGCACCGGTCGACATTCCGCAGGTGCCCGACCTCGAGCTGCGACCGGCCGAACCGACGCACGACCGTGCGGACCGTCCGGCCCCTGCGCCGTTCGTTGCGCCCGTCGCCGACGGCATCAACTTCTGAGAGCGAGTGGAACAATGCCCGACGTTGTCTTCGAGGCTCTGCAGCTGTGGCGGCAACAGCAGATCGACGACGGCCGTCTTCGTCCCGGCCTGCTCAAGGACACGCATCTGCAGCAGATCATCCGGTCCGATCGGCGCACTGCCGAGGAGATCGAACCGATGCTGCCACGCCAGGCGAAACCACTGGTCGACGGAATCGTCCACGTGGTGACGTCGGCCCAGCCCGGTGAGTTCGTCACCGAGGCGTCGCCGACGGCGGAGGCGCCGGCGCCCGAACCGCCGGTTCCGCCGGCGCCGGTTCCCGGAAGCGAGCACCTGGTCGACCTGCGCACCGAGGACTTCTGCGAGTTCCTGCACGGGGAGTCCGATCAGGAGGTCGGGGCGATCACCATCACGGCCGAACCGGGCGGCGGGCACCTGCTCGAATGGTCCCCGCTGCCGGAGCGGTCCGGACAGACGGTGCTGTACCGCGTCGTCGCCGGTGAGACGCACCGTCCCTACAAGCCGGAGGCCGGGCGACTGGTCGGCGTCACCCGCGGAACCCTCCTCGTGGACACCGCAGCTCCGGCCGCCGCGGTGCGGCACCTCCAGGTGTGGGCGCACGCCGGACGCGACCAGCACGACGCGGTGCGGCGCCAGCCCGTGCTCATCGCCGAGGGACATGTCCTCAGTCCGGTCGCCGACTTCGTGGTCGTCGAGGACGATGGCGCCGTGATCGGCCAGTGGTCGGTGTGGCCGGGGGTCACCCGCGTGCGGGTACTGCGCATCCCGCTCGACGGCCGAACCCCCGTGACCAACGACCCACGGCACCGCATCCTGGCCGACCAACCCAATCTCGGCGGATTCGTCGACCGCGACCCCCAACGGGGGCATCGCTACCTCTACCGCGCGATCTGCGAAGTCGACGTCGACGGGCACACCAGACTCTCCCCGGCAGCACAGGCGGAAGTCCTCGTGTCCGCGGTGCTCGAGCCCGTCACCGACCTGCACGTCGCCACCCACGGCGACAGCGACGACCTGCACTTCGACCTCGGCTGGACCCCACCGGACATCGGCACCGTGGTGATGTATCGAACGGAGACCGCGCCGCGGCCGGGCATCGACCGGACGCTGCTCGCGGCGGGCGCACTCGACGTCTCCGGTGGGCTGCCGACCTCCGCACGACTGGTCCATCCGGTGACCGTCGGAGGCGACGGCGAACACCGGATGAGCAACGTCTCCTGGCCGCGCGGCTGGGTACGGGCCTACTTCACGCCCGTCACCGTCCTCGACGGAGACGTGCAGGTAGGGTGCACGGTCATCGCGACCAGGCCGCTGCCCGCGCCGCGAGAAGTGCGGATCGTCGAGCGCTGTACCGAGCAGGTGCTCACCTTCCCGTGGCCGGAGGGCGCGGCATCGGTGTCGGTGTACGTGAGCTCGCCACAGGTTCCGGCCGAGCATGCGATCGAACAGCGCCCCTTCGCGGAGATCTCCCGAGCGGCGTACGAACGCGACGGCGGCCTGCACCTGTCGAACCCGCTGCCCGAGCAGGGATGTGCCGTCCACGTGGTCGCCGTCGCCTACACGGCCGGCGAGCGTATCGCGGGCATCCCCGCCACCGTCGACTACCCGGGTCTGTTGCGGATCGAGTACACGACCGAGACTCGCCGGACCGCCGGCGGTGGCGTCGCGCTCGCCGTGCGCCTCGCCTCACAGGTCGAACTCCCGACGGCCCCACCGTTCGTCGTGGTGCACAACCAGACCCGGCTGCCGCTCAGCGCTCGGGACGGCCGGCCGCTGGAGGTCCGTGGGGACGAGCGAACCCAGCCCGGCGCCCGGAGCTTCCATCCGCGCGGCCTGCATCGCGAATGGAGCCAGCCGTGGACCGTCGACGTGTCGGACCTGACCGGGTACGTGCGGGTCTTCGCCGACGTGCGGCCCGAGCAGAGCCGCACCATCGCGCTGATCGATCCACCGATCGAACACATCCGGCTCGATCTCATCGGCGATCACCTCATCGGTGACGACGTGCCGCGCGAAGACGCGCGATGACCGCTCGGAGGCACAAGACCGAATCGCCACGGTTCGGTCAGCTCAGCTACACCTCGTTCGACCGGCCCGGCACCGGATCCGGCGGCGGCTGGCAGGTCAAGGAGGTGTCCGGCGACCTCGACGCCGACGAACAGGAACTGCTCCGCGCGGGAGTCGTATCCCGGTTCGATTCCCCGCAGCCGATGCCCCGATTTCCGACCGTCGAGGACATCGCCCGCCGGCCGCGGCGGCTCATGTACGCCCGCCTCCGTGACGCGGCCGGATGCTATTGGCACACCGTGCCCGCCGGCTCGGACGCCTCCGGCCGCCCCGGGAATGTCTTCGCCCACGCCGTGCTCGAACGCGGTGCGGAGCCCGGCGACGGGGTGCGTCCGATCGAGTGCTGGCGGTCCACGGACTGGCTGGTCCCGTACGGCGCCGACGAGGTCGCCAAGGCAGCCCTGCCGGCCACGGCACCCGGACCCGGGGGGATCGTCGATCGCGACGCCGCACTCGGATTCCTGCTCGATCCGGGAACCTGGCGGATCGGTGTCTTCAGCGTCCTCCTCGACGCGGTGGCGCGGTCCCTGCGCGGCGGCCCGGCGGTGGTGCTCGGATGCAAGGATCCCGACACCGCCGCGCTCTGGATCGGGGCCGTCTCGCACTTCATGTCGCCGGGCACCGCCCGCCGCTTCGGGTGGTCCACTTTCGACCGTCTGCACTCCGTCGACGACGCCGTGGCAGGCGGCGCGAACCTGGTGACCGTTCCGCTTTCGGACCTGCCCGGAGACAGTCCCGGCTGCACTGTCTTCGGCGAGAACGAGACTCCCGAACTGGGGGAGCTCGACGGTGAGCCGCACTCCGTCGCGAACGGCGATCTCGTTCCGGTGACGTACTGGTCGGTGCTCGCGCAGACGGTTCTGCTCGACGTCGAGACCGCGCATCGAGCGCTCGCGCGTCAGGACGCGATCGCGGCCGGTGTGGGTGATCGCGACCTGACCGAGGCGTGGCCGCTGGCGATGGCCGTCGTCGCCGACCCCGGCCTGCACGACGCACTGGACGAGGCCGCCTCGGTCGTACTCGCGGAGTCCCCGATGGAGGCCGCCACCGCACCCGATCTCGCGCACGTGATCGTCGGAATCGTGGACGAGCGACTGGGTGCGACCACACAGCAGGCGGAGGAAGCACTCGCCCGCTGGCAGGTTGACAACGCCGTCACGCCCGCGGTCCGGCAGCTCGCCGGCACCGTGTTCGCCTTCCGCGCGCTCGGTGACGGCCACTGGGTACGTCGGGCGGGACCCGAGCAGTTCGCTGTCGTCGAGTCGTGTGCTCGAACCGAGGACCTGCAGGCCGAGGCCGATGCGATACTTGGCGATCTGCGCTTGCGCGCACGAGGCGGCGGAAATCTGCGCGATGTCGCGTTCGACGCCCTCAAGACGATCGACCTGCTCGTGCGTGCCGACCTCCTCCGCGATCGCGGCGTCGACGTGGCCTTCGAGGTGCTCGAGCGGGCGGTGATCCCGACCCTGTGCGATCGGGTCGACGGAGCCGCGTTCGTCGCGGAACTCGGGCCGGTCTCTGCGTCGACGCGCGTGAGATTTCTGCAGCCCGCTCTGACCGCCCATCCCGTGTTCGCCGGGCGCCCGCTCGGCTCCCGGCTTGCACCTCCCGTACTCGAATGGCTCGTCGACGGACTGTTGGACGTACCAGACCTCGACGAGCTCGCCTCCGACCCGCAGCGCATCACCGAGCCCGAATGTGTGCTGATCGCCGACGGCGTCTTCGCCCTCACGGAACAAGAATTCGATCGAGCACGAATACGGAGCGAGCTGGTGCCGGTCGCGTTGTGGAGGGCACTCCACGAAGCGCGGGAGGGCGGCTGGGCGCCGAGCGATGTTCCGGCGCTGGTCGCCGGGCACGGCTGGACGGCGGAGCAATGGTGCCGACTCGTCGGCGCGTTTCCCGAGGCCGTTGCGCCCCGTTTCCTGCAGGACGTGGTCGTCCGCGAACCGTGGGGACCGGAGCTCGAGACGCTCGTCCGCCATCTGGCCGAGCCCGGCGCTCGCGAGGAAGCGTCGAGGTGGGCGGCCGATCCGTACCTGGACGACCTCGCGGTGTCGTGGGCGCTGATCCGGAACGAGGAGCGCTGGGCTGCGATCAGCGGACCGGCACTGCGCCGGGCACTCGACGTGCATGTGTTACCCGTCCTGGAGGACTACGCGGAAGGCTACGAAGCGGACCTTCCCACGGATCTGCTCGCCCGGCTCGCGATCTTCACTGTCGCGCTGCGGGGGCAGACCCCACCCCAATCGGGCCTCCCGGTGCCGGACCTTCCGGCCCGGCACCGGGAGGCGCTCGTCCGAGCGGTGGACGAGGACGCACGGTTCGTCGTCGATGCGCTGGCCTCCCTGGTGGAATCCGGTGCGCTCGACGCCTATTGGCTGATGGCACACGCGGTGTTCACGTCTCCGTCGGCGCCGCGGGTGCGGTCCGTGCTGGATCAGCGCGACGTTCTGGCACGGTTCGAGGTCGGATCGGGTGGTGTGCGGCGTTCCCTTCTGGACGAGGTGGCGTCGACGGTGATGAAACGGCCGGACTACCGCGGCCCGCTGGGGGTGCACGGTCTGATGGACGCGATCCGCGAGGAGCTACATCTGCGGGGACACCGCGACGTCGCCTACGCGTGCGACGTGTACGCCGGGTTCGTCCGGAGGTGGCTCGACGAGCGCCGAGCCGACGCGGATCGATCGTCGCCGGGCCGGGCGACGCCGAGGCGGGTGTGAGGACAGTGCAGATGTGCAGTGCGTGGACACGGGGAGGACAAGACTGATGCCCGGATATGTGCTCGACGGGGCAGGGGTGGTGGACCTGCCGCACCAGCCGCTGGCCGTGACGGTCGATGCGACCACCGTGACGGTTCAGGTGCAGGCGATGACGCCTGAGGGCGCCCCGGAGGCGTCCGCGCTCTACCCGAAGCCCGGCTTCCTTGTGCTGCCCCGAGTCACCCACGAGATCGTCGTGGCCGCTCGCCCCGGGGGCGGCGCAGTGGTGTTTCCCCAGGGAACCGTGCTGCAGGCCACCATCGGGGTGGACAGTAGCCGCAGCGCCGACCCGGATCGGGCCGAGCTGACACCGCTGGACGTGTCGGGTCTTCACCACGTCGAGCTTGCGACGATCGCCCCCGCGGGGGAGCGTCTCGCGGTCACGGCCCGCAAGACGGTGGTCGACGTCCCGCTCAGCGATCTCGGCGCCCGCGCGCGGTCCGCGGCACGCGGCGCCCTCGGCGTGGACCGGCTGCCCGAGGCGCGCCGGCTGCGCGTCGAGGTGGATATCGATACTACGATGTCGATGCTGCCGCTCATCGAGGACGGCAGTGTTCGCGCGGCGGTGGACGTGCTCACCGGTATCACGGCGGTGATCGGAATCCGAGAAGAATTGCAGGTCAATCTGATCGGCCGATCCTCCAGGTCGCTGCCCGTCGTCGAGCTGCGGCACGTCGCCGACCAGGTCCAGGCGCAACTGGACGCCGCGCCACTGGGAGTGGGGTTCCGCTCCGCGGAGATCGACCGGTCGAGTTACAACACCCCCACGCTGGTATTCACCGTGACCGACGCACTACCCGCCGATCACACCGGCACGGGTGTGCCGGGTGTGCGACGGCGGCCCGTGATCCTGTGTGCAGACACCTCGGCTGCGGCGGGCCTCGGCACCGCCGTGCCGCCCACCTGCGAAACGGCAGGCACGGATTCCGACTGGCTCTCCAGCCCGGAGAAATTGTTCGCAACGGTGACGTCGCTCGTGGCAGGACTGTCGGCGACACCGGAATCGGAAGGTGCGCGGCGATGACCAAATGCCCACGTTGTTTCACGGTGCTCCCGTCGGACCGTTACGCCTGGGCCCCGACCGCGCCGGACGAGATCGAGGTCGACGAGGTCGCGACGGTCTTCCACGGCAGCCCCGTGCGGTCTGGCAAGGTCGTCGAGCTCCAGCGGCCCTCGGGGTCCGGGGACGACTGGGCGCCGCCGGTGAGCGACGCTGAGGACAAGGCCAGCGGCCCGGTCGCCGAGGTGTGCCCGACGTGCCACTATCGGCTACCGACCGGGTGGCGCGGCGCCCACACCACCTGCATCGCGATGGCCGGCGCCCGCGCCACCGGCAAGACCGTGTACATCGCCGTTCTCGTCAAGACCCTGCAGTTGCTCGGCGAGCGGCTCAACTGCGTGGTCGAGCCCGCGACCTCCGAGACCGAACAGGCCTACCGCGAGCTCTACGAGAGGCCGCTGTACGAGGAACGCGGCATCCTCGAATCCACCCCCGCAGCCCACACGAGCAACCCGTACCAGCGGGAGCCGCTGATCTTCAGCCTCGGCCTGTGGAACGGCATTCGACAGTACCTGGTGCTGCGGGACGTGGCAGGGGAGGACCTCGAGAACCCGGACAACGCGCACGCCCCGCACCTGCGCTTCTTCGCGCAGGCCGACGGCGTCGTGTTCATGTTCGATCCGCTCAAGGTCGAATCCGTCCGGCAGCAGCTCCACGACCTGGTCCCGGCTCAGGAACGCGTCGGCGGCGACCCCCGCTCGGTGCTGCGGACCGTGTTGTCCATCATCGGCGACAGCACACCGAATCTTGCGATCGTCCTCTCCAAGTTCGACGCCCTGCAGGCCCTCGAGCATGTCGACGGCAGCGACTGGAGCGAGATCATGTCACAGCGCGGCGCCGCGTTCTCCCGTGACCCGAGCCTGCAGTACGCGCCCTACAACGAATCCGATGGCAGACTGCTGCATGAGGAAGTCCGCAGCCTCCTCGACAAACTCGAAGCCCGCTCGATGGTGATGGCCGTCGACCAGCCGCACACCGGTGCCTCACTGCACAGCCGGTTCTTCGCCGTGTCGGCGCTCGGAGAGTCACCGGTCGGGGACCGACTGCACCACAGCGGGATCTCCCCCTTCCGATGCCTCGATCCGGTGCGGTGGGTGCTGGCGCAGCGTGGGGTGTGGACTTGAGACCAGGAATCGGAGAGTCCTGCGCAGGGCCTGTAACGAAGGCAAGTGCGTGACCGATTCCCTTGTGTCCAAAGAACTTTCTATTCCTTGGGGGAAGCGCGGTAGTCACCGCGTCTACCGACCAGCCCTTTGAAGGAGACACTGCATGCTGAGTACCGCTTCGCGTCTGCGTAGGACAGCTCGGGTGGGTGCCGAGAGGCACTTGCGGAACGTCGGGGTGCTCCTGGCGACCGCCAGCGCCGTGACACTGCTGTCCGGATGTGGAGCCGAGGCGGAGTCGGAGCCGTCGGCCGCCCCCACTGTCACGTCGACTTCGGCGAAGCCCGCCACGTCCTCCACTACTCGACCGGTCTTGCCGTCGTCGACGACCTCCACGCTTGCGCCTACATCGACCATTCCTCCGGCCCCGATTGCCGCTGCCACCAGCACCGTAGCGGCACAGCCGGTCGTGACGACTGTGCCCATGCCGCCGGTCGTCTGCATGAATCTCCAGGACGCACAGAACCTAATTCAGGAGCTCGGTGTGTTCTATTCGCGCAGCGTCGACGCCACCGGCCGGGGTCGAAATCAGGTGCTGGATTCGAACTGGATCGTGGTCGGGCAGACCCCGAGCGTGGGTGAGCCGGTCGGTGAAGGGGATGCGGTGCTTTCGGTGGTCAAGATCGGTGAACCCAACCCCTGCTGAGTCTCCTCGAACCGGAGCGGGCACGGAACGTGTTTGATCAATTCGTGTGCATGAAGGAGGACAGTGACAGACGCAGCGACAATTCGTGATGGCGTCGAAGACTTCGATACCCGGCTCCGACGCGAGGCGATGAGGTTCCTGGCTGTCCGAACCCACGACGGCCTCTACCCGATCTCGAAGGCGGAATTGCTCGACTTCGAGATCGACGGATCCATGTTCCGGCTGATGGACCCGCAGCGCGGCATCCGCAAGCCGCGCCAGCTGGCGTCTGCCCTGTCGATCAGCACGGTATTTCGTCGAAATGGGGAGAAGCGCCCTTACGAGGATGCGGTGGGACCGGACGGACTTCTCCGCTACAAATGGACGGGCGAGAATCCAGACCACATGGACAATCGTGGTCTGCGAGCCGCCATGGATCAACAGGCTCCGTTGATTTGGTTCTTCGGCGTCGGGCCGGGTCTGTTTCAACCAGTCTTTCCGGTCTACCTGGTGGCGGAAGAACCTGCGCTGCACCAATTCGTTGTTGCCACCGAGTTTGCCCGGGACTTACACCATGTCGATTCACAGGCTGAGGCGCAGCTCCGACGGTACGTGCTGGCAGAGACCAAACGGCGCCTGCACCAACCGGTCTTTCGGGCGACGGTCATGCGGGCATACGAAACCCATTGTGCGGTGTGCGCTCTGGGTCACGGTGAGCTGCTTGATGCGGCGCATATCGTGCCCGACTCCCACGAGGAAGGAATTGCGTCTGTCAGCAACGGGCTCGCACTGTGCAAGATCCATCACGCGGCCTACGATGCGCGGATCCTCGGAATCACGCCGGATTTTGTAGTGGAGATCCGACAAGATCTACTCGAGGAAGTTGACGGGCCGATGCTCGAACACGGTCTCAAGGAACGGCACGGCGAACGGCTCATGGTGCTCCCGACGTCTCGCGAGGAGCGACCAGACCGACGGTTGCTCGAGTTGAGCTATGGGCGATTCCGCTCGGTCGGCTGAGCGCCGATTGCCCAGCAGTGTGGAATCTGTCATTTGATCGGGACCTGAATACAACAGGTCTGGGTGCAGTGAAAGTGGATCCGGCGAGGGGTTTTCACCCGGCATCCGGAATCCGCATGCTGTCCGCTCGATCGTCTTGACGAGTCGGTTGTGGCCATCGACGCCGGTAAAGGGCTCACCGCTTGCGGGATGGCGTGACGAATGCGTCGAGTGAGCAGCTCGGCGGATCTCGAAGTCTATGCCCGGGTCTTGTCGCTCCCGGGAACGCGCGCCGGCGCCGGCTCGGTCGGATGACCCGTGGTTGACCCGTGGTCTGGGTTACGAACCCCGGTGCACGGTCGGCCATGACACGCCGCCCGACCGGTGGCGACTATAGTCAGCCACCGATCGGGCGGCGCCATCAATGGCTTTGCCAACCTGGGGAACTCAATCGGCCGGCAGTGCCGACTACCGGGAGTTGAGCGATCGACTCGGTTGAGGAGCCGCGAGGGCGGTCGTCCTCGCGGCAGTGCCGCTGCGCCTTGCGTCAGGATGCGTCGCAAACCGGTCGGGTCAGGTTGCCCGGCCAAGATCGACGGGTCGGCCGAGTCCCATTAGATGATGCGTTCCGGAGAGCCCTCGTCCAGGTCGTCCTCGCGGGGGAGCTGCCCGTCTCGATCAACTGGCCGATCGATGATTCTCTTCGACAGTTCCGCGCTCACGCGTTCCGCACGGTTCCTGAGGAAGGCGTCATAGTCATCGGACCAGACGATCTTGAGCCGTCGTATTCCACCGGTCAACTGCGGTGCCGCGTCGGGGTGGTCCGCCACACCCTCGAGGACGTTGTCGATGACCGAGAACATGTCTGTGCCCGCCGCGCCGTATGCACCGGAGCCAGAGTCAGAGCCCGGGCCGGTTAGGAAGCCGCGGCGCTGGCCGTGGATCCTCGGCATCGTCGCCGCCCTCGCCGTGGGCGTGGGGATCGGTGTCGCCGGTACGCCCTCCGACGAGGAGAACCAGGCGATGATTGACACCTCCGTCGCTGCGGCGGTCTCCGATCAGCGCGCCCAACTCGCGGCCGAACAGGCGGAGGCCGCCGCAGCCCTCGACGACGCGAAAAAGCAGGCGGCGGCCGCCTCAACCGCGCAGCGCGCCGCCGACAACGCGCACGCGGCGGCAGACTCACGTTCGGCGGAACTCGACAAGCGCGAGGCAGCGTTGCTGCCGAGGGAAGCCGATGCAGCCAAATCCACATTCGGCAACGGCATGCACCTCGTCGGACGCGACATCAACCCCGGGACGTATCGAACCGCCGGCGGATCGTACTGCTATTGGGAGCGACTTTCTGGTACTTCAGGAGAGTTCGACGACATCATCACCAACGATAATGTGTCAGGGGCGTCGGTGGTGACCATCAGTTCGTCGGACGTGGCTTTCAAGTCCAATGGTTGCGGAACGTGGACCAAGATCGGGTGAATGCCGGGCCATGAGCTGGTAGTTGCAGTATCTTCGGCGTCGCATTGCCATCGGATTTGACGGGATCAGTCCGGTGTCGGCTCGAAAGGATCGGAAACGCTGGTCGTTGCAGTAGTTTTCGCTTCGATCTGCGCCTAGAGCGTTGGCGATAGTGGGACACTTCGTCGATGAGGATTCCCATCGCGGTTGTCGCCTCGGTGGCTGTGGCCGTGCTCGGAGCATGCGGATCGTCGACCGGTGGTGACCCTGCTCCGGATCGCGCGGCAGCCCTTCCCAAGTCGACGACTGTTTCCACCTCCGCGGCGCGCGCGACGACGGCTCCGCCTGCCCCTCGAACCACACGTCAAGCGGCGTCGATGGCGGAGCAGTTCGAGCAAATGACTTCGACATCATGTCGCGAGGATGTGGATCCGGTCGCGTGTATGTATGAGCGGCGCGCGTATATCGAGTTCTTCGAGCGATCCGCGATGCGAAGCGTGGATGCGTCATATCACGAGAGCTTGAGCGAAATGCTCCAGCATGTGTACACGCAGCACGACGAATTCGTGGCGAAGGGATGCCCGGCGAACCCGAACGCCGATGAATGCAGAATTCCGCTCATGATCTCCGATACGGTGATGGTGACTCTGGGGGCCTTGTTCTCCGTGGAATGAACATGCGCCGACATCCGGAGCGGCGTGGCGATCAGGGAGCTCCGAACCCATACGTGAAACTCCCGGTGCTCCAGTTCATGGTCGCGTGGTATTTGTAGCCGCTCATCGTGCCATCGCCGTTGTCTTTCGTTGCCGCGAAGCACTCGAATATCGTTGTCATCTCGGTGAGATCGTCGATGGAGCCACCTCCGACCGGCGAACACGACACGGAGAGGATCGGTCCATCGATGATCGACGAATTGGCGTGCTTCTCGGCCATCTGCTTGATACTTGCTTCGATCTGGGTGACGCTTACTCTTCGCATGGAGCGCTCTGCCTCTGCGCGTCGTTCCTCCTCTGCTTTCTCGGCCGCGATCCGATCGGCTTCCCTTTGTGCTGCCGCCGACGCCGCGGCCTCGGCCGCAGCAACCTGAGCCTCGATCTCGGCATCGTGGGAGACCTTCCAGGCGATGCCCGCGACTGCCACAACCGCGAGGAGGGCCGCGATACCCCACGTGATCGGCTTCCGTATCAGGGACTTCCAGCGTGGTGGTCCGGCGTGCGGCTGAGGGGGTGCGGGAAGATCCAACCACTGGCTGCCGTCCCAGTAGCGCATGCTGCCGTCAGGGCTCGGATACCACCCCGGAGCTGCACTATGTGCCTCGTTCGTCATGCCACGGCACCTCCACGGAAGCGGCCGAAATTGCAGTGATCTCCGTAGCGAGCGTATCGCGATAGCGCTGATCAGGGCGTGATTTTGGGGACCGGTTCAAGACTGAGGTGTCACTGTCCCGCAGCGCCGTCCAGGAATGGCTGCAGCGTGCGCACGGGATATTTGGGCGGCGATTCTCTCCATTGTTCTGTAGGTGGTACGAGGGCGACTTCCACGCCCTCCTGAATTTTGCGGTGAGAAACGATTCGGTCATCAGCTACGGAGCCGCGGGGTTACGGTTGGGCGCCGTGGCAGTTGCACCCCCGATCAGCGACGTCGGGTGGGTCGAGACCGTCGGAGCTCACAGTGGACAACCTATGCGCGGCCAGCCGTCAATCGTGTCGTCCACCGGGGAGCGAAAGTCGAGTGGTTCATGGCAACCTTGCACCCGCCGTGGCACCCTTGCACCCACTGTGGGCTGGCGCAATGGGTGCAGTCTGTGGCGAAATAGTACAAGCCTGAGCTCCGGGAGGGACGGTGCGCACCTAGAATCCGTGCGTGGGCAACAAGTCGGTCACCAGCTACGACGTCGCGCGCGCCGCAGGCGTATCGCAGTCGACGGTGTCCCGTGCCCTCCGGGGCGACCCGCGCGTCATCGAGGAGACCCGCGAGCGCATCCAGGCGCTGGCGAAGGAGATGGGGTACGTCCCGCACATCACGGCGCGGAGTCTGATCACGCGGCGGTCGTCGTCGATCGCGGTGGTCAGTGGTGATCTGCGGAATCCGTCGTATCCGACGCTGGTGAACACGCTGCAGGACCGGTTTGCGCAGCACGACTATCGGGTGCTGCTGATGAGCGACCGGACCGAGGGGTCGCTGGAGAAGGACATCCTGGCGCTGCGGGGCGGGCTGGTGGACGGGGTCGTGTTCATCTCGGCCCGGCTGGACTCACCCATCGTGTCGGAGATGATCGACTGGAAGATCCCGCTGGTGATCCTCAACCGCGACGTCGACGGCAGCCAGGCCGGGCGGGTGGACCGGGTGACGTCGGACAACGTCGGCGGGGGACGGCTCGTCGCCGACCACCTGATCGAGTTGGGGCACCGGCGCATCGGGCTGATCTCCGGCCCGCTGGAGAATCCGAGCGTGAAGCTGCGCGAGGCCGGCTTCCGGGAAGGCCTCGACAGGCACGGCGTCTCGCTGGACGAGACGCTCGTGCACCGCGGCGCGGTGGACGCGAAGACCGGCTACGAGGGCGGCATGGAGCTGTTGAGCCGACCGGACCGGCCGACGGCGGTGTTCTGCGCAACGGACTACATGGCCTACGGCACCCTCGACGCCACCAAGCGCCTGGGCCTGCTCGTGCCCGACGACGTGTCGATCGTCGGCTACAACGACCTCGACGCGTCGGGTTGGTCGATGTTCGACCTGACGACGGTGCGCCAGCCGCTCGAGGACATGGCCTCGGCTGCCGCCGAACTGCTGCTCGCGCGGATCGACGGCGCGGCGGGCGCTCCGGTGCACCGGAACTTCGCCGTGGAGTGGGTGCAGCGGGGGAGTGCGGCCCCCATCGGCCAAGTGGGGCGTGCGCAGTCCGTCAAAGATCGTTAACCGGGGCAACAAGTCCGTTACCCATGAGCTCCGATCCGGCAATAACCCCTGAATACATTCGAAGTCATAGCGAGCAGGGCAACGTTGCCCCACCGCTTCTTCGAATCCCCGCAGCTTCAGGAGCGACATGGAAATCGGCGTCTTCATCCCCATCGGCAACAACGGCTGGCTCATCTCCAAGAGCGCCCCGCAGTACATGCCGTCGTTCGAGCTCAACAAGACGATCGTGCAGAAGGCAGAGAAGCACGGCCTCGACTTCGCCCTGTCGATGATCAAGCTCAAGGGCTTCGGCGGCGAGACCGAGTTCTGGGATCACAACCTCGAGTCGTTCACCCTCATGGCCGGCCTCGCGGCCGTCACCGAGAAGATCAAGCTGTTCGCCTCGACCCCGATCCTCACCCTCCCGCCGGCCATGGTGGCCCGCATGGCGTCGACCGTCGACTCGATCGCCCCCGGCCGCTTCGGCGTCAACATCGTGACCGGTTGGGCGCCGAACGAATACACGCAGATGGGCCTGTGGCCGGGCGAGGAGTACTTCGGCTACCGCTACCAGCAGGCCACCGAGTACGTCACCGTCATGCGGCAGTTGTGGGCCGACGGCGTCAGCAACTTCAAGGGCGAGCACTACACGATGGACGAGTGCGTCCTCTCGCCGAGCCCCACAGGCGGCGCCGTGCCGATCGTCGCGGCCGGACAGTCCAAGAGCGGCATGAAGTTCGCCTCCGAAATGGCCGACTACAACTTCATCATGGGCACCGGCATCAACACACCCACCGCGATCTCCGACGCCACCGCCACCCTCGTCGAGGCGGCGAACAAGACGGGCCGCGACGTCGGCGCCCTGACGCTGTTCATGATCATCGCCGACGAGACCGACGAAGCGGCACAGGCGAAGTGGCAGGACTACCACGACAACGCCGACCTCGCCGCCCTCGGCTACATGGCCGACCAGTCCGCCGCCGACGCCACCGCCGACGACGCCTCGACCGCCAAGACCATCTCCCTGCCCGAGGGCGCGGTGAACTTCAACATGGGCACCCTCGTCGGCTCGTACGAGACCGTCGCGAAGATGCTCGACGAGGTCGCCGAGATCGAGGGCATCAAGGGCATCATGCTCACCTTCGACGACTTCGTCGAAGGCATCGAGAACTTCGGCACCCGCATCCAGCCACTGATGAAGAGCCGCACCACCGTTCAGGCCGAAGCCGCCTGACTTCGAGCGGCGGGTGGGGGCGCGTGCACCGATCCGCGCCCCCACCCGCCACCCCACACCCGGAGGTCCCCTCTTGCATCCGCGCACCCTCGACGTCGCGATCGTCCAGGCCGGCGAACTCACCGAGGACCTCCTCGGCAACCTGGCCCGGCTCGCCGCCCTCGTCCGCACCGCCGCCGCACTCGACGCGACCGGCGCCGTCCCCGACCTGGTGGTGCTGCCCGAACTCGTCACCACCCCCTACTTCTGCACCAGCCACGACGTCGATCGCACCCCCTGGGCGCAGACCGTCCCGGGTGAGGCCACCACGTTGTTCGGCGACCTCGCCCGCGAACTCGGCTGCGCGATCGCCTTCGGCCTGTACGAGCGCACCGCCCACGACGTCATGCACAACTCCGTCGTGCTGATCGACCCGGCGGGCGAGGTCGTCACCTGGCGCACCCCCGACGGCGGCGCAGTGCCCGCCTACCGCAAGCTCTCGCTGCCCGCGAGCAAGGTCGGCGACGTCGACATCGACGAGAAGTACCACTTCGCGCCCGGCCAGGCCCCCGCCACCGCCGACCTGTTCGGCACCCGCTTCGGCTGCGTCATCTGCTACGACCGCACCTTCCCCGAATACTGGGCCGTCGCCCGCGCCCTCGGCGCCGAGGTGATGCTCGCGATCGTCTCGTCCCTCGGCACCCGCGAAGACCTGTTCCTCGCCGAGCTGCAGACCCGCGCCCTCGAATCGCAGATGTGGATCGTCGCCGCCAACCGCGCCGGGCCGGAAACCCTGAACGGCGTGACCGTCGACTACTTCGGTCTCTCGTGCGTCATCGCTCCGAACGGCGAGATCGTCGCGCAGGCACCCGCGCACCGGGCGGGGGAGACGCTGCGCTTCACCCTCGACCTCGACGCCGTCCCGGCCGTGCGCGCGGCCTTCCCGCTGGCCCGCGACCGTCGCCCCGGCGTGCTGCGCCTGCTCGCCGACCTCACCGCCGGCACCGTCCGGTCCGCGCCGCTGCCCCGGCCCAGTGCCCTGCCGCTGGAGGTGAGCGGGTGACCACCACCGACTATCCCGACCTCACCGCCGCCGCGGCCACCTCCGTCGACGACCTGCTGCCGCAGGCCCGCGCCGACATGGCACCCCTGCTCGAGACCTCCCGGCTCGCGCCGCTGCCGCCCGCACCCGACGCGCCGGCCGCCGAGCCCGCCCACTCCGTCGCGCTGCTCGCCGCGAGCCCCGTCCCGGCC
>NZ_JAALEG010000170.1 GCF_011058165.1 Rhodococcus aetherivorans
GGGTACGGGGGTACGGGGGTACGGGCAACCCTACCGCCCCGCTACGAGTCGGTCCTCGCAGGCGCGGACCCCGGGGCGGAGGGTGCCGTCGATCCCGGCGTTCCCGCCGATATCTGTGGGCCGAGCGTCTCGGTGTTCCTCAGCGGTGACGGTGGACGGCGAGGGCGACGAGATCGTCGTGCACCCGGGTCCGCTCGCGCGCGGTGAGCAGCGCGGTGGCCCACCGCTGCGGGTGCGGGTGGGTGGCGAGGAATGCGACACCGGCCCCCCGGTCGTCGGCGCCGAGCAGGGGCAGCAGCGCATCCGAGCAGGCCAACAGCCTCGCACCGGGCACCAACGCGGTGCGCTGCACGGCCCAGGGGCCGGGGACTGGTCCCAACGGTGGGCGGGTGGCCGGCAGCGGGGCGAGGGTGCCGTCGGGATGCACGAGCACTGCCGGGCCGTGGTCGGCGTGCACGTAGTCGATCGTGCCGGTGGGCGGATCGAGGGCGCCGTGCAGCAGCGAGACGACCGTGTCGGGATAGTCGAAGTCCTGCGCCAGGTGCGTGAAGGCGGAGACCGCCGCGGCGGTGTCCAGATCCCCGACCTCGGGTGCGGACACCACACGCTCGACGGCGCGGGCCCCGGCCCGCAGATGGGTACGCACCGCAGCGGCGACCACACGGGCATCGAGACCGGACCCGAGCGCGGTGACGGCGGTGAAGACCGCACCACCGGCGAGCCGGTAGCAGTCGACCGTGCCGGCGCCCGTGGTGCCCGCGTGCAGCACGTGCACGGTGTAGCCGGGCAGGGAGAGGGTTCGGCTCCGCAGCCAGGCACGCCGCTCCGGCCGGTCGCGGGGGGCGGTCCGATCGGGGGCGTCCATCGTGGTGTCCTTCCCGCCGGGTCCGAGGGTGGGTCCGCACCGACCCGCCGGTTCGACCGCAGCGCCGGGTGGGGGTGGGAGTCGCACGTGTCGTCCTCGGACTCGCGCGACCTCTGAGAGTCATGCCGTCGGACGGCCCCGCCGGCCGGGGGAGGAAAGGCCCTGCCGGGACAGTCCGCGGCCCGCCTGCAGCCGTCGTATGCGTGTGGGGTGGGCCCCGATGGGGCACCGCCGGGACGGAACCCCGGGTGCCGGCGGGTTGTCCGTCATCCGCGCTGGTCGGAGAGCGCCGGGCGGGCGGGGCGGCAGCACCCGGGGCGGTGGACCCGCCCACCGTCCCGGCAGGTCGGCGCGGCCGGGTTTGCGGGCGCGGGGTCCCCGTCGTCGACGGCGAGGACCTGCACCTGGGCTCGGGGGCCGTGACGTGGCCGCACCTGGGCCAGCGCCGCGTCGTGCAGCTCGGTCGCGGTCAGCCCCACCGGCAGGGTCACGGTCACGGTCACCGCACCGCCGTCCGGGCCGCTCACCCGGCACCTCCAGTCGAGCGTGCCACCGCCGCGGCGGCGGGCCAGCTCGATCCGGGCCGCCTCGAGCAGCGGGTACGGGGGGCAGTGCGCGCACCGGTTCTCGTATTCGAGCACGAAGCGGCGTAGCCGCTCGCGCGGCCACCGACGCACCCGGCCCACCCTGTTGTCCACATCCATCTCTCGTCGCCTCCCCACGACCGGAGATCGTCCTGCCCGCGGCCCCTGCATACCCCGAGCGCCCCGCAGCAAACCGGTGCGTGTGTTGGTCGATCCTTATCCTCGCCGTCCCGTCCGGGACCCTGGCGGCGGGCCGCCCGTAGCTCGCCGATACCCGGCGGCCCTGCCCGGCCGGGCACGACCGACACGTCCTGCCGGGCCGGAAACATCGGAGGCCCGAACGACGATCATCGATATGCGTCCCTGCCCGGTGGGGAGGAGCGGGCGGGGCGCATCCTTCCCCCGCATGCGGCCGCGGCCGGTCCCGGACTCGACCGGCTCCCGACGGCGGCGGCGGTGGGTCCCCCGGGGTGCGGCCCGAGAATCGGCCCTCGACGGCCGCGGTGGTCATCTCTGGTGCGGGGGACTTTCGTCCGAGGGGGGGACCGGCGCGAGCACCGGTGCGGCGCAGGGCGGTTCGGCCGGCGGGTGACAGCGGGCGGCGCAGATCTGCGGAATCCGCCCGTGCCGGTCCGCAGGCACGATGCCCGGCAGCAACAGGGCCCACATCTGGTCCAGGCGATGGTCGAGATCGCGGCGCCCGGTCAGGACGTTGGAGACCAGCTGGACACCGTTGTAGGCGGACACGACGAAGCGGGCCAGCATCGCCGGGTCGATCGAAGCGCGCACCTCACCTTCGGTGACGGCCCGGCCGATCAGAGCACGGCAGGCGGTGATCCAGTCCAGGTAGGGCCCCGCAGGTCCGTCGGTGGCGCTGAGCTCGAGCGTCAGCCGGATACCGGCCCGCACGATCGGGTCGTCGATCATCTGCCGGGCCATCGCGTACGAGAGCATCACCACCTGGTCGAGCGCGGGCCGGTCCAGCGCGGCGACGGCCTCGACGGCGGCGATGGAGCGGCGGTGCTGCTCGTCGATGAGCGCATGCGCCAGCCCCTCCTTCGACGAGAAGTGGAAGTACAGCGCCCCCTTGGTCACCCCGATGCTCTCGACGATCCCGGCGAGCCCGGCTCCCTCGTAGCCGTACCGCTCGAAATGCGCGGCGGCACCGTCGAGGATCTGTTGCCGGGTCCACACCGCCCGCGCCTGCCGCGCCATACCCTCACACTCCGGTTCCGTCCCGCCTCGCGGAGGAGTCGACCTCCGCCTTCCGTCGAAGGGCAAATCCTACCCATCCCCGGGTCGTCGGCCGGGCGGGGCGGCCCACCAGGAAACCGGTTGACAGGTATCCTCTTCGGACAGCTCCGGCCGAGCCCCTTCCTACCGGCCGGCCAAAACCGTCGTCGAGTCACGGCTCGCTCCGCCCGGGCCGGGAAGGAGCCCGCAGTGGTGCAAGGCACCGGCGGCGGCGCCGCACCGGCCCGTCCGGTTGCCGGCACACCGGATGCCGGGCGTGCGGCTCGTCGGCGCCGGCGGATGCGGCCGACCCCGATGCGGGTGCGAGGGGTGACGGTGGGGCCGGCGTGGTTGACGGCGGCGGCGGAATCGGCCGGGGACCGGGTGGCGATCCACGGCCCCGACGGGCAGATGTCCTACCGAGAACTCGACCAGTGGTCCTCGCGGTGGGCGCGGCTGCTGATCGACCGCGGCGTCGGGCCGGGCGAGGTGGTCGTGATCGCCGGACCCGGGGCGGTGGCATCGGTGCTGGCGGTGTGGGCGGTGGTCAAGACCGGGGCGGCCTGGCTGCCGCTCGATCCGACACTGCCGTCGGCGTCGGCGCGGGCACTGCTCGCGGCGGCCCGGCCGGTGCTCGGACTCGGGACCGGCGCCGGCACGTGCGCGTTCGGTGTGCCGTGGTTGCGGCTCGACGAACCGGGCACCGTGGCGCAGGCACGCACGCAGCCAGGGCATCCGGTTTCCTACACCGATCGACTGCGGGCCTTGTCGCCGCACCATCCGGGCGTGCTGCTTGCGGCCTGCGCCGGTCCGGCCGGGCCGGCGCGGACGGTGGTGCTCACCCAGGCCGCGCTGGCGCGGTGGGTCACGGCCCCGGCCGGTCCTTCCCGGTGCGACGGTGACACCCGGACGATGCCGGTGGGGACGGCGGTGGCGGGGCCGGTGCTGTGGCTCGCGATGGTGCGGGCGGCCGTCGCGCAGGCCACCCTGGTGCCGGCCCCGCCGGCCGCACCCGGGGTCGTTGTGCCGACACGGCGGTGGGACCGTGTCGAACCCCGCACCCCCCGGCCCGGCCGCCCGACCCCGGGTGCGGCCGGCGGGGC
>NZ_JAALEG010000171.1 GCF_011058165.1 Rhodococcus aetherivorans
ATGCCCGCGTTCCTTGCTGGTCTGGTTGCCTGAAGAACACCCAGCTCACAAGGGCGCGGGCCCTTTTTCAATCACCGACACGGCACGGGGTCGGACAACATCACGCCCCTACCAACTGCGAAGAGCCCGATATCTTGGACCTCTCTGTCGTCACCAATCCTCCGCTGCCCTTCGGGGCCCCTGCCGACATCGACATCACCATCTTGGGGAGTACCGAATGAGGCCCCGTTCTGACGGGCCGGGACGAATCGGCCTCCACCGCCCCCGCCAGGGAGTCGTTCGGCGCGCCCTACGCACAAAGCCGCCACGTCCGTGATATGAGTCACGAACAAAATGACCGGCTGACCAGTAGGCCGGCCTGCGTGAAACGGACCGCCAGTGAACGACCCCGATCCCTTCCCCGGCGACGGACCCACCTACGACCCCTATGCCGAGTACCGGGACAACAAGCCTGTGCACCGGCAGCATCGGATGGCCCCGCGCCACCGCACCGAGCCGGAACTTGAGCCGGTGATCGACGTGTCGACGCCGCAACCGGATCCTGGACGGTTCTCCGACGCCCCACCGGCATGGCCGATGACGCCGACACCGGAGCAGGTGGCTGCGCAGCGCGCCGAGGAGGAGCGGCAGCGGCAGTGGGCGCAGTGGCAAGAGGACGTGCGGCGGCAGGCGTGGGAGGAGGCCCAACGGCAGGCCGCCGCGCAGTACGCGAACCGGCAGTACAACGGTCCGGTCCAGCAGGTCACGGTCAACAACAACGTTCGTGCCGGCGGCGGGTGCCCGCACGGGCTGCACTTCATCCTTACCCTGCTCACCTGCGGGTTGTGGCTGCCGATTTGGATCATCCACGCGATCGTCGACGCATTGCGCTAGGGGTTGCCTGCCTCCGACACGACTCGACCTGCCGGACTGGTGTCCGCCGGCGATGCCCGGTCCCCGGCGCCTGTGCACCCGGCGGAGGGGGCGCGACTGACCTCGTGCATCCGCGACGCGCATGAACCCTCGCCACCTGCTCGGGGTTCCGGTCGTCACCGAGACGGCCGGCGTAGTCGCCGTCAAAGACCCGATCCCGCTGGCTGCGTTGCGGAACCGAGTCCCCACCACCGGTCCTTACCGGACGAGGAGGCCTGCCGGAGCACCTACACGGCATCAAGCTTGAGACCTATTAAGGTCGACCAATCACTCGTTCAGGACAGGACACTCAACGTTGATTTCCAGAAGTACCGCTGTCGTTGCGGCAGCCGTAGCCCTTGCCGCTCCCTCCGTGATGCTCGCCCCGACCGCCGCAGCGTCACCGGCTCCGGTGATCCAGCCTTTCGGCACCGTGATCCGCGGCAGCGGCGGCGGCACCATCGCCCTCACCGAGTACGCGACCGCCCCGAACCTCACCGTCTTGGGCATCACCTTCACCCCAGGTGACAATCCGCTTGAGGGGTACTCCATCTCGACGCGACCCTGACCTACGGTGCGCGCGGCTATCGCGCCGATGTCGACTACTCGCAGTCGGATGCGTTCTTCTCCGGGGTCGTAGCCCCCCACACTTCGGTCACCCTCGACTACGCGTACGAGGTAGACAAGTCGCAGCTCAATCCGGCCACCTTGACCGTGCACATCGGACTCGAGGACTTCACGTGGACCGGGGATCTGGCCGGCAAGCTCCTGCCCCCGCCGCCGCCGCGCTTCGGAAGCAGCTGATCGATCCGTCGGACGCCCCGAGTCCTCGGACCAGGGCGTCCGGCATCACCAGTCCTCCCGTGCGGTTCTACCGATGCGGGACATGCCGGCGGTGCCGCTCAGGGTGAGGTGCCGGCCCGTGCGGGCGTATCCCCCGGCAGTCCTCGGTAACGAAACCGGAGTCCCAGGCGGTATTGCGGGGGTGAAAACACTGCGTTTGCTGCCGATCCTTGCGATCGCACTCATCGTATCCGGTTGCGGAGACGGTAATTCTAGCTCCCGTGCCGCCACACCTGCTCCGACCGCGGTACCGGTGTCGACGACGAACGCAGCGGCCAGTTCGATCACCGCGTCTTCCGTCCCGGATTCGACTTCTGCGGAGATCACCCCTACCGCCACCGAGACCGTGGCGGACGAACCGATGGTGGTCGAGCCCGTGGCCGACGAACCGGTGATGGTCGAGGAGCCCTACATCATCGACTGCCAGCTGGGGTTGGGACCAATCGTCACGTACTGGTCCGACGGCACGGTGACCGGGTATTCGGACTACTGTCAGTCGATCCATGACCAGGTCCTGGCAGACGAAGTGGCCGCCAACACGCCGGTGTGCGACGGCACCACCTGCCGATACCCCTCCGGCGCAACCCGACCGGACACAAATTCATCGCCCCGCTCCCCCTCGCCATGGGTGCAAGGCCAACTCGACTGGCAGGCGTGCAAAGAAGCGGGAAACACCGACGAATACTGCCGTCTGACTCTCAACTGACGAGTGAGCCCCAGTGGCAGCATCTTCGGGGTGGCTGTGTCTGAATTCTTGAACGGTACGCACCGCTCCCCCAGGAGAGCAGAACGCCTACAGCTCCTCCAAGACGGTGAGCAGTTCCTCGAGCAGGGCGTCGGCGCGGGCTTCGATGGCGTCGAAGACCTCGGCGAGACCGTCCAGGCTGTCGCGGGCCTGGCGGCGCGCTGCCACACCCCGCTCGTAGTAGTGCGGGTCGAGGTCGACCTCAGTCTCGTGCTGGACGTGCGGGTTGTCGTCCTGGCCCCTTTGTTTGCGTAGGGGCAGTGGGGTGCGGGCCGGGACTCGGCCGGCCAGGTGGTCGCGGACCAGCGCGGCGAGGGACTGCGCCGTCATCGGTTGCGGCATCAGCGGCAGGTGTCCCCAGCGGTCGATCGGGGTCAGCAGGGGTTGCTGGGCCTGCCGGTCGGTGAGCGCGCCCTGGTCGATCTCGACCGGGTCGGTCAGGTGCTGGGCGAGCAGGTCGGTGTTCGGGTATGCGTCGAGGAACGCCTGGATCTCCGCCCATCTGTAATACACCGCCACCGCCGGGCTCGCACCGACGGCGGACTCTGGTGACACACAGTACTGTTCGCCGGTCGCAGTAACGACGAGGGTGCCGGCGTCGACGTGGATGTCGCCGCGGCGCAGCCGGGCCAGCCGGGCGAACGGCATCCCGGTCGCGGCCAGGGTCAGCAGGAGCGCGTCGCGGCGGCCGAACAGCCCGCCGGGCCAGCCGGCGACCGGCAGCTGCGCGGCGCGCCGGTGCAGGAGCGGGGCGAGCCGGTCGGCCCGGGCGGCGCGGGCGGCATCGAGCCGGCGGCGGACGGTCTCGCTGCGGCCGGGCGCCGGGTGGCCGTGGCGGGTGTGGACGGTGTTGATCGCCGAGACGCGCCGCCGCTGGGTGGCGGGCGCGGCGGGATGTTCGTGCAGGAACCGGGCGAGCGCCTCGGGGGTCGTGGGGAGCGCGAGGTGGTCGGTGGCGGTGCACCAGTCGGCGAACAGCGCCCAGTCGTGCCGGTACCGCGCCGGAATCCGCAGGCCCGCTGTTGTTTCCGCAGAATCGTCGAGGCGTTCGGTCGAGGTGCGCATGCTGCTACAAGCCCAGGTTGGTGACGGCGTTGCCGAGCAGGGGTGCGTGTTCGCGGGCGTAGACCTCGAGCATGGCGGGGGTGGTGTGTTTGATATGCGGGTAATCACTGTGCGATCTCGAGGACTCGACGAGGATCGCGTGTAGGCCTGATTGCCATCCCACCGGAGGAGCCCGCATGACGTTCGTGCCCTGCCTGGTCCGTTCGATG
>NZ_JAALEG010000172.1 GCF_011058165.1 Rhodococcus aetherivorans
AAGATCCTGGATCTGCCCACCGATGCATGGATCAACAAACCCGCAGCCGAACCTGACCCGGACCAACCCGACGTCGATCAGGTCGCCGCGTAACTCCCGTTGGACTCAATTACCTTGACACATTCCGATGGGGGATGCATGAATATGACACGCAAACATCGACGTAGTGACAGTGGTAGTGCGCGGCGAGCAGCGCTCGCCCTCGCTGCCGGAACTGTCGCGATGGCGTGTGGTGTCGTCGGCCCAGCGGGCACTGTGTCTGCGGCACCGGTCGAGCACAGCAGCGAAACCTACACCTTTACCTTTACGTTCGATGGGCCGGTGACGTGCAACGGGGGACCAACCTACACCTTGACCGACACCGTCACCTTCACCGACTATTATCTCGAAAACCCAGGTGGGAGAAGAGTCTTCCGGTCAGTTATCACCGAGTCACTCACCGGCGTCCCGCTGGATCCGTCGCTGCCGACCGTCACCGCGACCACCGAAGGCCAAGCCACCGCGAGCACGTCGACGCAGGGGGCCTTCACCAACACCTACCACGGGAAAACAATCGCGACCTACTCCGACGGGAGCACGGAAAGTGCCTCATTCATCGGTCATGCGACCGTGAGCCCGTATCACCAAAAAATCCTGAATTTCGACAGATGCCACTGAATCGCCACTTCCGAGGTTCTTCGACCGAAGTCCTGGAGCTTCTCAGACCGGTCTCAGCGCCAACGGACTGAGGCACAACGGATCGAGGATCCACGTCCTCTCCCGAGGTGACGGCGGTGACCTCGGTGTACACCCACGACAGTGTGATGCTGGTGCCGATGGTGACCGCCATATCGATCCACAAGCAAGGGATCTCGGCGTGCGGTTCGAGCACGTCGCCGCCTTCGCATGGAACGGTCCCACTGGTCATTTCTGGCGTGCGGCGGCGACCGGCAAGCCCATCGAGGCCGGCGATGGGAACCTCCCCAGGTGCCGGTGTCGGTGACGGTCGCGGCAGTATCGAGCGCCAAGTCCGACATACGAACAGGACGTGCAGCGGCGCGGTCTACTGCGAACTTCCCGGGAGCGTCCGGACCCTATGTGTCGGAGTGCTCGGTCGCGGACTCGTAGTTGAGGACGCCGTCGCAGCGGGTGGCGACCCGTTGGATCAGTTCGCCGCTGGTGTAGTCGTCGACGAGCAGTTCGACCGAGTGGATTTCGGCGGTGAGGGGGTGGTCGAAGGCGGCGCGGGCGTTGGCTGCGCAGATCGTGCCGCCGCCGTCGTCCGGGTACAGGGCGGCGATGACCGCGGCGGGGGTGAACCGGCCACCGAGGCCGTCGGCGGAGTGTTGCCGACCGTCCCACCAGCGTTGCAGGGCTTGCTCCTGGGCGCGTTCGCGAGGGACTTCGACGTCGATGATGGTGAATCGTTCGTAGCCTGCGGCGCCGAGTTGCCGCAGCAGGCGTTCACCGAGTCCGGGCCAGCTGAAGGTACCTTCGATGACGATGTTCTCCCCGCGCTGCAGGCACACCTCCTGCAGGGCGTCGAGGATCTTCGTCGATTCGGTGTGCACGAGGGTGGCGAGTTCGCGGGGCAGGACGGTGCCGCCGTCGGGCAGTGTCATCTCGAGGATGCTGCGATAGATGCCGGTGTCGAGGGCCTCCCGGATCAGGTGGTCCTTGACCCGGTCGGCGTCGAGGACGCGCCAGCCCTGCCCGGCGAGGCCGTGGCGTTTGATGCTGGTGGATTTACCGGCACCCGGCACCCCGGCGGTGGCGATGGCGCAGAACTGCCCGTCGCGGACGACATTGTGCTGTTCGGCGAGGTAGCTGTCGATGATCCGGTCCACGGTGCGGCGTCGGTGCGGATCGTTCGCGTAGAGCCGGTGGGAGGCGGTGGCGCCGTGGCGGTCGAGGGTGCCACCACCGGCGCACATGCGCTCGAGGACTGCTGCTGTCGCTGCCCGCGGATCCGCCACTATGCGCGTCCCGCGGCTTCTCGCCGGGCGGCGGTGACTTTCAGAAGACGCCGGTAGTCCTCGTCGCAGAGCAGGTCACCGGCGCGTTCGATCTGGTCCCAGGTGCCCGGCAGGTAGACCTCTCCGGTGGGATCGGTTGTCCCGAACGTGTAGTCCCACCTCTCGAGTTCGCACATCATCGCCGCGTGGTCGATCATCCCCACGGCGTATTCGAGGAGCACCTCCCGCGGGCTGCGCTCGCACACCTCCGGGGTGAGCCGTGCGGTTTTGGCCAGACGGCTGACCTCGGGTTGTTCGACGCCGATCTCTTCGGCGATGCGACGCTGGGTCCATCCGGCCTGGACGGCGTCGTGGACGGCGCGGAGTTTGAGGATTTTCGCGAGTTCGTTGCGTGCAGGCACCGCCCGCAGTCGGCGTTCGATCTCAGGTTCGAAGGCAACCGACACGGAAACCACCTCCTCAACTGGCGTTATACGAAATTGTATCAGCCTGGCTCCTATCTGTCCCCGTCGGAGGGGCACCCATCCTCTGGCCAGCTCGACCAGGCGGCGCACCGTCTGCAGCAGCAGGGTCGTCGCAAGGACATCCGAGCGCATCCCGAGACCCTGGCGTGCCACGAGGCCGACAGAGCGAACGTGGTCACGAACGTCGGGTGTAGTCAGTACCCGACTGCCCTATCCTGGCCGCGTTCGCTCCTCATCTCGGGGACGAACGCGACCTCGTGGGTGTGGTCGGGTCGGCTCTCGATGTTGAGCATCTCGGTCACCGACCGGGGATGACCACTCATCGCAGCACCGATTGCCGACAACAGCTCTTGGCTGAGCTGGTTCATATCGACCGGCGAGAGCGGCGGGGCCACCTCGTCGTCGCCGTCGACCGGGCCGATCGCGGAGGCGACGCCTCGGCCGGCCGTCTCGAGTACGGACCCGAGTTTGCCCAGTTCGGTCCCGGTATCCACCGCGGCTTCCTCGTTGACGCTTTCGATCTGCGCTCCAGGGGTCTGTCCCTCGATGCTGGAAGCAACGTCGGGGGAGACCGCGGTTGGCTCGTCGGCAGTGAGGTGTTCGCGGGACAGGTCGGCGAGCTTGTCGAACGGCGGCAGGCTCTTGACCGCAACGTAGCTCAACGCCAGAGCGCCGGCTGCGTCGAAGGCACGCTTGTCGGTCTCGCGGTCGGCAGCGACCCGTTCGTTGATGCGCCGGTCGATCTCCTCCGGGGGCATCTGGGCTTGGACGTACCGGGATTGTTCCTGCCGGTACTGCTGGGCGCGCAGCGCGTCGAGGCGGGCTGCGTTGTCCTGTGCGAGCTTTTCCCATTTGCGGGCTGCGGCGGAGTTCTCGCCGCCGAAGTGCCGTGCTGTGGCGGCGGCGGCGAGGATCTGCACGGCGGTCTGTGTCGCGGGTGAGCTGTGGAAGGCGCCGAGGACGGTCTGCATCGGCTGCGGGTGGGGAGCGGGCCGGCCCTGGCGACGTTCGGTGTCGACCCTGCGGATGAAGGCGGCTACATCGATCACATCCTGCCGTGCCTGCACCGGTACCGACCGTGATCCTTGGGCCACTGTGGGCTGCGGCGGGGCTGCGCGTTGATCGGCCCGTGCGTCGATGGACGCGGCAGGATCGTCCGCCTGCTGGGGGCGGGTGCGGTCGGTGTCAGCCATCGGCGGAGGTCCCTCGCTTGTCTCGTTTCGCGGTGCGCGTCGGTCGGTGTCACATCTGCGCCTCGGGGCCGGAATCTCGCTGTGGC
>NZ_JAALEG010000173.1 GCF_011058165.1 Rhodococcus aetherivorans
GCCGCCGGAGCCGGACACCCCGCTCGCCGGCGGAACCGGCGGCGACGCACCCACCACGACCTGGTCTCCGTCCGCGAGCCGCTGCGCCAGATTCAGGGTGGTCAGGTCCGCACCGTCGAGGGTGCCGCCCGCGGCGGCGAGGGCGTCGGCGACCCGCGCGCCGGGCGCGACCCGCACCAGGCCGGGCTTGCCCACCAGGCCCACCACGCTGACCACCACCTCGTCCGGCGCCGTGTCCTGCCGGGACGCAACGGGGTCGGCCGCCGGTGCCGCAACCTCCACCGCCGGCAGCGGCGGTACCGGCTCCGCGACGGGACGATCGCCCCAGACCACGACGAGTGTGGCCAGCACCGCCACGACACCGACCGCGGCGAGGGCCCCGGCCCCACCCCGGCCGGTCTGCCAGCGCGCCGCGCGCAACCGCTCGAGCGGACCCGGCGGCTCGACGGTGCCGGCCGGGTCGTACCACGGGTGCGGGTCGTCGTCCGCCTGGTGCGGGATCGTCGGCGCCGCCGATGCCCGATCGCCGGCGGACCGGGCGATCGCGTCGAGCCGGCTGCGCACGAGATCGTGCTCGTCGCTGCTGCCCATGGCGCGACGCTAACCGGATCCGGCCGCCGTCCACGCGGCCGCCGAAGCGATCCGGCGAATCTGTGGATGAATCGTGTGCCTGTGGACAACCCCTACGCGCGGGAGACGACCACCCCGACGGCGCCGGGACCGACGTGTGCGCCGAGAACCGCGTCGAGTTCGGACACCGACAGCGCGGTGCCGGCGGGCAGCCGCTCGGCGAGCTGTGCGACGAGCTGTTCGGCGCGTTCGGGGGCCTCGCGGTGGTGGACGGCCACCGCGGTCACCGGGTCCGCGGTGTCGACGACGCCGTCGACCAGCTTCGCCATCGCCTTGGTCATGGTGCGGGTCTTCTCCCGCAGCACCAGCCGGCCGTCGACGAGGTGGAGCACCGGCTTCATCGCCAGAGCGGTGCCCAGCAGGGCCGTGGCGGTGCCGATGCGGCCGCCACGGCGCAGATGGTCGAGCCGGTCGACCACCAGCAGGGTCCGGCTGCGGGCGGCGACCTCCACAGCCCGTTCGTAGACGGCCCGCACGCTCGCACCGGACCGGGCCAGCTCCGCCCCCGCCAGGGCAGCGAATCCCAAACCCATTGCGGTGGTTCGACTGTCGACCAGCTGTACCCGGTCACCGAGGGCGTCGGCGGCGTAGCGGGCGGCCGACCAGGTACCCGACAGCTCACGGGACAGGTGCACGGCGACCACGCCGTCGCCACCGCTGTCCGACAGCGCCTCGGCGTACGCCTCCGTCAGTTCGGCCGGGGAGGGACCGGAGGTGGTGACGCCGGACAGGTCGGCGGGCAGATCGTCCACGCCCTCGCGCAATTCGACACCGTCGACGATCACGTGCAGCGGCACGACACGGATGTCGTACCGCTCCACCATTTCCGGGTCGAGACAGCACGACGAGTCGGTCACCACTACTACAGACACGCCGCCTACCGTATGTCCTCCGCGGCGGCGCGCGCATCCCGGCGCACCATCCGTACCGCCTCGAGAACCGCGGCGGCCACCTCGCTGTGCCCGTCCCAGCCCCAGTGGATGCCGTCCGGGTTCGCCGCGCCGGAGTGGATGTCCGCGTGCACGGCCTCGCCGAGATCGACCAGGGGAACCGACTTTTCGGACGCCCAGCGGTTGATCGCCCGGGCCGCGGCGGGACGGCCGCGGTGCACGGCGCGGTACTGCTCGCTGCGATGCACCGACGGCAGCGTGCCGATCACGGGCAGGTCCGGCCGCATGTACGCCAGCGACGCGCGGATGGTTTCGAGGTAGTCCACGCTGACCCGGGGCGGCAGGGCCACCGGCCAGCCGAGGGGCGAGAGCCGGGGCTGCAGCCATCCGTAGGTCTCCCGCACGACGCGGCGCAGGCGCGGCGGCCGCACGTAGCGCAGGGTCTCCCGCAGCGCCGTCGGCAGAGGGGACGGCAGGGTGTCCATGCCGCCCACGGCCAGCACGACGGCACCGGCCCGCGGGATCGTCGCCCACACGCGTGGATCCTGCGTCATCGCCCACCACGCGTCGCGTGTCGTCCACCCGATCCGCGCGACGAGTTCGACGTCCCAGTCGAGTTCCCGCGCCACGATGTTCGGCCAGATCCGCGGATGGTCCGCCGGCAGTCCGCCCTTCGGACCGTAGTAGCTGAGCGAGTCACCGATCACGAGCAGCGTCGGCCGCTGCGGCCCGGCCACCGGCCGTGGGTCAGAGGACGTCATCGGCCGCCACCGTAGCCGTCGCGTTCCACACGTCGAGCCGCCACGCGGGCTGGTCCCCGTATCCGCTGAGCTGGACCCAGCCGGTGTTGCCGAGTCCGCCGAGGACCGGCCACCGGTCGACCGGGAGATCGAGCAGTGCGGCGGTCAGTGCCGCGATCAGTCCGCCGTGCGCGACGACGATGATCGGCCGCTGCACCCACTGCTCGTGTTTGTCGAGCAGTTCCTGGATCACCGGGGCGCTGCGCCGGGCCACGTCGACCCGGCTCTCCCCCTCGGGAGGCGCCCAGGTGGCGTCGGCCCGCCACGCTGCCCGCGCCCCCGGGGACACCGAGTCCACGTCGTGGTGGGTCAGGCCCTGCCACCGGCCGAGGTGGGTCTCGCGCAGCCGCGGATCGATCGCCACCGGCAGGCCGGCCTGGTCACCGAGTTCGACGGCGGTGTCGTAGGCGCGCCGCAGATCGGAGGAGACGATCGCCACGGGCCGGTGCTCGACGAGGATCCGGGCGGCGGCCACGGCCTGACGCCGCCCCAGCTCGGACAGCTCGGTATCGAGCTGCCCCTGCATCCGGCTGGTGGCGTTGTACTCGGTCTGCCCGTGACGCACCAGGATCAGGCGCCGGACCGGTACCCGATGGGTCACCGGTCGCCCGGCGTGTCGTCCGCGGTGGGCGTGGCGTCGTCGGCCGCGGGCGACCCCGCGCCGGTGTCGTCGGCCGCGGGCGACCCCGCGCCGGTGTCGTCGGCCGCGGGCGACCCCGCGCCGGTGTCGTCGGCCGCGGGCGACCCCGCGCCGGTGTCGTCGGCCGGCGCGGGAGCGCCGATGCCGTCGACGGTGATCACCGGGCAGTCCTTCCACAGCCGGTCGAGTGCGTAGAAGTTGCGTTCGTCGTCGTGCTGGATGTGTACCACCACGTCGACGTAGTCCAGCAGCGTCCAGCGACCCTCGCGGGTGCCCTCGCGCCGCACGGGCTTGTGGCCTGCCAGCCGCAGCTTCTCCTCGACGTTGTCGACGATGGCGTTGACCTGACGCTCGTTGGCCGCGGAGGCGATCACGAAGCAGTCGGTGATGACCAGTTGCTCGGACACGTCCAGCACCACGACATCGGTGGCCAGTTTCTCGTCGGCCGCGCGGGCCGCGATGCGTGCCATCTCGATGGCTTCTGCAGTTGCCGTCACTGCGTGGTCTTCCTCTCGGGGTGGGGGTG
>NZ_JAALEG010000174.1 GCF_011058165.1 Rhodococcus aetherivorans
CAGGGGGTGGGCGAGACGTATCGCCGCCCGGGGACGAGCGCGAGGGTTGCCTTCCCGGCGCTCACCCGCACGCGGGCCGGTTCGTCGCGCCCGGGGCGCAAGGGAGGAGGGCGGCGACCCCGGGATTGCCCACACGGCGGCGTTCCGCCGGCATCCGGGTAGCGTCCCGCCGCGACCTCTGCCGCGCATGATGGATAACGGTGATTATCCATCATAATCATTATTATAAATGGCGAGGAGTGAGGCGCCGACCCCGACGAGAGGATCGACGCGGTGCGCCGTGGGGCCGGGCATGCCGGCCGGTCGCCGGCGGCGCGGGACATTCCCGGCCGTCGGGGTGCTCGGGCATCGGGGAGGAGGCCTCGTCCATGCCGAACGTCGCGCGCCGCAGGGGCGTCGGGACGGGTCCGTGCGGTATATCTTCACGGCAGGTCGGATCGTCTGCGAGATGTCGTGATCCCGTATGTGGCGATCGGCCGTCGCGCCGAAGAACGTCGCAGCAGCGCACCGGCCGTTCCATGGGGCGGCCCGCCGTTCCCGCCGTTCCCGGCGTTGCCGAGGCGGCGGGCGTCGCTGCCGGAGCGGATCCAATCCGCCGTCGGCTCGATCACCTCCGCCGTCGCGACGCGGGGCGTCGACCACCTCGGCACTGTATTCGATCCCGGCTGGGGAGTTCTCCGATCCGTTAGTTGACATAATGTGGATTATCGGCAATACGAGTACCGGCCTCGACCAGCCTTTTCGCCGACGCGGGATCCGGTCGGGTGTCGAGGATGTCGCGGGCCTGCCCGTCGTGACGACGTTCATCTGCTCGGCTTTCGGCGTCGCGGCGCAACGTCGGGCACTTTGTATCGCGGGCTCGCTGCCGAACCGCGCCGCCCAGAGCCCGGACATGCCTGCCGCCGAGCGGCCGGATGCCACCCCGGGATCAGCAATCGACCACGTGCTCCGGCGTGGCGTGCCCTCGCCCCCTCCGCGGCCTCCTCGCGAAAGAATTCGTCACAGTGACGATTGCTGGGGTGAATCCCGGTCAGCGTCCCTCAGCGGTCGCCGGGTCGGCAACGCCGCAGCTGGCCGGACAGGTAGCGCTTGGCGCGGCGATGTCCACCCGCGCTGTCGAATTCGAGGTTCAACTCGTTCAGCAGCGTTGCCAGCAGACTCGCCTGAGGGGTCCATCCGTGTCGGTGTCGGCACTGTGCGAGCCAGTCGATCGGGCCCATGTGTCCGCGATCCGCGTTGCACCGCGGGCACGCGGCAGCCTCGTTGGCGGCGATGCTGGGACCGCCTTTGACTCGCGGCACGAGGTGTTCGGTGGTCGGTGGTACCAGGGGCCCGAACCGTCTGCCGCACCAGAGGCATCGGCCGCCCTGACGGTCGACAGCGAGCACGAGTCTGGCGGCACGGTCCACTCGTCGATGGTAACCAGCGGCGCTGCCGACACCGCCGGCCTCGAACCGCCTCCCCTCCCCTCGCGCCGCACAAAATTCATCGACCCTGATACGTCACTGTGACAAAAATCGGACTGGGAGGGGTCGACCGGCGGCGCTCGAAGGGACGATCGACTCTCGCTGCCCTGGTGTCGATCCCGTTAGGCTTTCCGGACATTCGCCGAAGGAGGACTTTCGTGAGCGGCCATGAAGTGAAGATGATCGTGCTGTCGACCGACGATCTCGACGAGTCGATCAAGTTCTACAACGAGACCCTGGGCATGGCGTTGAAGTTCCGCGACGGCGCTCATTTCGCGGCCCTCGACGGTGGCGGGGTCACCCTCGCACTCGCGACCGCAATCGACCATCCGATCCACGGCCAGGTGGTCGTCGGCATCAAGACCGCCGACGTGGACGCCGCCGCGAAGGCCATCGAAGAAGCCGGCGGCGGCATCGTGAAGGGCCCGTACGACGACGCGCACGAGCGCCGCGCCGTGGTGTACGACAACAAGGGCAACGGGTTGGTCTTCTACAGCCCGCTCGGGCGGTGATCGGTCGCAGACCCCACGTCCCCGCCGCGTGCCGACCTGTTCTGGGTCGACGCGCCGGATCGGATATATGACCGGAGGGGCCGGCGGCAGCTCGTCAGGGCCGCGCGCAGTGCTCATCGAGGGCGAGATCGCCGGGACGTGGCGGCCGCGCAAGCGCGGTCGCCTTCTGACGTTATGGACCGGGAGGTCGATCCGGTCCGCCCCGATGTGCCGGGCGGTGGTCTCAGCCCCGCGGGCCCGCGCCGGTGATCGCGGTGTCCGCCAGCCGCGCCGACAGGACCCGCACGATCGCCTCGACCGCGTGCGGGGCCACCATCTCGTGGTGGTCGCAGTCGATCCGGTACTGGTGGATCTCCCCCGACACCACGTTGTGCCAGGCCGCGACCGCCGGCGCCGGTGCCGCGGACCGGGTGGCGGTGAAGAACAGCACGTCCCCGTCGAAGGTGGCGGGCGTGTGCCGGCGGGCGGCCCGCAACGCGGCGGCCGAGCCGCGGTGGATCCGCTCGAGGTGCGCGGCGGTCAGGCCGGTGCCGCCGCCGAGCGCGGCGTCGAGGAGCGCCGACGCCTGGTCGTAGGTCGGGTCCTGCTCGGCGTCGACCGGCACGCCGAGGTCGCGGAGCATGTCGCGGACCCCGACCGACCCGGCGCCCCGGACGCTGAGGTGGCTGTCGAGCAGGGCCAGGGTGTCCACGCGCTCCCCCGCCCGGCGCAGGTCCACGGCGACCGCGTGGGCGACGACGCCGCCGAGCGACCAGCCGAGCAGGTGGTAGGGGCCGTGGGGCTGGATGCGCCGGATCTCCTCGACGTACCGCTGGGCCAGCGCGGTGACGGACTCCGGGGCGGGGCCGCCGCTGAGTGTGGGCAGCTGCAGCCCGTAGACCGGCCGGTCGCCGCCGATGCGTTGTGCGAGCGGCGCGTACGCCCACGACAGGCCGGCGGCCGGGTGGAGGCAGAACAGCGGTGCGCCGGTGCCTTCACGTAGCGGCACGAGCACCTGCAGGGCCTCGTCGATGCCGGTGCGTTCCTGCGGGCCGCCGAGGTGGGCGGCGAGGCCGGCGGGGGTCGGATGGACGAAGATCGACTGCAGCGGGACCGGACGGCCGAGACGTTCGCCGAGCGCCGGCAGCATCCGGGTGGCGAGCAGCGAGGTGCCGCCGAGGTCGAAGAAGTTGTCGTCGACCGAGACCCGGTCGAGGCCGAGATGCTCGACGAACACCCCCACCACGGTGCGCTCGAGGTCCGTGGCCGGGGCGCGGTAGGCGCCGCCGAGCGCCGAGAAGTCCGGCTCCGGCAGGGCGCGCCGGTCCAGTTTGCCGGCGGGCGTGAGCGGGATCCTGTCGAGCACGATCACGGCCGTGGGCACCATGTGCGCCGGAAGGTGTTGCGACACATGCTCTCTGATGTCGGCGGGGCCGGGGGCGGTGCCGGGGG
>NZ_JAALEG010000175.1 GCF_011058165.1 Rhodococcus aetherivorans
CCCTACCGGAACTGCCCCCGATACCCGGACTCTGAACCCCTCGAGCCCACACACCATCGACATGTTCTGAGGCGTGACGCTTGGTCCTTGCTCGACGGCAGGCCGGTGAGCCCCCCACCAGGTGTGGTGGATAAGCACGATTACCCACCACTCATGTTGCGGTGCAGCAGAGTTGGACGGAACGACGGGCGAGGAAGGTGCCATGGCGCCTGTGCCCGCTTGGCGTGGGAACACGGGTTCAGGACCGGGACCGTCCCAGCCGATCAATCCGGCCGGATCGGCGGCAGCGAACAGCGCCACGACGGCATCTTTGCTGGTGCCGTCCGGCGACCGACCGGCGATCGGATCGAGGTGGTGTTCGTGCTGGAGGTGCGAGACGTGGCGACCGTACGCGCCCGGTTGTGCTGGACGCGGTAGTGGTGGCGCCCACGTCATTCCGGCTCGTGCCGGAACGACGTTCCTACGCCACGGGCGAGGCCCCCGGAACCAGGGATTCCGGGAGCCTCGCCTGTGTTGCGCTGTCAGAGGCAGTCGTTGCCGGGCGCGGGCAACTCGACCCCGAAGTCGCGTCGCATGATCCCGACTCCCGTGCCGGACAGGGTGCGCAGCTTCGTCGGGTGCAAGCCGACCTCGTGTGCCTGCTCGACAAGGCCGAGCAGGCGCGTGTCGGACAGCGGATGCAACGCCGCTTCCTCACGGGCGGCGTCGAACGCGCACCCTGCGTCCGGTCCCTGGACGTCGACGTAGGCGAAGACCTGGCAACCGTCAACGCTGTCACTCGCTCCGATCCGTGCAGGCTCCGAGCCACTGCGGCCATCGCCTCGGACGCGGCGGCCGGGTCTAGCACTCCACTGCCCCGCACGCGATCGACGGACAGACCGGGATGGCTACGGCCGACATGAGCCCATGCGTCGAGCCTGAGCCCCGCTCTTCTTCGCCATGGTCGCGGAGGGCGCGCACATGCGCCTTCCCGCGTGCGCCCGCTGGAACGTGACCGAATCCGATCCACCAGGATGTGACCTGCGTCCGCACCGCAGCGAGGGGGAGTATCGGCCTCTGCTTGCTTGCTGCTGTGCGCCGCCGCCGCTCACTCACAAGAAGCCTCCTCCTGCTGCTACTGATGGATAGGACAGCAGGTTGTCCGTGGCATTCTTCGCGTGAGGCGGCAGGTCCACGCCCCCGGGACGGTTTCGGCGACCGGCTTGTCGATCCGAGGGAGCGCTTCCATATGCTTGGTGTTGCGCACGTCCTGATCGGCGTCGGTCGTGAACTGTTCCACCGATCCGGAACGCTGACCGGCGAGTGACGTGCGTCTCGTCCGGGCCGGCATCCAACCACCGGACGTGTCACACGAGCCGGAAAGGCAGAGGAGCACAGTGAGCACAGCAGAATTGGCACAGTGGAACTCCGAGGAGGCTCTTGCGGAAGCGATGATCCCGATCATCGGTGGCTTACACCGCACGCGTTCGGTGACCATTCTGCTTCACAGTCGCTCCCTGGTGAACAAGTCGGTCATCAGCATCCTGCGAACCCATCGTTTCGCCCGACAGATCAGCGGCGACGAGCTGTCCGTCGAAGAGACGTTCCCTTTCCTCGAGGCACTGACGCATCTCGACCTCCGGCCCTCCAAGGTCGATCTCGGACTGTTGGTGATGAACTACCGGGCGAACGGCGACGGAGTGTCGATCCCTGAGTTCGTTGCACGCAGTCTTGCCGAACTGGCCGGTGCCGCTCCGACGTCTCCGCAGCCGCAGGATGTGATCCTGTACGGATTCGGGCGCATCGGTCGACTGGTGGCTCGACTCCTGATCGAAAAGGCCGGCTCGGGAAATGGGTTGAACTTGCGCGCCGTGGTGGTCCGAAAGGGAGGTAGTGACGACCTGACCAAGCGCGCCTCGCTGCTGCGTCGCGACTCGGTCCACGGGCAGTTCAACGGCACGATCAAGGTCGACCCAGAGAACAACACCCTGATCGCCAACGGCAACGTCATCAAGTTCATCTACAGCAACGATCCGACGAGCGTCGACTACACCGAGTACGGCATCGACAACGCCATCCTGATCGACAACACCGGGATCTGGCGCGACCGCGACGGGCTGTCGCAGCACCTCCGCCCGGGTGTGGCCAAGGTGGTGCTCACCGCGCCCGGCAAGGGCGACGTGCCCAACATTGTGCACGGCGTCAATCACCGCGACCTCGACCCGACCGAGAACATCGTCTCGTGCGCATCGTGCACCACCAATGCCATTGTCCCGCCACTGAAGGCCATGGACGACGAGTTCGGTGTCGCGCGAGGCCACGTCGAGACCGTGCACTCCTTCACCAATGACCAAAACCTGCTGGACAACTACCACAAGGCCGATCGGCGCGGCCGATCGGCGCCCTTCAACCTCGTGCTCACCGAAACAGGTGCCGCGTCGGCCGTGGCGAAGGCGCTTCCCGGCCTTCAGGCCAGGATCACCGGTAACTCGATCCGCGTACCCACCCCGGACGTCTCAGTCGCCATCCTCCACCTTCAGCTGGGGCGTGAGACCACCAAAGATGAAGTGCTCGAACATCTTCGTCAGGAATCGCTGACAGGCGCACTGAGTCGGAATCTCGACTACACCGCGGCAACCGACGCCGTGTCCAGCGACTTCATCGGTTCACGCGCGGCATGCATCATTGACGCCAACGCGGCAATCGTCGACGGTGACACCGCCATTCTCTACGTCTGGTACGACAACGAGTTCGGTTACTCATGCCAGGTGGTGCGTACCGTCCAGTACCTCTCGGGCGTGGAGTACGCCGTCTACCCCGTCACGGGCAGCGCTTCCGTGGAGCCGGTCGGTTCGCCTGCCACTGCCCAGTGACATCGCACCTGCGAGGGGTCGTCTGCGGGGTGAATGCCGTGGCAGCAGCGGTATGGGACCGAATCGTGGAGAGTTCTTCTACGGCACCACAAGCGTCTACCGGGCTGAATCGGGCAGGCCCGTCCTGACGGACGAACTGTCGCCTGTCACGTACTGGCGATTCACGGTTCCGGAAGGCGAACCGCCGAAGGACTCCCACGCCACGGTCGAGCTGCGCTGCACGTGCATCCGTTCGAGGACTTCACCGGCCGAGCGGTCCGGGTGAGGGTCGCCGGAGCGATGCGGCGGCTGGGGTCAAGTCCCTGGAGGTGGTGTACGACGTCGTCGCGTGATTCCTCGGGAGTGGGTCAGGCAGTCAAGGCCGGTGTCACCTCCCCGGTCTCCTCGGCGACACTGTCGGCGGGCTTGTCGGTGCGGG
>NZ_JAALEG010000176.1 GCF_011058165.1 Rhodococcus aetherivorans
GCGTACTGCACCGGCAGCGGCGCCCACGCCGGCGCCTCGCCGCGGCTGCGCGCCGCATACGCCACCATCACGTCGCGGGTCAGCGGACCCATCGAGAACCCGTCCGCGGCGATGTGGTGCACCACGAACACCAGCACGAAGTCTCGGTCTGTGACCTTAAGCAACCGGACGCGGATCGGAACCTCATGGGCCACATCGAAGCCCCGGCCGACGAATTCGACAACCGCGTCCACGACGGCGTCGTCGGTGACCGACTCCACTGTCAGCTCCGGCGACGACGCCGGAAGCACCATCTGAATCCCGGTGCCCTCGACCTCCGCATACACCGTGCGCAGCACCTCGTGCCGTGCAACCACGTCACCGATCGCGGCGGTGAGCACGTCGACGTCGAGCTTGCCGGACAGCCGCAGAGCCATTGGGATGTTGTACGCCGGGGAGTCGGGATCGAAGCGGTTGAGGAACCACATCCGCGACTGCGCCAACGACAACGGCACCCGCTCCGGCCGCTCCCGCGCGGTCAGCGCCGCCCGCGCCCCCGACCCGGCATGCGACTCGAGCCGCGCCGCCAACCCCGCCACCGTCGACGCCTCGAACACCACCCGCACCGGCACCGACGCCTCGAGCGCCTGCCCCAGTCGAGCAGTCACCCGCGTCGCGATCAACGAATTGCCACCCAACGCGAAGAAATCGTCGTCCGCCCCCACCCGCTCGACCCCGAGCACCTCGGTGAACACCGACGCCACGATCTGCTCCACCGGCGTGACCGGCGCCCGGAACTCCCGCGCCTCGAACACCGGCTCCGGCAACGCCCGCCGGTCCAACTTGCCCGACGGGTTGAGGGGGAACTGCTCCAGCACTACGAGTGCATCCGGGACAAGGTACGTCGGCAGTGTCTCACCGAGGGCGCTCCTCACGGCGTCGACATCGACCACGGCGCCGGCGGCGGGCACGACGTATCCCACAAGGTGGCCGCCCGTGGCTTCGTCCGAATGGACCGTCACCACGGCCTGCGCCACCGAATCGTCAGCCAGCAGCGCCGCTTCGATCTCGCCGAGCTCGATTCGCCGGCCGCGCACCTTCACCTGGAAGTCGGATCTGCCGCGGTAGCGCAACTGGCCGTCCCGCTGCCATTCAACGATGTCGCCCGTGCGATACATCCGGTCGCCGGGCGCGCCGAACGGATCGGCCACGAATCGGCTCGCGGTCAGCCCCGGCCGGAACTGATAACCGCGAGCGAGGCCCTTGCCCGCGAGGTACAACTCGCCGGGGATGCCGGCGGGGACGGGATGCAACCGCTCGTCCAGAACGACCGCCGTCGTACCCTGAAGTGGTTCACCGATCGCCACCGGCCGGTCCGGACTCAGGGCGGCGTAGGTGGACGAGATGGTGGTCTCCGTGGGTCCGTACGCATTCAGGATGCCGCGTCCGGGCCTGGACCATCGTGCCACCAGGTCGTCGGGCACGACGTCGCCGCCGATGGAGAAGGCTTCGATATGCTCGAGGCCGGTAGGGTCGACCGTCGCAAGCACAGCCGGCGTCATGATCATGTTGGTGACCCGCTCAGTGCGCAGAAGCTCCGTGAGTTCCGCGCCGGCCACGATCGATGCGGGCGCGACGACAAGGGTCGCACCCTGGGAGAACGCCAGCGTCCATTCGAGCACGGACGGATCGAAGGTCGGCGTGATGATGTGGAGGAATCGGGACCGTTCCGTCACCCGGTACAGCGGCCGGGTGTATTCGACGAGCGGCTGCAGGCCGCGATGGGTCACCGCGACGCCCTTGGGCTTACCCGTGGAACCGGAGGTGTAAATAGCGTATGCGGTGTTGTCGATGCGGATCGGGAAGCGACGGTCCGCGTCGGTGACCGGGTCCGCCGACCGGTCGGCGATCTCGCGACGGAATTCGGGGCTGTCCAGTTGCATCCAGGTCACAGTGTCGGGCAGGGCGGAACGGTAGGCATCGCTCGTCAGGCCCAGCACTGCACGGGAGTCGTCCAGCAGGTACTCGATCCGGTGTGCGGGGTGTGTCGGATCCACCGGCAAGAAGGCAGCGCCCGCCTTCGCCACGGCCCACACCGCAGTCACCATCTCGAGCGAGCGCGGGAAGGCCAGTGCCACCATCGTTTCGGGTGCGGCACCGCGATCTATCAGGATGCGAGCGAGTCGCGAGGATTCCCGGTCGAGTTCGCGATAGGTCACACCGATTCCCTCGCAACGTACCGCAACGGCGTCGGGATCGAGGGCACAACCGGCGGTGAGGATCTCGACCAGGAGGCGTTCGGTCCCCGTACCGGACGCACTTCGCCCGGCTGCGATGATCGGCTCGTCCGGCGCCCAAACGTCGGCGTCGCCCACGGGTCGCGCCGAATCGGCAGTGAGCGTTGTGAGCAATCGCACGAACCGCTGCCCGAACGAGGCGATCGTCGTCTCGTCGAACAGGTCGGTGGCGTACTCGAACACGGCCCTGGACGGACCGTCCACACCGGGCACGAACACGAGCTGCAGATCGAACTTCGTGACGGTGGTCGTCGACTCCACTGCGGCCACCGAGAGCTTCTCCAGCTCGAAGTCGGTCGTTGTGAGATTCTGGAACGACAGCAGCACCTGGAACAACGGCGTATGCGCCTGCGAGCGAACCGGGTTCAGCTCGTCAACGATCCGCTCGAACGGTACGTCCGCATGCCCGAACGCCCCCAGGTCCACCTCTCGCACCTGCGCCAGCAGATCCTCGAACGAGACACCGGCCCCGACCTCGGTGCGCAGAACGAGCGTGTTGACGAACATGCCGATCACGTCGTCGAGCGCGCGCTCGCCGCGGCCCGCGATGGGCGTGCCGATCACGATGTCCGACGTGCCCGACAGCCGGGCCAGCAACGCCGCGTATACCGCGTGCACCACCATGAACGGCGTCACCGACTGCGCCGCCGCCACCTGCTCGACGGCGGCGAACGCCTGCCTCGGCACCTCGAACTCGTGCCGAGCGCCCCGCCCTGACGCCACCGCCGGCCGCGGCCGATCCGTGGGCAGGTCCAACAACTCGGGCGCACCGGCGAGGCGCTCGCGCCAGTAGGTGAGCTGCTGCGAGAGCAGGGACGTCGGGTCGGACTCGTCGCCGAGGATCTCCCGCT
>NZ_JAALEG010000177.1 GCF_011058165.1 Rhodococcus aetherivorans
GTGTTTGATATGCGGGTAATCACTGTGCGATCTCGAGGACTCGACGAGGATCGCGTGTAGGCCTGATTGCCATCCCACCGGAGGAGCCCGCATGACGTTCGTGCCCTGCCTGGTCCGTTCGATGCACGGTGTGGAGATTCGAGCGCTCACCCTCGGGCATCCGCAGCTCGACGACTACCTCGCTTTCGTCGGCGCCCGGGCCAGGTTGAACACGTGGCTGGCCACCGCCTACGACCTGAAGGTGTTCTTCACCGTCGTGACCAAGGAACCGGCGCAGGTCACCACCGCGGACGTGTTTGCGTTCCTCGAGCAACAGCGGGCGCCGCGACTCGGGGAGCGGGTAGTCCGGCTCGAGGACGGTGAGAGCGGACTCGCAGCACGCACGATCGCCCGCCGGTTATCTACTGTCTCAGGTCTTTTCGCCTACCTGACCGCTCGTGGCGATGCCGGGGTGGTGCGCAACCCCGTCCCGCGTGGCCTGTCCAGCCGACAGCCGGGACGCCGCGGGCGTGGTGGGGTGCCGCTGGTGCGGACCCCGCGGAGGTTGCCACGGGTGCTCGGCCCGCACGAGGTGGACGCGGTCTTGACGGCGTTGCGGACCCGCCGCGACACCGCGATGGTGCAGGCGATGCTGCTCGGTGGTCTACGTCGCTGCGAGGTGCTCGGGCTGCGACTCGGCGACGTCAACGCCGGCGAACGCCGACTGTTCATCGCCGACGGCAAGGGCGGGCGGCAGCGAATCGTTCCCGTCTCGTCGCGCTTTTTCGTCGCCCTGGGTGACTATCTGGACGATGAACGGCCGCGCATCTCGACAACCGACCGGGTGTTCGTCGTGCTCAAGGGACCGCGCCGCGGCGGCCCGCTCTCCGCGGCAGGACTCGATGAGATCCTCGCCGGCACCCGGAACCGCGCCGGTCTGGCCCGGCTGACGTGCCACCAGCTGCGGCACACCTGCTTCACCCGGCTGCGGGAGGCCGGGATGGCGCTGGAGGCGATCCAGGCTCAGGCCGGGCATGCCTCGATCGAGTCCACCCGCATCTATCTGCATCTGGCCAACGACTGGCTGGCCGGTGAGTACCTGCGTGCAGCGGCTTCGATTGACGCCCAGATGAACCCGACGGACGTGGGGGTGACCGAATGACCCGCTCACCGCACCGAGGCGAGGTCGAGGAACTGGTTGCCGCCTACCGCGCCGACCTTCTCGCCGCCGGGATGTTCGCCGAGCATCCGGTCACCTCACCGGCTCGGTCGTTCCTGTCCCGAGTGGGCGCCGACGGTTGGTCCGCGCTCACGCTCGCCGAGCAGTGCGCCACCTCGCTCAAGGACCGCCGCGTGGTCGGCTGGCTGATGGTCACCGGTCGGCTGACCCCGACCGCGGACTATCTGGTGCTGGGCCGGCCCTACCTCGGCGAAGTTGCTGCGCGCCACCATGCCTCGTTTCATCGACGGTTCACCGAGACCGCCGCCGAGCTCGGCTTCGACCGCCGCGCCACGGTGCTGCAGTGGTCGGCGGTGACGAAGGTGGCGACGCTGGCAGGGGTGGCGCAGGATCGGCTGAGCAAGGCCGACGTGGACGCCGGACGGGAGCAGATGATCGCCGCGATCCGTCGGCACCGGCCCGACGCGCACGGCGTCCGGGCGCTGACCACCGCCCTGTTCGGTGCCGAGGCCACCCTGTTCCACGCCGGTGTGCTCGACGTGCCGCCGCGCAAGACGCACCCGAACCAGGCCGCGAGCCGCGCCGCCACCTGGGCTGCGGCACCGCCTCGACTGGCCGCGACGTTGCTGGGCTATGTCGAGCAGATGCGACCGTCGTTGCGCCCGGCCACCATCGTCGGTGTCGAGGGGGTGCTGCGGGGGTTCGCGGGGTGGTTGACCCGCGAGGCGCCCGAGGTCGGCTGCGTCGCCGACCTGCGCCGCCGCCATATCGAGGCCTACAAACTGCACCTGACCGACCGGCCGTCGGCCCGCGGTGACCGGCTGTCCAAGACCACTCTCGCCGAACACGTTGGCACCCTGCGTACCTGTTTCGAACGCCTCACTGAGTGGGACGGCGAGGACACCCCCACCGGAGTACTCGTGTTCGCCGGAGACCTGCCCCGCCGCGACGAGCCGCTGCCCCGTTTCCTCGACGACGGCAGGGCGGCCAAGCTGCTGCAGGCCGCCCGCGCCGACCCCGATCCGTTCACCCGGCTCGCCATCGAGTTCCTGGCCCGGACCGGGCTGCGCAAGGGCGAGTTCCTCGACCTCACCGTCGACGCCGTCGTGCAGATCGGCTCCGCCTACTGGCTGCACGTGCCGGTCGGGAAACTGCGCACCGACCGATACATTCCGTTGCACCCACAGCTGAAAGAGATGCTCGACGACTGGCTCGACAAGCGCCCGGCCGGTCTGCGCAGCGACTATCTCTTCCTCGAACGTGGACGCCGGATCACCAAGAATCGGGTGGACCGGGCGCTCGCGACGGTAGCCGCGACGGCGGGCATCGGGCACGTCACTCCCCACCAACTACGACATACCCTCGCGACTCAGGCCATCAACCGGGGCATGTCACTCGAGGCAATCGCCGCCCTACTCGGGCATCGCTCGATGCGAATGACCATGGTGTACGCCAAAATTGCCGACCGCACCGTCGCCGACGAGTACTTCGCCGTCTCCGAGAAGGTCGAGGCGCTCTACGACGCACCCCGCGAACTGCCCGCCGACGACGAGGGCGCCGAGATGCGCAAGCTACGTTCCGAAATGCACCGGCGGATGCTCGGCAACGGCTACTGCGCCCGACCGGTGGGTCTCGACTGTCACTTCGAATCCATCTGCGAATCCTGCACGTTCTTCCAGACCACCATCGAGTTCCGTCCCACCCTGCAGGCGCAGCGCGACGACGCCGCCGACAAGGGCCAACTCGGCCGGCAGAAGATCTTCGACGGACTGCTCACCCGACTCGACCAGTCTGCCTCCTGACACGAAACCTTGACAGGATCACCCGCATAATG
>NZ_JAALEG010000178.1 GCF_011058165.1 Rhodococcus aetherivorans
TGCCGCAACCTCCACCGCCGGCAGCGGCGGTACCGGCTCCGCGACGGGACGATCGCCCCAGACCACGACGAGTGTGGCCAGCACCGCCACGACACCGACCGCGGCGAGGGCCCCGGCCCCACCCCGGGGCGGGGCCGGTGAACCTCAATACCGCCGACGAGGCGACGCTCGATGCGCTGCCCGGCGTCGGTCCCGTCACCGCGGCCGCGATCGTCGCGTGGCGCCGGGACAACGGGCCGTTCACCGACGTCGAACAGCTCGCCGAGGTCGACGGGATCGGTCCCGCTCGGCTGGTACGCCTGCGGACGCTGGTCGTGGTGTGACCGCGCCCGACCGCGACGACGCGCGACTGGTGCCGGGCGCGGTCGCGGCGTGGGCCGCAACCGCGCTCGGGTTGCACGCCGGCTGGCGGGTCTCGTTCGGGATCGCGGCGACGGCCGCCGTGTGCGCGGTGGCCACGGTCGTCGTGGCACGGCGACGACGGCTTCGTGCCGCGGCCCGGCCGCTGCTCGCCGCTCTCGTCGTCGCTGCCGGATTCTCGGCGGCGGTCGCACTGCGGGTGTGGGCGGCCGAGACGCATCCGCTCGCCGCCGCGGCCGCGCGCGCCGGCTGGGCCACCCTGGTGGTCGAACCGACGGAGGACCCGAAAAGATTGGGAGACAGTGCGTTCGGTGGGGACCAGGTGCTGGTGCCGGCAACGTTGCACCGCGCCGAGCTGGGACCCGACCGGTACTCGGGCGGCGGCGCCGTCGTGGTGTTCGCCCCTGTCGACGAGTGGGCGGAGCTGCTGCCGGGCCAGCGGATCACCCTGCGCGGACGGCTCGCCGAACCGGACGGCGCGGATCTGACGGTGGCCGTGGTCCGTGTCGACGGCCCGCCCCGATCGGTGCAGGCCCCCTCGCAGGTGCAGCAGTGGGCGGGACGGATCCGCGAGCGGCTCGCCTCGGCGTCCGGAGCGGTGCTCCCGCCCGCTGCGGCCGGGCTCTTGCCGGGCCTCGTCGTCGGCGACACCTCACGGCTGTCCGACGACGTCCGGGAGAGCTTCCGGGTGGCGGGACTGACCCACCTGACCGCGGTGTCCGGGGCCAACGTCAGCATCGTCCTCGGCGCGGTGCTCCTCGCCGTGCGGGGCCTCGGCCTCGGCCCCCGCACCGGCACGGCGCTCGCGGCGGTCGCGCTGGTGGCGTTCGTCGTCGTCGTGCGCCCGTCGCCGAGCGTGCTGCGCGCCGCCGCGATGGGAGCGATCGGGTTGCTCGCTCTGGTAACGGGCCGGCGCCGGCACGGCCTGCCGGCCCTCGCGGGCGCGGTCGGCGCCCTGCTCGTCGCCGCACCGGAACTCGCGACGGACGTCGGGTTCGCCCTGTCGGTCGCGGCCACCGCCGGGCTGGTGCTGGTGGCGCCGGCCTGGGTGACCCGGCTGCGGGCCCGCGGCTGGCCCCGCTCGGCGGCGGAGGTGTGCGCCGTCTCGGCGGCCGCGTTCGTCGTGACCGCCCCGATCGTCGCCGCACTGTCCGGCACCGTCAGCGTCGTGGCGGTCGCGGCCAACATCCTGGTCGCGCCGGTACTTCCGCCGTTGACCGTGCTCGGTACCACCGTCGCGGTGGTCTCCACGGCGTCGCCGACGGCGGCGGAGCTGCTCGCCCGCGGCACCGCACCCATGCTGTGGTGGATCCTCGAGGTGGCGGACCGCGCGGCCGACCTGCCCCTGGCCGAGGTGCCCGTGCCCGGAGGCGTGGGCGGAGCAGTCGCCGTCGGGGGCGGGCTCGTCGCCGCCCGGTGCCTGCCGCGACTGTGGCGTGGACGCCGGCCCGGGGCCCCGGCGGTGATGTCCGGCCGTCGTGGCACGATCGATCCGTGAGCAACCCGCAGCTGCATCTCGTGCTCGGTGACGAAGACCTCCTCGTCGAACGCGCCGTCGCGCGGATCGTCGGTGACGTCCGGGCGCGGACGGGTGCGGGGTCCGAGCTGCCCGTCTCGCGGCTGCGCGCCGGGGACGCCGGCGCGGCCGAACTCGCCGAGCTGCTGAGCCCGTCGCTGTTCGCCGAGGACCGGGTGGTCGTCCTCGAATCCGCCGCGGAGGCCGGCAAGGACGCCGTCGCGCTGATCCTCGATGCGGCGACCGAACCGCCCGAGGGGGTCTCCCTGGTCGTCCTGCACAGTGGCGGCGGCCGCGCGAAGGCCATGGTGGGCGCCCTGCAGAAGTGCGGCGCCGAGACCCACGAGTGCGCCAGGATCACCAAGGCGGCCGAGCGGGTGGACTTCGTGCGTGCGGAGTTTCGCGCGGCGGGTGTGCGGGTCGCGCCGGAGGTCGTGCAGGCGGTCATCGACGCCGTGGGCTCCGACCTGCGGGAGCTGGCAGCGGCGTGCAGCCAGCTGGTCGCCGACACGGGCGGCAAGATCGACGCCGCAGCCGTGCAGCGCTACTACTCCGGCAAGGCCGAGGTCACCGGGTTCGAGGTGGCCGAGAAGGCCGTGGCGGGCGACGAGCCGGGGGCGCTGGAATCGTTGCGGTGGGCGACGCATCGGGGCGTCGCGCACGTCCTGCTCGCCGACGCCCTCGCGGATGCTGTCCACACGATCGCGCGGGTCGGCTCGGCCGGGCGCGGGGACCCGTTCAAGATGGCATCCGAGCTCGGGATGCCCCCGTGGAAGGTGAAGAAGGCTCAGGCCCAGGCACGCGCGTGGGACCCGGGATCGATCGGGGCGGCGCTGCAGGTCGTGGCCGACCTCAACGCCGACGTCAAGGGCGCGGCCGCGGACGCCGACTACGCGGTGGAGCGCGCCGTGCGCCGCGTCGCGGGGCTGGCCGGCCGGACCCACTAATCCGAAAATGAGGTGACCTGCGCACGGGTGCGAACACGTGCCAGCTCCCGGCGGAGCGGGCGTGTCGTGGTGCGGGTCAGGCGGCCGGTGTCAAGGTGACGGAGTACCCGAGGGCTTCGAGTT
>NZ_JAALEG010000179.1 GCF_011058165.1 Rhodococcus aetherivorans
GCTCTTTCGTCGAGTCGAGTTGGTAGCTCTCTCGAAGAATCACGCGGTGACCGTCTTTCGTTCGGTTACGACACGCCGGTCATCGGGATCCGATCCGGCTCGTACACCATCCTGATGGACGCAACCTTCCTCTGAAAAAATAGGTATGCCGCTAGGTATTACGGCCGTCGCCTGGCCGCGACAGGCGGGCCATGGTGTGACATGTCTCACCAGATCGACCGAAGGTCCATCCGATGCACTACCGACACCGATCTCCGATGACCCGAGCCCACGGTCACCACACAGCGATCCATTGGTCCACTGTTCGCGTCGACGACCGGGCGGAGGTGTGCGGCGTTCTCGGGCGGGGATCGCCGGTGGTCTTCGTTCCCGGATGGGGATTGACGCCCTGGATCTACCGTCACGCCTTGGCCCGGCTTGCCCGGAGCTGTCGGGTCTACGCCCCGGTGATCCCCGGGTTCGCCGGAGTGCCGGACCGTCCCCTCGACAAGCGGACCCTGGCGGACGGCGCGGCCTGGCTCGGACGGTTCCTCGGCGCTGCCGGACTCGGTCCGGTGACCCTGGTCGGGCACTCGTTCGGCGGGGCGCTGGCGATCCGGACCGCCCACGATCTTCCGGATCGGATAGCGCGACTGGTACTCGTCAACTCCGTCGGGGCAGGAGCGTGGCCGGACGTCAATGGTGCGACGCCCCCGCTCGGTGACGGACCCCTGTGGGAGCGGGGCGCTGAGGCTCTGGGGGACGCGCTGTCGCTGCGGATGCTCGCCTCGACCACACGGACTCGTCCTACCACTACCACTACCAGTCGCCACGACGTCGGTGATCCGGGAAGCGTGGGGCGCACGGACCCCACCGCCCGGCGTGGGGACCTGACCGCTGAGGGGCACCGGCTCGCGCAACGACGTCTACCGGTAGCGCTGGTGTGGAGCCGGGGCGACCGTCTGGTCCCGTGGGCGAGCGTCGAATCGCTCCGCGCGGGCCTGGGGGGACCGCCGGTGTTCACCGTCGCGGGCGGACACGGGTGGCCGATCACCGACCCGGAGTGTTTCGGTCACACGATGCGCACCGCCTTTAACCGGCTCCCCACCGAGGTGGCGTCGTGAGCACCGGTCTCGCCCGTCGCGGACGCGAGACCACCCGATTCGGCAAACTCGTCATCTGGAAGTGCCAGGGCTGCGCCGCGGTGCTCGCACCCCTGACCGGGCGCTGTCCCTCGTGCGGCGCCCGCACTCTCGAACCCATCTCCTCGGCCGGCGCGGGAGTGATCGTCTCGTGCCGGGTCGTCGATCGCACCCCCGACCCGGTGTGCGGCGCGCCCTGCCCGTCGATCATCGCCATCGTCGCACTCGACGAGGGCCCCTGGGTCTATTCGTGGATCGACGGCGACGTTCCGGTGCCCACCGAGCGGCCGGTACGGGTGCGGTTCCGGTCCACGCAGCCAGGCGAGCGATTCCCGATCTTCGTACCCCGCGACTCCGAGTGACCTCCGCTCCGGTCTGCACTTGAAAAGCATTGCTGAAAAACAATATTGGGAGGAGACATGAAGGGGGTCAACTCCTCGCCGAAGCTTGTGTCGTTGCCGTCCCTGTTTCGTGACGCAGGGCCCGACCTGGGTCGGACAGCGCCTCGTCATCGACCGCTGGTGGACAGCAATTTCCCTCCGGCACGACACGATGCACGCGTCCGGAAAGGGCGGCCGTCTCGGGCGTGATGCCGACGAGAGGCCGACAGCCGAGTTTGTTTGCGATCTGGGCGTCCCGTCGGCGACGTGTTCTCGGTGACGCCGCCACGCTCGTACCGACGGCGCCGACGTCCCGGCATCGCCTCGATGGCATCCGCGCCGTCCGAAGCGCAGTGCATCGCAGTGAAGAGGCGCGACGAAGGGCTCTGCACCACGCGGACGGCTGCCACCCTCGTCGAGGATGCCGGCAGGCCCCGAGCGGTGCCTGATGGTCTCGACCGTGACCGGACACGGTATCGGCATCGGCCGGGGCGCACGGAACCCACGATCGGGAGCAGCATGGCGATCGGGAGGCGAACACATGCCCGCACTGACGAAAAACACTTAGCAGTCAGGTATGTCAGGTTTCGGGCCTGGGATGTTCCCGCGGGGCACGCGCGTGCTCCTGGTGGCGGATCCCGTCGAGTGCGACTTCCCACCGAACGAGGGCAGTACCGATATCCCTGAGCGCCCCGCGGGAGGGAAGGTCCGGCGCAAGGCGCGGATCGATGCATGGTGCCGCCGGATCGTGGCCTGGGGGCCGGCTCACCCCAGGCCTCGTCGCTGGTTCTCGATGCGCCACCGATCGCCACCGCGGCCGCACGCCGACCCACCACGGCGTCCGGGCACACCCGACGATCGCCTCTGCACCCTGTGAGCATGGCTCACGGGCTGTGCACCGGATCGGAGTTTCGTCGGGCCCCGGGACCCGTTCACCCCTCGTACCGGCTGATTCTCGGCAGGCACCCGGGGCGGCCGAGCCTAGTACCGGCGGGCCGCGTAGAACGGCATCGAGTCCAGTGGTGCCTGTTTCACCGACTGCCCGGCGGTGGGGGCGTGGACGACCGTGCCGTTCCCGGCGTAGAGCCCGACATGCTGCGCTCCGTTGAACAGCACGAGATCGCCGGGCTGCAGGTGTGCCCGATCCACCGGTTGTCCCCCGTCGAGCTGGTCGTAGGTGGTGCGCGGCACGACGACGCCGACCTGCTGGTACGCCCACTGGACCAGACCCGAGCAATCGAACGCATCCGGCCCCGCCGCAGCCCAGACGTACGGTGCGCCGATCTTCGACTCGGCCGCGGCGAGCGCCCGCGCACCGTGGGTCGACGGCGACGGCGGCAGTGAGGGTGCCGTGTCGGGGAGGGGCGCAGGGT
>NZ_JAALEG010000017.1 GCF_011058165.1 Rhodococcus aetherivorans
TTGAAGACTCACAATCAAACCCCGAAGGGCCGATCAGTCATAGACATCGAGCCAAATCACCAGCAAAAAACTCAAACCAGCAAAAAACACTGACCACCACAGACGGAAGAATGCGGCAGCCAGCAACAACCACCCCCCGAAAAGAGGGGCGGTCGCACCAAAAATATTTTGGCACTGACATTCATCGGCACACTGTTGAGTTCTCAAAGAACACGCACACACCATCACCCACGAACCGAGGTCCGCGGCGTTCCGGGGCAACCGTTCCAGCCTACCCACACCACCCGGCGAAAACAAACCCGACGCGCTCGGTGGGATCGGCAACGGCCCAGAACCCTACCAGAAGATTCCGAACCGAACAATCAGGCGCCTGCGTCCAACCTCGTTGTCCCGAGCCCCTGCGGGCCGGGTCGGTGTCCGTGTCGCTCTGACCTGGAATAAGTTACGTGAACATTGCGCTCTCACCAAATCGCCTGGTCAGACCGCTTTTCTGCGCCGAGTCAGGGCACCCAGTACTTCACGGCCAGCTCCTCCACGACGGCATCGCCCTCGGCGGCCTGCTCCAGCAGCGCCAGGTCGAGGTCGATGTCGATGAGCCGGGGGTTGTCCCCTTCGGCGTCACCGAGAGGGCGCCCGCCGTCTTCGCCGCGCTGGCGCAGAATCTTCGCTCGCACCCGCTCTTTCAACGACTCACTCATAAGTCGAGTGTACTGAGGGGGCGCCGCCCGAGCGGGGTGCCGAGCGGCGAAGACCGACCTAGTGGTCGTCGTCGCGCCGGCGGAACACGCGCATCGCGGTGGGGATGAGAACGACCAGGGCGCCGACGATCAGAACGATCGAGAAAATTTCCAGAAGCACACGTGCCATCATCCGGCACGGAGGGCGCCGGCGGGCGACTTCGTCGTGGGCGAGCGGACCGGAAGGGTCCCCCGGTCGACGAAGGCCCTCCACCCGTCTTCCGGGTGAAGGGCCTTCGTCGCTCCGAGCTGCCTGCGAGAATCGAACTCGCGACCTTTTCATTACGAGTGAAATGCTCTACCGACTGAGCTAAGGCAGCGTGCCTGACGGCGCGCACGAGTTTAGCGCCTACCCCCCTGTCCAATGCAAACCACCCCTCGCCACTTACCGGAATGCCGAGCTCAGCCGGGCCGCCATGGCGGCCACCGCGAAGCGCGGTTTGACGTTCTGTGCGAGGACCTCACGGCATTCGAGGATCGCCTCGATGCAGGTCAGCAACGCCTCCGGCCGGGCCCGCGAAGCCAGGTCGGAGGCACGCTCGGCCATGTCGGGATGGTTGGCGGTGCCGGAAGCGCCCAGGGAACGTGCCAGCGCATCCCGGTAGAGACCGGCCAGATCGATGAGGGCGCGGTCCATGATGTCGCGCTCGGTCCGCGTGCGCCTGGACTTCTGGGTGCGTTCGAGGTCCTTGAGGACGCCGGCCGCACCGCGGAGCGCCCCGGCGGCGCCCTTACCGGTGCCACCGGCGCCGAGAGCCGTCCGGAGTTCCTCGGTCTCGCGCTCGTCGCGCGCGACGCTGATCTCCTTCGCCTCGGCCTCGGCACGCTGGACCAGCTCGTCCGCGGCGGTGTAGGTGGTCGCGGGGCGGAGCACGGCTTCGGCCAGATCCAGCGCACGCCGACGGCTGGCGCGGGCGGACTCGTCGGTGGCCAGACGCCGGGCACGGCCGACGTGGCCGCCGCTGATCGACGCCGCCCAGCTCGCGGTCTCGGCGTCGAGCCCGTCGCGTTCGCGCAGGACCCGGGCGATCGCGTCCGGGCTGGGCGTGACGAGTGCGACGTGCCGGCATCGCGAGCGCAGGGTCACGGAGATGTCCTGCGGATCGATCGACGGCGCGCACAGCAGGAACACCGTGCGTTCGGGCGGTTCCTCGACGACCTTGAGCAGCGCGTTCGCGGCGCCCTCGGTGAGCCGGTCCGCGTCCTCGATCACCACGACCTGCCACTGCCCGGTGCTCGGGCGACGCGAGGCGGTCCGGACGATGTCGCGCATCGCCTTGACGCTGATCGTGAGCCCCTCGGGGATCACCCGACGGACGTCGCCGTGGGTGCCGGCCATGGTGGTGCTGCACGCGTGGCAGTGACCGCAGCCCGGTGCCGCGGGGTCGGTGCACTGCAGGGCGGCGGCGAAGCAGAGGGCGGCGATCGACCGCCCGGAGCCGGGGGGCCCGGTGAACAGCCACGAGTGCGTCATCCGAGAACCGGCTCCGCCCCCGCGCGCGGCGGTGGCCGCGGCGGTCAGTTCGGTCTCCACGTCGCGCTGGCCGACGAGACGTTCGAAGACACCGGGCATGGCCTCAGCGTAGCGACCGGCTCCGACGCGGCCGGTGCGTCGGCCGTCCGAAACCTTCAAGACGGCGACGTCGCGGCGGCCTAGCGTCACCGTCATGACTGCACAACTCGCGCTGGTCGGGCTCGTCGTCGCCGACATGACCCGTTCCTTCGACTGCTATCGCCGCCTCGGGCTGGACCTGCCCGCCGGCTCCGACGAACCGCACTACGAGACGACGCTGCCGGGCGGGCTCCGCCTGGCGTGGGACACCCTCGAGTCGGTCCGGGCCTTCCATCCGGGCTTCCGGCCGGGCACCGGTGGTCCTGCACTCGCGTTCGACTGTGGTTCACCAGCGGATGTGGACGCGACGTACCGCGACCTGCTGGAGGCGGGATGCACGAGCGTGCTCGAACCGTGGGACGCGTTCTGGAAGCAGCGGTATGCGAGCGTGCACGATCCCGACGGGCACAGCATCGAACTGTTCGCGGCCTTGCCCGCGTGACCGCTCAGCGAACGAGCGCGCCGAGCGTAACGCCGGAGAGGGCGCGTACCTCCCGTGCGAGGTGGGCCTGGTCGCTGAAACCGCACTCGGCCGCGACGTCGGAGAACGACCGGCCGGCGCGCGCGAGACCGACCGCGCGACGGAATCGCAGCACGCGCGCCAGCGTCTTCGGACCGTAGCCGTAGACCCGCAGCGCGTGCCGGTGCAACCGCCGCGCACTCCAACCCATCGACGTCGCCACCTCGGCGACGGACGCTCCGGCGCCGAGCTGCGACGCGATGCCCGTCTCGACGCTGCGGTCGACGCCGTCCAGGCGGCGCCGCGTCTCGTGCAGGAGCGCACCGAGCGGGTCTGACTCCGCGGCCGACACCAGGCGACGAACGTGCGCCTCGGGCCGGATGCGGTCCAGCGGTACGCGCGCGTCGCGCAGCTCGGCCGCGTCCACCCCGAGCACCGCCGGCCCCACCCCGGGACCGAACCGCACCGCGGTCAGGTCCCGGCGGGTGCCCAGGTCGGAGAACTGGGCGCGGGTATCCGGTCCGGCCACCAGGAAGCCGTCCTCGTGCCAGATCAGATCCGTGCAGCCGTCGGGCAGCACGGACGTTCCGGCCGTACCCGCGGTCCTCGTCGCCGTCCACACGAGCACGCCGGGTATGCCGGACGCCGCCTCGCGGTACACACGGCGAGGATAGGCCGCCGCTCCGGGGAGGGTCACTCCTTCTTCGCGGCGGCCTTCTTCGCGGTCGTCTTCTTTGCCGCGGTCTTCTTGGCGGCCGTCTTCTTGGCCGGAACCTTCTTGGCCGCGGTCTTCTTCGCGGTCTTCTTCGCCGGGCCCCGGGCGCGACGATCCGCGAGCAGCTCGGAGGCGCGTTCGTCGGTGATGGTGTCGACCTCGTCGCCCTTGCGGAGGCTGGCGTTGGTCTCGCCGTCCGTGACGTACGGGCCGAAGCGCCCGTCCTTGATCACCATCGGGCTGCCACTGACCGGGTCGGTGCCCAGCTCCCGCAGCGGCGGCGTGGCGGCGGCCTGCCGACCGCGGCGCTTGGGCTCGGAGTAGATCTTCAGCGCCTCCTCGAGGGTGACGGTGAACATCTGCTCCTCGTCGGCCAGCGACCGCGAGTCGGTGCCCTTCTTCAGGTACGGCCCGTAGCGGCCGTTCTGGGCGGTGATCTCCTCGCCCGTCGCGGGGTCGACCCCGACCACCCGCGGCAGCGACAGCAGCCGCAGGGCGTCCTCGAGCGTCACCGTCGACAGTTCCATCGACTTGAGCAGCGAGGCCGTGCGCGGCTTGGGGCCGGCCGCCTTCTTGGCGGCCTTCTTCGCCGGCGCCTTCTTCGCGGCCTTCTTCGTCACGGTGGCCGTGCCACCACCAGTCGCGGTGCCGCCCGCCGAGGGTGCCTCCTCGACCGGGATGGGCGTGATGTCCGGTTCCGGCTCCGGCTCCGGTTCGCGCAGCAGCTCGGTCACGTACGGACCGAAGCGGCCCTCCCGCGCGACGATCTCGTTGCCGCTGGCCGGGTCGACGCCGAGGACCCGGCCCTCCTGCGGGGTCGAGAACAGCTTCTCCGCGTACTCGAGCGTCAGCTCGTCCGGCGGCAGGTCGTCGGGCAGGTTCGCCCGCTGGGAGACCGGTTCCCCGTCGGGGGAGTCGGGATTGGGGACCATCCGCTCGAGATAGGGGCCGAACCGGCCGACGCGCACGTGGATCTCCCGGCCCTCGGCGTCGTCGAACAGCCGGATCGAGTTGATCTCGCGGGCGTCGATGTCCTCGAGGTTCTCTCCGACCATCTTCTTCAGGCCGCCCTCGCGCGCCACCGAGTTCTCGGCGCCGTGGGCACCACCGAAGTAGAAGCTCGTCAGCCAGTCGGTGCGCTGCTCGTGGCCGCCCGCGATCTCGTCGAGGTCGTCCTCCATGGCGGCGGTGAAGCCGTAGTCGACGAGGCGTCCGAAGTGCGCCTCGAGCAGCCCGATGACCGCGAACGCCACCCACGACGGGACCAGGGCGCTGCCACGCTTGTAGACGTAGCCGCGGTCGAGGATGGTCTTGATGATCGACGCGTACGTCGACGGCCGGCCGATGCCGAGATCCTCGAGCGCCTTGATCAGGCTGGCCTCGGTGTAGCGGGCCGGCGGGTTGGTCGAGTGGCCGTCCGGATCGAGCTCGGTCGCGGTGACGCGCTGTCCCTCGGACAGGTTGGGCAGCCGGGACTCGGCGTCGTCGGACTGGCCGCCGGCCTCCTCGTCGACGCTCTCGACGTACGCCTTGAGGAAGCCCGGGAAGGTGATGGTGCGGCCCGACGAGGAGAACGTGCACTCCTCGCCGCTCGCGGCGGTGCCGGTGATGCGCAGCGTCAGGGTGGTGCCCCGCGCGTCGGCCATCTGGGAGGCGACGGTGCGCTGCCAGATGAGCTCGTAGAGCCGGTACTCGTCGGTGTCGAGGCGTGAGTGCAGCTCGCCGGGCGTGGCGAACACGTCGCCGGCCGGACGGATCGCCTCGTGCGCCTCCTGCGCGTTCTTCACCTTGCGGGTGAACTGCCGCGGGGTGGGGTGCACGTACTGCGCGCCGTACAACTCGGTGGCCTGCGCCCGGGCGGCGGAGATCGCGCTCTCGGACAGGGTCGTCGAGTCGGTACGCATGTACGTGATGTAGCCGTTCTCGTACAGGCGCTGCGCGATGCGCATCGTGCGCTCTGACGAGAACCGCAGCTTGCGGCCCGCCTCCTGCTGCAGGGTCGACGTCATGAACGGCGCGTACGGCTTGCGGGTGTACGGCTTGCTCTCGACCGACGTCACCGTCAGGTCGACACCGTGCAGGGCCTCGGCGAGCCGTCGCGCGTACGCCTCGTCGAGCACGACGACGCCGGTGGACTTGAGCTGCCCGTCGGGTCCGAAGTCGCGGCCGGCCGCGACGCGGGCGCCGTCGACACCGACGAGCCGGGCCCCGAACGAGCGGGGGCTCGCGTCGGCGCCGGCGTCGAGCGTGGCGGCGATGTCCCAGTACGTCGCGGACCGGAAGGCCATGCGCTCGCGTTCGCGCTGCACGATGACCCGAGTGGCGACGGACTGCACGCGGCCCGCCGACAACCGCGGCATGACCTTCTTCCACAGCACCGGGCTGACCTCGTAGCCGTAGAGGCGGTCGAGGATGCGGCGGGTCTCCTGGGCGTCGACGAGGTTGTTGTCGAGGTCGCGGGTGTGTTCCGCGGCGGCCCGGATGGCCGGCTCGGTGATCTCGTGGAACACCATCCGGCGGACCGGGACCTTCGGCTTGAGGGTCTCGAGCAGGTGCCAGGCGATGGCCTCGCCCTCACGGTCGGGGTCGGTCGCGAGGTACAGCTCGTCCGCGTCCTTCAGCAGCCCCTTCAGTTCGGTGACCTTGGACTTCTTCTCGGGACTGACGACGTACAGCGGCTCGAAGCCGTGGTCGACGTTCACGCCGAGCCGGGCCCACGACTCGCCCTTGTACTTGGCCGGCACGTCGGCGGCACCGCGCGGCAGGTCACGGATGTGCCCGACGGAGGCCTCGACGACGTAGTCCCGGCCCAGGTAGGGCGCGATCTTCTTCGCCTTGGTCGGGGACTCGACGATCACGAGCCGACGCGTGCCCGACGAGCCGTTCGACGTGCTGTTGTCCCGTGCTGCCACAGCGCTGCCCGCACCTTCCCTGTTCGCTGACATGTCGTGCTTCTCCCCGACATGTATACCGACCCGTTCCCCGGACGCGGCCATACACAGGGTCGCACACCTGCGACGGAAGGCCTGTCACCTGTGATGCGGCGCCTACCGCACGCGCGGCCAGATCTGCCGCGCGCGGGCGTCGTCCGGCGGCGCCCCGATGTTCTCGACGAGACGCATCAACCTGCGTCGCCCGGACACCCGCAGGCCCGGTGCGGCGCCGCGCGTGCCGATCAGCGTCGGCGCGATCCCGGCGCGCATCAGCGACTGGGCCAGCACCGGGTGGGTGTCCGGGGCATGCGGATCCAGCCCCAGCACGTAGCGCTCGCCCTCGGCCTCGGCGCGGCCGGCCGCGAGCACCCACGCCCGCAGAGCTCGCGAGCCCGGCACCCATCCCGCCGGCACCGCCTTCACCGCACCCCGTGTCCATGCGGCCGCCACCGGGACGAGTTCCGGTAGGGCGGCGGTGCGCACCAGGGGGTGTCCCTCGTCCGTCCGGGTGACCTCCGGGGACAGCGCGGCCTGCGCCATCAGCTCCGCGATCGCCTCCGCCCGCCACGGCTCGTCCACGACCACGGAGATCCGTGCGCCGTCACCGGAGACCACCGCGTGGCCGTGCGCGGCCAGCAGGCCGCCGAGGTCGGTCGGGTCCGGGGGCATCTCCTCGGCCCCGAAGAACGACAGTTGGCTCACTCACCCGCCCTTCCTCCGCTACCTGCCGCAGAAACAGATCGTCCCCCCTCACCGATGGTGACGGGGGACGATCGAGGATTCGGTCCCTGCGGACCGAGTCACGTCAGGCTCCGGCAGGAGCGTCGACGATCAGAGCGCGCGAACGCCGGTGGCCTGCGGGCCCTTGGTGCCCTGGCCGACCTCGAACTCCACGCGCTGGTTCTCCTCCAGGGTGCGGAAGCCGCTGCCCTGGATCTCCGAGTAGTGGACGAAAACGTCGGCGGAGCCGTCCTCGGGAGCGATGAAGCCGAAGCCCTTCTCCGCGTTGAACCACTTCACAGTGCCCTGTGCCATGCTTTTCCTTCTCTTTCTAACACCGGATGCGGCGGTTCGCGGGCGAGCGAGCCGCCGGGCCGGTTCCGACCGCTGTACTTCTTGATCCCCCCACAGGAAGAGCAAAGCACCGCGCTCGCAACCATCGATCCTGCGAGCCGTGCACTTTCTCAAGTCACCGAACACAGAAGCTGCGACCGATGTCAGTGAACCACGTTCCGGGCGCAGACAACAGTAGGCGGGCGCACAATTCGCCCGAAAATTTGATCTTGTATATGCCGACGGCAGGATTACTCGCCGGTACGGTTACGTCGATGTTACCCCGCGCGCGACCGGACACCGACCGAACGCCGGGAGCGATGGCCTACTACGCTGGTTACCCATCCCGACCGCATCCTCCGGAGTACCCAGTGTGACCAGCTCGCCGCACCGCCGTCCCGTCGGCGACGGGCCGTCGAGCTTCGGCCACGAACTGCTCGAACGGGTCCTTGCCGGCACGCCGGCCTCGGAACATCCCCTCACCCACAGCGCGGACCTGCCCGCCCGCGACGTTCGCCACACCGACTGGCCGGACTGGGCGTCCGACGCCGTCGTCCGGGCTCTGCGCGCCACCGGCGTGCCCCGGCCGTGGAGCCACCAGACAGAGGCCGCCGACCTCGCCGCCGGCGGGGAGCACGTCGTCGTCTCCACCGGCACCGCCTCGGGCAAGTCCCTCGCCTACCAGCTACCCGTGCTCACCGCCCTCGCCGAGGACCCGCACGCCACCGCGCTGTACCTCTCCCCCACGAAGGCGCTCTGCGCGGACCAGTTGCGCGCCGTCACCGAGGTGACCGCCGCCGAGCCCGAACTCGGTCACGTGCACGCGTGCGCCTACGACGGCGACACCTCCACCGAACTGCGGCAGTGGGCGCGCAGCCACTCACGGTGGATCTTCACCAACCCCGACATGCTGCACATGTCGATGCTGCCCGGGCACGCCCGCTGGTCCCGGTTCTTCCGCCGGCTGCGCTACGTGGTGGTCGACGAGTGTCACTCCTATCGCGGCGTCTTCGGCTCCAACGTGGCCCTGGTGCTGCGCCGGCTGCGGCGGATCGCCGCGCGCTACGGCGCCCGGCCGGTCTTCGTCCTCGCCTCCGCCACGACCGCCGACCCCGGCGCCGCGGCGTCCCGGCTCGTCGGCGCGCCCTGCCGGGAGGTGACCGAGGACGGCTCCCCGCACGGACCTCGCACCGTCGCGCTGTGGGAGCCGCCGCTGCTCGAGCAGGTGACCGGCGAGAACGGTGCCCCCGTGCGCCGCGCCGCCGGAACCGAGGCCGCCCGCATCCTCGCCGACCTCGTCGTCGAGGGTGCCCGCACCCTCGCCTTCGTGCGGTCCCGGCGCGGTGCCGAACTCACCGCGCTCGGTGCGCAGCGGCTGCTCGCCGAGGCCGCCCCCGAGCTCGTCGATCGGGTCGCCGCCTACCGCGCCGGCTACCTCGCCGAGGAGCGCCGCGAGCTCGAGGCGGCCCTGGCGGACGGCCGGCTGCTCGGTGCCGCCAGCACCAACGCCCTGGAACTCGGCATGGACATCGCCGGCCTGGACGCCGTCGTCGTCGCCGGATTCCCGGGCACCGTCGCGTCGTTCTGGCAGCAGGCCGGCCGGGCCGGGCGCCGCGGTGCGGGATCGCTGGTCGTGCTCGTCGCCCGCGACGATCCGCTCGACACCTACCTCGTGCACCATCCGGCGGCGCTGCTCGACAAGCCCGTCGAGGCGACGGTCACCGATCCCACCAATCCGTACGTGCTCGGCCCGCAACTGCTGTGCGCCGCACTCGAGCTGCCGCTCACCGACGCCGAGGTCGAGGAGTTCGGTGCGGCCGACGTGCTCGCCGCCCTGGCCGCGCAGGGAGCGATCCGGCGGCGCCCGCACGGCTGGTTCGTCACCCCGGACACCCGTCCCCACTCCGACATCGACATCCGCGGCGGCATCGGCACCCAGATCGCCATCGTCGAGTCGGACACCGGACGGATGCTCGGCACCGTCGACGGCGGTCGTGCACCGGCGACCGTGCATCCGGGAGCGGTGTACCTGCACCGCGGCGAGTCGTTCGTCGTCGACGAGTTGCACCTCGACGACGGAATCGCGCTCGTGCACGCCGAGGACCCCGAATGGTCCACCTCCGCGCGGGAGATCACCGACATCGTCGTGACCGCCGTGGCGGAACAGCGCTCGCTCGGGCCGGTGACCGTAGGCCTCGTCGAGGTCGAGGTGACCCACCAGGTGGTCTCGTACCTGCGACGGCTGCCGTCCGGCGAGGTGCTCGACAGCACCGACCTCGACATGCCGTCCCAGTGCCTGCCGACGCGCGCGGTGATGTACACCGTCACCCCCGAACTGCTCGACCGGTGCGGGATCGGACCGGAACGGGTACCCGGCGCGCTGCACGCCGCCGAGCACGCCGCCATCGGCCTGCTGCCGCTCGTGGCGACGTGCGACCGCTGGGACATCGGCGGCGTGTCCACCGCGGTGCACCCGGACACCGGGCTGCCCACCGTCTTCGTCTACGACGGGCATCCCGGGGGCGCCGGTTTCGCCGACCGCGGGTACGCGCGCATCGCCGAGTGGCTCGGTGCAACCCGCGCGGCCGTGACGGCCTGCGAATGCGCCGCCGGTTGCCCGTCGTGCGTGTACTCCCCCAAGTGCGGCAACGGCAACGACCCGCTCGACAAGGCCGGCGCGGTCGCGTTGCTGGGCGCGGTGCTCGACACCCTCGCCTGACCTCGCGTCTCACCCGGCCGGCCCCGCCCGCGCGATCGCCCGGGCCTGCCGCCCAGCCGGCAGCGACACCTCGGCCCCGACCTCGACGACGGCGTCCCAGCCGTCGACGGTGCACGAGCGCACCTGCGCCCGCATCCGCGCCGCGATCCGGTCCGCCTCCGAGCATGCGGTGTCCGATCCGCGATCGAGCGCACCGGCCACCGCCAGGGCCGCCAGGTCGGCCGCCGCCTGTGCCCGGTGCCGCGTCGCGACCCCCGCACCCGTCTGCACGAGCAGCCCGGTGACCACGATCAGCGCGACCGCGACGAAACACCCCATCACGCTCGCACTACCCCGGTCGTCCCCGAATGTCACTGCGCCACTTCCGGTTCGAGCACGGATACCGCCTCCGCCGTGAGCGTCACCATCGGCAGCAGCGGACCGTCCGCCGTCACCGTCGCCACGACGAGGTCACCGTCGGGGCGCACGGAGATCCGTGCGCCCTCCGGAGCGACCCGCGCCGCCACCTCCACCGCTCGCACCCCGTCGCCGCGAGCCGCGAGCCGGGCGGCCTCCCGCGCCGCGTCCTGACACCGGAGCTGATTCGAAACACACAGCACCGCACCGAGACACAGCACGAGAACACTCACCAGCGTGGTGAGGGCGATCGCCGCCTCGACGGTCACCCCGCCGTCGTCCCCGCTCACACCGCCGTGTTCAGCGCGCGCTCGACGATGCCGGTGAGCGCGGTGACGATGTTGTCGCCGGTGACCACCGTGTACAGCACGGCACCGAACGCCGCCGCGGCGATCGTGCCGATCGCGTACTCCGCGGTGGACATGCCGTCCTCCGCCGCGACGGCACCGCTCAGCCGCTGCGCCGCCGCCCGAATCACGTTGCCTACCATGGTTCCTCCCCTCCTTCGGCGCGGACCGTCCGCGCCGACGTCTCACAACAGCCCGTCGCCGAGCACGCGTCCCGCGAGCCCGATCACGACGGGCACGATGCCCAGGCATACGAACGCCGGCAGGAAACACAGCCCGAGCGGGCCGCTGACCAGGACCCCGGCACGCTCGACGGCCGCAGCCGCCCGGTCCTCCGCCTGTTCGCGCTGCCGCTCCGCCACCTCGGCGACGATGCCCGACAGCGGGGCACCGGACCGCGCCGATCGCCGCGCCGCGCGGGCGAAGGCCTCCAGCGCCTCCGTCTCGGCGCCGGAGCCGTCCGAGGTCGCGGCCCCGAGACCGCTCCACGCGTCCGTCGGGGCGGCCCCGAGCTCGAGCCGGTCCGCGCCCCGACGCAGGGCCCGTGCGAGGGCCGGCGGCGCCGAGTCGGCGACCGCCCGGGCCGCCGTCGCCGTCGGCAGGCCGGCACGCAGGCAGGCGGCCATCAGGTCGAACGCGGCGGGCACGGCATGGGGGTCGTCCGGCGCACCGCCGGAGTCGGCCGCTCCGCCGGACGTCGCAGCCCCGGCGGCGAGGGCCTGCAACCGTCGCGCCTGCAGGTCCGGCAGGATCACGAGCGCCACGGCAAGGCACACCAGCGACGCCGTCACGATGCCACCCGCGTCGCGATCCGATCGGTCCACAGCAGCCCGGCGCACGCCAGCACGGTGCCCACCACCAGCAACACACCACCGAGACCGTCGCCGAGCAGCACCGTCACCGGCGCGGCCCCCATCATCTGCCCCAGCGCCACACCGAGCGCCGGAAGGGCCGCGAGCACCGTCGCCGTCGCGCGGGCCCCCGCCAGTCCCGCCTCGGTGCGCGAGCGCAGCCGCATGCGGCCGGACAGATCCGAGCGCGCGGCCGTGAGGAGTTGCGCCAGCGCCAGCCCGTGCCGGTCCGACACCTCCCAGGCCGCGGCGAGCCGCTCGAGCGACGCGGCGAGCCCCGACTGTCCCGGCGCGCGGGCCGCGGCGCGCAGGCCGTCGGCCGCGCTGCCGCCGAGCCGGACCCGCGCCGCCGCGACGCGGAAGGCGTCGGCAGTCGGCCCGGTCGTCTCCCGCGCCGCCGTCGCGCACGCCTCGGCCGGATGGGTGCCCACCTCGAGCTCGGCGACAACGGTTTCGAGCCCGGCGAGCAGGGTCCGCTGCTCGGCGTCGAGTGCGCGGTCCCGGCGCCGTCGCCGCAGCCGTCGCACGGCGGTGCCGGCGACGACCGCCGCCGCGACGGCGGGCGCGACGCCGAGCAGCAGCGCCGGGAGGACGCACAGCCCGACCGTCACCTCCTGCGGCGGCCGCCACGACCGTCCGGCGGCGACCGTCGTGCGCAGTGCCCGCAGCCGCGGCGTGGCGACCGCACCCGGCGCCACCAGCACGGCCGCGGCCAGGCACAGGGCCGCCGCGGTCACCGCGGTTCCCGTCGGCGGAAGAGCTCTTCGAGTCGGTCCATGCCGGCCTCCGTGCCGCGCTCGTGGGTCCACGCGGGCGCGACGACGACACCCGACACGGTGTCCCGCTGCACGACACCGATCTCCGTCAGCCGGCGGGTCCCGTCGGGGGTGCGGTGCACGTGCAGAACCACCTGCACCGCCGCGACGAGCTGGCTGTGCAGGGCGGCCCGGTCCAGGCCGCCGAGTGCGGCGAGCGCTTCGAGCCGCGCCGGCACCTCGTCCGGCGAGTTGGCGTGCACCGTGCCCGCGCCGCCGTCGTGACCGGTGTTCAGTGCCGTCAGAAGATCGACGACCTCGGCGCCGCGCACCTCGCCCACGACGATGCGGTCGGGCCGCATCCGCAGCGCCTGCCGCACGAGGTCGCGCACCGCGACCTCACCGACGCCTTCGACGTTGGCGGCCCGGGCGACGAGCCGCACGACGTGGGGATGGGCGGGAGCGAGCTCGGCGGCGTCCTCGACGCACACGATCCGCTCGCCCGGGTCCACCGTGCCGAGCAGTGCCGCGAGCAGGGTGGTCTTGCCTGCCCCGGTGCCCCCGACGACGAGGAAGGCGAGCCGGGCGGCGACGATCCGTCGCAGCAGCCGATAGGCGTGCGGATCGACGGCGCCGCGATCACGCAGCGCGTCGAGCCCCTGGGTGGCGGGCCGCAGCACGCGCAGCGACAGGCAGGTGCCGCCCTGCGCGACGGGTGCGAGGACGGCGTGCAGGCGCACCCCGAAATCGCCGTGCCCTGGCAGCCGGCCGTCGACCCACGGCTGCGCGTCGTCGAGGCGCCGTCCGGCGAACAGCGCGAGGCGCTGGGCGAGTCGCCGCACCGACGCCTCGTCGGGGAAGCCGACGGGAGCGAGCCGCAGCCCGGCGCCGCGGTCGACCCAGACCCGGTCCGGGGCGGTGACGAGGACGTCGGTGACGCCGGGCTCGGCGAGCAGCGCTTCGAGCGGGCCGGCGCCGGAGAGCTCGGTCTGCAGGTGCCGCAGGGCCGTGAGCAGGTCGAAGTCGCCGAGAACCCCGCCGGACTCCGCACGCAGCGCGGCGGCGACGCGGTCCGGCGTGGGTTCGCCGGCCTCGGTCGCGAGCCGTTCGCGGACCCGGTCGAGCAGCTCGGCCGTGAGGACGGCGCTCATGCCGCCCACCGCGAGCCCGGTTCGGGTCCGGTCAGCACGTCGAGAACGGACTCGGCGGCGTGGACGAGTGGAGAGCGCCGTCCGAGCCGCAGTCCGCCGCGTTCGAGCGCCGCGGCGAGCCCGGGCTGCGCGCGCATCGTGGTGATCAGCGGCAGCCCCACCACGTCGGCAACGTCCCGGCCGCGCAACCCGCCGGGGGCCGGGCCGCGCACGACGATGCCCTGATTGGTGTTCTGTTCGGCGACCCAGCCGGCGACCCGCCCCGCGGCGAGGGCGGCGCGGACGCGGGCGGGCACCACCAGCACGGTCAGGTCGGCGGCGGCCACCATCGCCTCGGCGGCGGGCCCGCGGCTGCGGGGCACGTCGCACACCACCAGGTCGCCGGAGCGGCGGACGGTGTCGAGCACGGCGGTGACCGCGGCGGGCGCCGGCTCTGCGGCGGACTCGCGATCTGCGGACAGCACGCCGAGTCCCGGCAGCCATTCGGGCACCGCATCGCGCAGGGTCCGGGCGGAGAGCCGGCCACGATCGACGGTGAGACCGGGCCAGCGGACACCCGGCCGGTCCTCGATTCCGGTGAGGACGTCCAGTCCCCCGCCCAGGGGGTCGCCGTCGACGAGGAGGGCTCCCGCACTGCGCCGGAAGGCGGCGACCGTCCATGCCAGGGCGGCTGCGAACGTGGACGCGCCGGCGCCGCCGCAGCCGCCGAGGACAGCGACGACGTGGCCGCCGCCCGCGTCGGGCTCGGCGGCCGTGCCGAGCACGGTGAGCAGTTCGACCTCGTCGTCGGGCAGACCCACTACGTGTTCGGCGCCGACCGCGGTGGCCGCCTGCCAATCGAGGAGGTCGGCGCCGCCGGCGGTGACCAGGACGATTCCGCCCCGCCGGGGGAGCTGCTGCGCGCATGCCAGGGCCGCGGTGCGGTCGATCACGACGAGTCCGGCGTCGAGCCAGGTTCTGCGCGACGGTGTCGTCACCGTCTCACCGACGGTGCGGTCGGAGGCGGCCGCCACGCGACGCAGGCTCGCCATCAGCGCGGGATCGTCGACGAGGGCCAGGACATCGGTCATGGCGCCCAGCTTGCGCGGTGGCTGGGCGCCCCGGAAGCAGCTGCCGGGGGAACCGGCGAATCTGTGGATGAACGCGCTGCCTGTGGATGAACGCGCCGGGCTCCGAAAGGTCCCGGAACAGAGGACGACCCTCGCCAGGGGGGGAGGAGGCGAGGGTCGTCATGTTCAGCCCCGGGGGGGTCGGGCTGAACACCCCCTGGACTATGTCCAGGTGTCGTCGATACTACGCCCCGACCCGATATTTGCAAGTTCAACCGTCGCGCATTTCACGCAGTGTGCAGGTTCGACCGTCGCGCGTTTTGCGCAGGTGGAGGGGCCGGACGACCGGCCGGAGCGCAGGGCGTACCGGGAAGGAGCAGTCACACCTATTGTGGTGCCGTGACCGACGCGACCGTGGCCCCGACCCAGTCCGGCCGAATCGCCGCCTTCTTCGACCTCGACAAGACCGTCATCGCGAAGTCCAGCGCACTCGCCTTCAGCAAGCCGTTCTTCGCCCAGGGACTCCTCAACCGGCGGGCGGTGCTGAAGAGCAGCTATGCCCAGTTCCTGTTCATGCTGTCCGGGGCCGACCACGATCAGGTGGAGCGCATGCGGGCCCACATCGCGGCGATGTGCACGGGCTGGGATGTCGAGCAGATCAAGTCGATCGTCGCCGAGACGCTGCACGATATCGTGGATCCTCTGGTCTTCGCCGAGGCCGCCGATCTCATCGCGGACCACAAGCTCCGCGGGCACGACGTGATCATCGTGTCCGCGTCCGGGGAGGAGGTGGTCACTCCCATCGCGGCGGCACTGGGGGCGACGCACAGCACCGCCAGCCGGATGCGGATCGAGGAGGGCCGCTACGCCGGAGAGCTGGAGTTCTACTGCTACGGCGAGGCCAAGGCGGAGGCGATACAGGCACTGGCGCTGCAGTACGGTTACGATCTCGCACGTTGCTACGCGTACTCCGACTCGTCGACGGACATTCCGATGCTGCGGGCCGTGGGCCATCCGCGCGCGGTGAACCCGGATCGGGTGCTGCGTCGAGAATCCCTCGAAAATGGTTGGCCGATACTTACTTTCACGCGTCCTGTGCCGCTCCTGCATCGTCTCACCGCGACGCCGCCGGCCGCCGTCGCCGCGACGGCCGCGATCACGGCGGGCGCGGTGGCGGCGGGCGCGGCGACGTACCTCGCGCTGCGCCGGCGGCACCGGCCGGGGTTCGCGGCGCGCGGGTGACGGTCCCGAAAATGGGACTTGCCCCCCTCGGAGACCGGGAGTAGAAAGGAGTTACGGAAGGACGGAAGGCCAAGAGCGAATCGGAAGAGAAGGTTCGATCTCCCGACCGGAATTCCCAGCACGGACACCGAGCACCCACGCGGAGCCGATGCCACTATAAGGGCAAAAGTGTTGTGGGCTTGCGAGATTCGGGTCTTCGAAGGCGAACACCCCGCACCCGTTGCGAGGACGAACCAGCGATATCCGAACCCTCGCCGAGGCCAGTGACACACAACCCATGCAGCACGCTTGGTAACTCGGCAGTCCGTGCCGGCGGGCGACGCCACCGAAGTCATTCGGCGACGTCGCCCGCTTACATGTGGTCACCTGCATGAAAATCGGTGACACGCTTGACGATTCACGCTCCGGATCATCCTCCGGCGAAGGCGTCCGCGATCGATGTCGCCTCGCGCGCGCCCGCTTCCAGCCCGCCGCAGCAGAAGACGATCCAACCCCCGACGCCCTCCGCGGTGCCCGACTCGAAGCCCGCGAGCCCATCGCGGTAGGCCTGGGCGCGACGCATCCAGCTCACCTCGGGAACACCGAGATTGTGCACGTCCAGCCCGCTCGCGACCGACACGAGGCGGGACGCCGCCCGGGCGATCACGCCGTCGGCGACACCGAACGGGCGCAGCACCGCCAGCTCGCCGTGCACCACTGCGGCCAGCACCGGCGCCGGCGCCCGGGTGCCTCCGGTCACCAACTGGGCGAGCGCGTCGAGCCGCTCCCCCACGCCCGGTTCCGTGCGAGGCCGGCCCAGCGCCTCCGACTCGTCGACGAGGTCGGCCGCCGCGAGCAGGTGCAGGCGCGCAAGGGCCTGCAGGGGCGCGCGCTGCCAGGTGGACACCATGACGGCCAGGCCGTCGCCGTCGAGCGCCTGCGCCACCCGCAGCGCACCGGCCAGGATCGGATCACCCGCCTCCCCCGGCGGCGGCAGCTCCATCGATCCGCCGTCGAGCGCGGCGGAGGCCCGGGCCGCCCGAACCGACGCCTCGGCGGCGGTGTTCGGCCAGCCGCGCCGGTTGGTCCTGTGCCGGTGCACCTCGGCGAGGGCATCGCGCGCCCGGTCCGCGGCATCGCGCACTCCGGGCAGGTCGAGCAGGGGCTGCAAGGGGTCGGTCACGGCATCCGACGGTACCGGCTGTTGCCGACCACCCGCGCCCGCGGTTCCACTGGCCGCGGAGGCCGACCGCCCGTCGCGCGGGACCGACCGATCGTCGAAAGTGACCAGGTTGCAGCCGGATGCAACGGTGCGATGTCGGTCACAGGTGACTACCCTCACAGGTGCCCGAACTGTTTGGACCGACCGGAAAGAGGCCCCGCAACCATGACGAGCGCAGCGCAGGACCACGAACAGCAGGTGTACCCACCGAGCCCCGAGTTCGTCGCCACCGCCAACGCCGGTCCCGAGTTGCAGGCCGCCGCAGACGCCGACCGGCTCGGATTCTGGGCGACGCAGGCGCAGCGGCTGGACTGGGCCACCGAGTGGTCCGAGGTGCTGGACTGGTCCGACGCGCCGGTGGCGAAGTGGTTCGTCGGCGGGCAGCTCAACGTCGCCTACAACTGCGTCGACCGGCATGTCCTCGCCGGCAACGGCGACCGCGTCGCCATCCACTTCGAGGGCGAGCCCGGCGATTCGCGCGCGCTGACCTACAACGATCTGCTCGCCGAGGTGTGCAAGGCGGCGAACACCTTCACCGACCTGGGCCTGGTCGCCGGCGACCGGGTCGCGATCTACATGCCGATGATCCCCGAGGCGATCGTGGCGATGCTGGCTTGCGCCCGCCTCGGCCTGACCCACTCGGTGGTCTTCGCCGGGTTCTCCTCGCACGCGCTGCGCTCGCGCATCGACGACGCGCAGGCCAAACTCGTCGTCACCGTCGACGGGCAGTGGCGCCGCGGTCAGGCCGCCCCGCTCAAGCCGGCCGCCGACGAAGCTGTCGCCGATGCGGCGTCGGTGCAGCACGTGCTGGTGGTCAAGCGCACCGGCATCGACGTCGACTGGACCGAGGGACGCGATCTGTGGTGGCACGAGACGGTCGACAAGGCCTCCGCCGAGCACGAGGCGCAGCCGTTCGACGCCGAGCACCCGCTGTTCATCCTCTACACCTCGGGCACCACCGGTAAGCCCAAGGGCATCATCCACACCTCCGGGGGCTACCTGACGCAGGCCTCCTACACCCACCACTACGTGTTCGACCACAAGCCCGGCCGCGACGTGTACTGGTGCACCGCCGACATCGGCTGGGTCACCGGGCACAGCTACATCGTGTACGGGCCGCTGAGCAACGGCGCGACCCAGGTCGTCTACGAGGGCACCCCGAACTCGCCGAACGAGCACCGGCACTTCGAGATCATCGAAAAGTACGGGGTGAGCATCTACTACACCGCCCCGACCCTGATCCGCACCTTCATGAAGTGGGGCCGGGACATCCCCGACGCGCACGACCTGTCCTCGATCCGGCTGCTGGGCTCGGTCGGCGAGCCGATCAATCCCGAGGCGTGGCGCTGGTTCCGGGAGGTCATCGGCGCCGGCCAGGCCCCGATCGTCGACACCTGGTGGCAGACCGAGACCGGCGCGATCATGATCTCGCCGCTGCCGGGGATCACCGCCACCAAGCCGGGCTCGGCGATGGCGCCGTTGCCCGGCATCTCCGCCAAGATCGTCGACGACAACGCCGTGCCGCTGGGGGCCGGCGGCAACGGCTACCTGGTGCTCGATCAGCCGTGGCCGTCGATGCTGCGCGGCATCTGGGGCGACATGGACCGCTACAAGGACACCTACTGGTCCCGGTACGCCGAGGAGGGCTGGTACTTCGCCGGCGACGGCGCGCGCTACGACGAGGACGGGGCCCTGTGGGTCCTCGGCCGCGTCGACGACGTCATGAACGTCTCCGGACACCGGATCTCGACCTCGGAGGTCGAATCCGCGCTCGTCGGGCACCCGGCCGTCGCCGAGGCCGCCGTCGTCGGTGCCGCCGACGAGACCACCGGCCAGGGCATCGTCGCGTTCGTCATCCTGCGCGAGGGCGTGACCAACACCGGCGATCAGCTCATCACCGAGCTGCGCAACCAGGTCTCCACCGAGATCTCCCCGATCGCCAAGCCCCGGCAGATCTCGATCGTGCCGGAACTGCCCAAGACCCGCTCCGGCAAGATCATGCGCCGCCTGCTGCGCGACGTCGCCGAGGGCCGCGAGCTCGGCGACACCTCCACCCTGGTCGACCCGAAGGTCTTCGAGGCGATCCGCGCCCAGGGCAAGTAGGCAGCGGAGCTGCCGGTGCGTCCTTCGGGTTGTCGTAGCCGCCCGAAGGACGCACCGGCCGCGAAGCGGCCCTACACCTCCTCGAGGTGGCGGTCCTTGGTCTCGTGCATCACGAGCAGCGCGACGAAGGTCAGCGCGGCGGCCACCAGCAGGTACACACCCACCCAGCCGACGCCGTAGGTGGTGGCGAGCCACGTCGCGATGAACGGGGCGACGGCCGCGCCGAGAATGCTCGAGACGTTGTAGGCGATGCCCGAACCGGTGTAGCGCACGTTGGTCGGGAACAGTTCGGGCAGCACCGCGCTCATGGGGCCGAAGGTGAAGCCCATGAGGATCATGCCGATGATCAGGAACAGGAGCATGCGCGGTTCGCTCATGCCCTCCGGGGCGAGCAGGATCCCGAAGGTCAGGCCGAACACCATGATGGTTCCGGTGATGACCAGCAGCGTGATGCGGCGGCCGTGGCGATCGGCGAGACGACCGGACACCGGGATCGCGGCCGCGAAGAACAGCACGGCGACGAGTTGGAGCACCAGGAAGTCCGAGTACTGGAAGCCGGCGCCGGTGCCGCCCTGGGCGGGGGTCTTGCCGGTGCCGTGGCTGAGCACCCAGGTCGTCATGATGTAGAAGAGGGTGTACGTCGCGAGCATCACGAACGTGCCGATGATCAGCTGACGCCAGCTCGTCCTGAACACCTCGGCCAGTGGCGTCTTGACCTTCTTGCCCTCGGCGACGGCCTGGGCGAACACCGGGGTCTCCTCCAGCTTGAGCCGCACGTAGAGGCCGATGATCACCATCACGGCGCTGAGCAGGAACGGGATCCGCCAGCCCCACGTCAGGAACGCGCTGCCCAGGTCGGGGTCGGCGTTGTCGTGGTTCAGGAACAGCGTGATGATCAGGAACAGGCCGTTGGCCAGGAAGAATCCGATCGGCGCGCCCAACTGGGGCCACATGGCGGCCCAGGCCCGCTTGCCCTTCTCGGCGGTCTCGGTGGCCAGCAGCGCCGCGCCGCTCCATTCGCCGCCGAGGCCGAGGCCCTGGCAGAAGCGCATCAGTGCGAGCAGTGCGGGGGCCAGCAGTCCCACCTGGTGGTACGTCGGCAGGATTCCGATGAGGAACGTCGCGATGCCCATCGTCAGCAGCGAGCCGACGAGGGTGGCCTTGCGGCCGATGCGGTCCCCGAAGTGGCCGAACAGGATCGAGCCGACCGGCCGGGCGACGAACGCGAGACCGAACGTCGCGAGCGAGGCGAGCAGGGCGGTGGTGCCGTTGCCCTTCGGGAAGAACAGGTGCGGGAACACCGACACGGCGGCGGTCGCATAGATGTAGAAGTCGTAGAACTCGATCGAGGTGCCGACGGTGCTCGCGACGATGATGCGGCTGCGCGGTACTCCCGCGACCAGCGATCCGTCCCGGCCGGCGGTGTTGTCGAGGGAAGTGCTCACGAAACCAGCTCCAGAGAATCACATGATGGGAATCGATCCCAGTTGCTAGGAAAGTGAACACTTCCTTTCCCGAGCGAATCAAATCGGACATCGGTCGTCCGGGTCGGCGACGGCTACGATTCGTGCCGGGATACGCCGGGACGCCCGTTCGGCGGCGCTCCCCGCGTACCCCGAATTCGCGAATCGAAAGGCCTTCGTGAACCAGCCACTGCGCTCGGAACTCACCCGGTACCTGCGTACCGAGACCGTCGGTGGCGCGATCCTCCTGGTCGCCGCCGCCGTGGCCGTGCTGTGGGTCAATTCCCCGCTCGGACCCGCCTACGAGGCGCTGCGCGACTTCCCCCTCGGGCCGGAATCACTGCACCTGAACCTCACCGTCGGCACCTGGGCGCAGGACGGCCTGCTCGCCGTGTTCTTCTTCGTCGCCGGACTCGAGCTCAAACGCGAGCTGGTCGTCGGTGAACTGGCGGACCGTAAGAGAGCCCTGCTGCCGGTCATCGCCGCGTGCGGCGGCGTGCTGCTCCCGGCGCTCATCGCCGCCGCGGTCGGGTGGGGCAGCCCGGGCATGGACCGCGGCTGGGCGATCCCCGTCGCCACCGACATCGCTTTCGCACTCGGAGTCCTCGCCCTCACCGGTTCCCGCATCCCCACCGGCGCGCGCGTATTCCTGCTCAGCCTCGCCGTCGTCGACGACCTCATCGGCATCGCATTGATCGCCGTCCTGTTCACCACGTCCATCGCGGCACTGTGGCTGCTCGGGACCGTCGCGTGCGCCGCCGCCTACTGGTACGCCCAGCACAAGCGGATCACGACCTCGTGGCTGTATGTCCCACTGGCGCTGCTCACCTGGTACGGCATGCACGAGGCCGGCATCCACGCCACCATCGCGGGCGTCGTACTGGGCCTGCTCACCCGCGTCCGCACCGACCCGGGCGAGCGGCAGGCACCGGCCGAACGGCTCGCCCACGACATCCAGCCCTGGTCCGCCGGCCTGTGTGTGCCCCTGTTCGCGCTGTTCGCCTCCGGCGTCCCCATCAACGGTGAGGTCCTCGGTGACGTGTTCACCAGCCCGGTGGGCCTGTCCGTCCTGCTGGGCCTGCTGATCGGCAAGACCGTCGGCATCTTCGGCGCGTCCTGGCTCGCGATCCGCGTGGGCGTGGCCACCAGGCCGACCGGGCTGGCGTGGCAGGACCTGCTGGCACTCGCCGTGCTCGGCGGCATCGGATTCACCGTGAGCCTGCTCATCGCCGACCTCTCGCTCGCCGGTATCGACGGCGGGGCGCCCGCGGAGATCGCGAAGGCGTCCGTCCTCGTCACGTCACTGATCGCCTCGGTGCTGGGATCGACGCTACTGTTACGGCGTGGGCGAGCCCACCGTAGTCAATACGAACCAACTGGAGGGGTCGACAATTGAGCGTGACGAACGGGAACCGGAAGCAGGGTGACGGGGTACCGACGAGCATCTCGTCCATTCCGCTGACCGAGGTGCGCGCCCGCACTCCTCAGGAAGCGAGCATCGGAGACCTGGTCCGCGATGCCACGGCACAGGTCTCGACGCTGTTCCGCGCCGAGGTCGAACTCGCCAAGGCCGAGGTCACCGGGGAGGTGAAGAAGGGCCTGCAGGGCAGCCTGTTCTTCATCCTGGCCTTCGCGGTCCTGGTGTTCAGCTCGTTCTTCTTCTTCTTCTTCCTCGCCGAACTGATCGACATCTGGACGCCCCGCTGGCTGGCGTTCCTGATCGTCTTCCTCATCATGGTCGTGGTCACGGCGATCTTCGCCCTGATCGGCTACCTGCGGGTGCGCAAGCTGCGCGCCCCGGAGAAGACCATCGACTCGCTCAGGCAGGCCCGTACCGTCCTGCCGCAGCAGCACGACGCGGAGCCGGCACCGGGCCCCCGGCACGCGCGCTGACCCTCCACATGCAGGGCACCGTGTCCCTCCCCGATCCGTCCACGGTCCGGTACCCCGGGCCGTGGACGCACCGCGACATCCACGCCAACGGCATCCGCCTGCACGCCGTCGAGGCCGGCCCGTCCGGCCCCGACGCGCCGCTGGCGCTGTTCCTGCACGGGTTCGCCGACCTGTGGTGGTCGTGGCGCCACCAGCTCACCGCCTTCGCGGACGCCGGATACCGCGCCGTCGCCGTGGACCTGCGCGGCTACGGTGACTCCGACAAGCCGCCGCGCGGCTACGACGGCTGGACCCTGTCGGGCGACGTCGCCGGCCTCATCCGCGCCCTCGGCTGCTCCGAGGCGACGCTGATCGGACACGCCGACGGAGGCCTGGTGTGCTGGGCGACGGCCGTGCTGCACCCGCGGCTCGTCCGGGCGATCGCCCTCGTGGACTCGCCGCACCCGATCTCGCTGCGGGACGCGGCGCTGCACGACCGCGCGCAGCGGTCGGCGCTGCTGCCCACGTTCCTCGCCTACCAGGTGCCGTGGCGGCCCGAACGCAAGCTCGTGCGCGACGACGGGTGGGAGATCGAACGACTGCTGCAGGCCCGTTCCGGCGCGCGGTGGCAGCAGTCGGACGAATTCCGGGAGGTCGCGGAGCGGATGCGGTCGGCCATCCGGATTCCCGGCACCGCGCACTGCACGCTCGAGTACCAGCGCTGGGCGTTCCGCAGCCAATGGCGGCCGGACGGACGCCGGTTCATGGCCGCAATGGACAAGACGCTGACCCTGCCGGTCCTGCAACTGCACGGCACGCTGGACCCGTACGTGCTGCCGGCGACCGTGCGCCGGTGCGTCCGCCACGCTCCGGGCCGGAAACTGCTCATGATCGACGACGCCGGGCACTACGCCCACCAGGAATGCGCCGACGACGTGACCGCCGCGCTGCTCGACTTCGCCGCCGGACTGTAGGGACGCCCCGGCTCAGGCGATGCACGTACCCGTCGCCACCGCCGCGAAGGAATCGTCGGCCAGCTCCAGCTGACTGCTCACCTCCGCCGCGGTCAGCACGAACCCGGTATCGCTGTTGTCCACGGCCGCGCCGAACACGACGCCGAGCACCCGGCCCTGATCGTCGACGAGCGGCCCGCCGGAGTTGCCCTGACGAATCGAACCGCGGACGGTGTACACCTCCCGTTCGACGGTGCCGGAGCGGTAGATGTCCGGCCCCTGCAGGTCGAGTGTCTCCCGGATCCGTGCGGCGCTCGCCGTGTACGGGCCCCCGCCGGGATATCCGAGGACGAGGGCGTCCTGACCCGAATCGGCGGGCGCGGGCGCGAACGCGAGCGGCGCCACGTCGAGTCCCGGCACCGAGAGGATCGCGACGTCGACGGCGGGATCGAAGAGCACGACCTCGGCGTCGAGCGCCCCACCGAGCGTCTCCACCGACACCGCCGACGTGCCGGCGACGACGTGCGCGTTGGTCATGACGCGTTCGGGCGCGACGACGAACCCGGATCCCTCGAGCGCACGCTGGCAGCTCGGCGCGACGCCGTTGATGCGCAGCACACTCGGGTGCAGGTCGAGCGCGACGGGACTGGCGAGCACGCTCGGGTCCGGCGGCTCCACCTCGGTGATGGGCGTGCGGCCGAACGGCCCGATCACCTCCGGCAGGCCCGAGGTGTCGAGCAGCGCCGAGAACTCCTTGGGGACGCCGCGCAGCCAGTCCGGGGCCAGCACGTCGACCGTGGCCAGCACCCGGGAGCCGCGTACGGCGGCCGAGATCTCCGGTTGCGACGACGCGGTGAGCGGAATCGCGAGCAGCCACGCCGCCACCAGCACCGCCACGGCCTGCAGACCGGCCCCGACCACGCTGTCGACGCCCCGCGCGACGGGGCTGTGCATGTTGCTCCGCGCCGCCCGGCCGAGCACCATGCCCGCGACCTCGCCGATGATGACGAGCACGACGATGAGCGCAATCCCGGCGAGGATCCGCATCCGCCCCTCCTCGACGTGCACGAGCACGTGTGGGGCGATGAGGATGCCGGCGACCGCGCCGAGCACCACGCCGAGGAACGCCAGCGCAGACGCCACCGCGCCCTGCCGCAGGCCCGACGACGCGGCCACGAGCACGACCAGCAGGATGAGCACGTCGATCCATCCGGACGGTGTCACGGTTCGACCACCCCTGTCTCGAGCTCGGCGAGCGTGACCTCGAAGTCACGGATGTCGGTGTGGTCCCACTCGATCTCCCAGCCCGACACCGCGAACAGGCCCGCCAGGATCCCCGCCGTGAACCCCCACACGAGCATGTCGTCCACGAGGAAAGCCGGTCCCTGGTAGCCGCGCTCGTGCCGGATCTGGAAGCGGTTGTCCGGATCGAGCAGGTCGTGCAGAGAGACCCGCACCACCCGGACGGCCTCGCGGGGATCGACCACCCCGATGGGGGTGGGTTTCTCCCAGAAGGCGACCACCGGGGTGACGTCGAACCCGGACGGTGGGATGAAGATCTCGGGCAGCACCGTCAGCGGACGGACGCCGGCGGGGTCGAGGCCCGTCTCCTCCTGCGCCTCGCGCAGCGCGGTCGCGATCGGGCCGTCGTCCTCCGGGTCGGCGGCGCCACCCGGGAAGGCGACCTGCCCGCTGTGCTGACGCATCGTCGGCGCCCGCTGGGTGAGCAGGACATCCGCGTCGGCGGGCAGACCGCCCCGCGCGAGGGGATCGGGTTCGGACGAGCCACCGAACAGCACGAGCACGGCCGCCGGACGGACGGTGAACCCGTTCGGTGCGCGGCGGTCGAGCACCGGGTTGACCTGGTGCGGATCGCTCGGCGCCACGGTGGACACGCGGCGCAGCCAGTACGGCGTCATACCTTCACCCCCAGGTGGTTCTCCACGGCTGCGGCGACGTCGTCGGCGCTGCGGAACGGCTGAGGCAGCACCTTCGCGACGGAACCGTCGGGCCGGATCAGCACCGTCACCGGCAGCACGGGTGGCGACTGCACCGCTGCCTGCACGCGCGCGGACCCGTCCTGCACCCCCGGCAGCCGTACGGCGTACTCGGCGAGCCGGGACAGGGCGTTGGCCTCGTTGGGGTCGGTGTGGACGGTGACGACCGCAACCGCGTCACCGGCACGCTGCGCGTACTCCTGCAGGTAGGGCAGTTCCTCGGCGCACGGCCCGCACCACCAGGCCCACAGGTTCACCAGCGCGGGCCGGCCCGCGAGCGCGGCGGCCAGATCGACGCTGCTGCCGTCGCCGAGGCACTCGAACCGCAACCCCGCGAGGGGCCCGGCCCCATTCCCGGCCGGGGCCGGGCAGGGCTCGAGCGCCGCCGCGGCACGCAGCGGCGCGAGGGATTCGGGGGTGTCCTGGGCGCGGCGGTCCACCGGCGCCGCGGTCGGGCGACCACCGTCGGCGGCCGGCGCCGGGTCGTCGGCGTCGCGGGGCCAGATCGCGACGATCAGGGCCACCACGACGACGAGGGCCACCAGGCTCCAGCGGCCTGCGCGGGTCAGTTGCACCGGGTCACCGTCCGGCCAGTTCGAGCAGGTGCTCGGTCTCCGGTCCCTTCACCAGCGCGGCGGCGGTCACGGGGTCGGTGGGTCCGATGCCGTAGGACGGGCAGTCCTTGGCCAGCACGCAGATGCCGCAGGCGGGTTTGCGGGCGTGGCAGACGCGCCGGCCGTGGAAGATCACCCGGTGCGAGAGCAGGGTCCATTCCTTGCGGTCGACGAGCGCGCCGACGGCGTGTTCGATCTTGACGGGGTCGGTTTCCTCGGTCCACTTCCAGCGGTGCACGAGACGCTGGAAGTGGGTGTCGACGGTGATGCCGGGGATGTCGAACGCGTTGCCGAGGACCACGTTGGCGGTCTTGCGGCCGAATCCGGGAAGTGTGACGAGATCCTCGAGGCGGCGCGGTACCTCGCCGTCGAACCGCTCGAGCAGGGCCTGTCCGAGGCCGATCAGGGAGTTGGCCTTGTTGCGGTAGAAACCGGTGGGCCGGATGTACTCCTCGAGCTCGGCCCGGTCGGCCTCCGCGTAGGCGCGGGCGTCCGGGTAGCGGGCGAACAGGGCCGGGGTGACCTGGTTGACCCGCACGTCGGTGCACTGCGCGGACAGGATCGTGGCGACCGCCAGCTCGAGCGGCGTGGTGAAGTCGAGTTCGCAGTACACGTGGGGGAACGCCTCGGCGAGCCGCCGGTTCATGCGGCGGGCCCGCCGCACCAGGGCGAGCCTGCTCTCGGGTTTCCGCTCGCCTCCGGACACGCGTCGTCGGCGCACGTCGGGACTCTCGGACGGGGTCGCATGCACCTGCTCCACTGTACGTACCCGGCCGGTCGCGGATTCGGCGCTGTGTCGCTTCTGAGACCTTTCTTGTGTTTACTTCCCGGTATGCAAGCTCTTGCTGTCGTACTCTTCCCCGTGCTGCTCATGCTGTTCGCATTGGCGATGGAGCGGGTCGAGTCCCGGCTGAGCCGTCTGTCCGTTCGCCAGCAGGAGGTCGAGGAGTTCCTCGACAAGGCGAGCCACGACGACGTCGCCACCCTGGCCAGGGAGGGATTCCCCCACGCTCTCGCCCGGTTCCACCGCCGTCGGCGGCGGGTCCTCGTCATGGAGCTCGACGATGCGGAGTCCGACATGGGAGCGCGCCGCGCGAGCTGATTTCGGGACGCATCGGTAGGATGCGTGGGCGTTGCTGCAGGAACGGCACGGCAGCTGTCGTGGTGTCAATCACTCATGCCGAGTGCGCGCACAGTAGACTTCGTTTCCGTACGCGTTGCAGGTGGCCTGTCCGGGCGCCCGTGGACGTCGTGCAGACCCGGCAGCATGACGACGAGAATTTTCCCCAAAGGAGCGCACGTGGACGACGTCCTGGCCAGAGCAGGCATCTTCCAAGGAGTCGAACCCTCGGCGGTTGCGGCGCTGGTCAAAGAGCTTCAGCCGGTCGATTTCCCCCGCGGACATGTCATCTTCAACGAGGGTGAGCCGGGCGACCGCCTGTACATCATCGTCTCCGGCAAGGTGAAGCTCGGCCGCCGCTCGCCGGACGGCCGCGAGAACCTGCTGACCATCATGGGCCCGTCCGACATGTTCGGTGAGCTGTCGATCTTCGACCCGGGCCCGCGTACCTCCACCGCCACGACCGTGACCGAGGTCCGGGCCGTGAGCATGGACCGCGACGCCCTCAAGGCCTGGATCGACCAGCGCCCGGAGATCGCGGAGCAGCTGTTGCGCGTGCTCGCGCGCCGTCTGCGCCGCACCAACAACAACCTGGCCGACCTGATCTTCACCGACGTGCCCGGTCGCGTCGCGAAGGCTCTGCTGCAGCTCGCGCAGCGGTTCGGCACCCAGGAGGCGGGCGCGCTGCGCGTCACGCACGACCTGACCCAGGAGGAGATCGCACAGCTCGTCGGCGCCTCCCGCGAAACCGTGAACAAGGCGCTCGCCGACTTCGCCCACCGCGGCTGGCTGCGGCTCGAGGGCAAGAGCGTGCTCATCTCCGACTCGGAGCGCCTCGCCCGCCGCGCGCGGTAACACCCGTTCCACGAATCGAGGCCGGTGCATCGTCGATGCACCGGCCTCGATCGTTCGGGAGGTCAGGCGAAGCTGCGCAGGTACTCGAGCTGGACGTTGACCGACTTCTCCGCGACCGGCCACAGCGACGGGTCCACGTCGGCATACACGTGCTCGACGACGGACCGCGGCGTGGCGTCGTCCCCCAGCACCCGCAGCGCGGCCCGCACCTGGTCGAGCCGCTCCTCCCGATGGTCGAGGTAGCCGCGGGCGATGGTCTCCAGGTCGGGCAGGTCCGGTCCGTGCCCGGGCAGAACGGTGTAGCCGGCGCCGAGGTCGATCAGCCGGCGCAGCGACCCGAGGTAGTCCCCGAGGTCGCCGTCGGAGTCGTCGAGGACGGTGGTGCCCCGACCGAGGATGGTGTCGGCGGTGAGCACGCTGCGGTCGTCCTCGACGACGAAGGACAGCGAGTCCGCCGTGTGACCCGGCGTGGCGAGTACCCGGATACGCAGTCCGGCCGCCTCGATCACCTCGCCGTCGGCCAGGCCCGCTCCCCCGCCGTGCCGGTGCCGGGCGTCCACGGCCCGCACCGCGCTGCCGGTGAGTTCGGCGAACCGTCCGGCGCCGTCGGTGTGGTCGCCGTGCCGGTGGCTGACCAGGGTCAGCGCCACGGGCACCCGGGCGACGCGCGCGAGGTGCGCCTCGTCGAGCGGGCCCGGATCGACCACGACGCACTCGTCGCTGCCGGGCGCCCGCAGGATCCAGGTGTTGGTGCCGTCGAGCGTCATCATCGACGGGTTCTCCGCCAGCACCACCGCGGCATTGGTGGTGACCTGTCGCAACTGCGCGTACGCGGGGTGAACCAGCGTCATGATCCGGCCTCCTCCGTCGGAAGGTGTGGGGTGCGTCCCACTCTAGATCCGGCTCACCCCGCGCCCGTCAGCGCACCTCGGCGATGATCTCGACCTCGACGGGAGCGCCGAGCGGCAGTTCGGCCACGCCGACGGCGGAGCGGGCGTGCACGCCCGCCTCCCCGAACACCTCACCGAGGAGTTCGGACGCGCCGTTGATCACACCCGGCTGGCCGGTGAAGCCCTCCGCCGAGGCGACGAAGCCCACGACCTTCACGATGCGGACGAGGTTGTCGATGCCGACGAGGCCGTCCAGCGCGGCCAGCGCGTTGAGCGCGGCGATACGCGCCGCGGACTTGGCGGCCTCGGCCGAGACGTCGGCGCCCACCTTGCCGACGAGACCGAGCGTGCCGTCGACGAACGGCAGCTGCCCCGAGGTGTAGACGTGGTCACCGGTGCGGACGGCGGGAACGTAGGCGGCGACGGGTGCCGCCACCGGCGGCAGGCTCAGACCCAGTTCGGCGAGCCGCGCCGTCCAGGTCCGCCCCGCGGAATCCTCTGCTGCCACGCGGCTCAGCCCTTCGGGCGCTTGAGGTAGGCGACGTGCTGCTCGCCGGTGGGTCCCGGGAGCACCGACACGAGTTCCCAGCCGTCGGCTCCCCACGTGTCCAGGATCTGCTTCGTGGCATGGGTCAGCAGGGGCACCGTCGCGTACTCCCACGTTGTCAATTCGCTCATGTCTCGACCCTATATGCGCACCGGACTTATAGGCTCGACGTCGTGGCATCAACGACTGCTGAACACGACGTCTGGCCGGCGACGGCCGCGCAGGCGCGGCTGCACTTCGTCTCGGGCAAGGGCGGTACCGGTAAGTCGACCGTCGCGGGGGCGCTGGCCCTGGCCCTGGCGGCGGGCGGCCGCAAGGTGCTGCTCGTAGAGGTCGAGGGACGGCAGGGCATCGCGCAGCTGTTCGACGTGCCGCCGCTTCCGCCGGTCGAGACCAAGATCGCCACGACGGATAGCGGCGGCGCCGTATATGCCCTCGCCATCGACATCGAGACGGCCTTCCTCGAGTACCTGGACATGTTCTACAACCTCGGGTTCGCGGGACGGGCGATGCGCCGGATCGGTGCGATCGAGTTCGCGACCACGCTGGCGCCGGGCCTGCGGGACGTGATCCTCACCGGCAAGATCAAGGAGACCGTGGTGCGTACCGACCGCACCGGCGAACCCGTGTACGACGTGGTCGTGGTGGACTCCCCGCCGACGGGACGCATCGGCAGCTTCCTCGACGTGACCAAGGCGATGGCCGACCTTGCCAAGTCGGGTCCGATCCGGTCGCAGAGCGAGGGTGTGGTGCGGCTGCTGCACTCCGACGAGACGATGGTCCACCTGGTCACGCTGCTCGAGGCGCTGCCGGTCCAGGAGACCGCCGACGCGGTGGCCGAGCTGCTCGCGGCGGACCTGCGGCTGGGCACGGTGATCGTCAACCGCACCGCCCCCGACTTCCTGCCCGAGGAGATGGTCGACGAGGCCGCCGCCGGCCGGATCGACGCGGAGGCGGTACGCGAGGGGCTCGACCGCGCCGGGGTCGCCCTCGGCGACGAGGACTTCGCGGGTCTGCTGACCGAGACGATCGAGTACGCATCCACCCTGCAGGCGCAGCAGGTCAGCGCCGCCCAACTCGACGAGGTGAACGTGGCACGAATGCATCTGCCCGCGCTGGCGGACGGCGTGGATCTCGGCGGGCTGTACGAACTCGCCGAGCAGCTCGGCGAACAGGGCGTGCGGTGACCGCGCCGCGGGCGCACCACGCGCCCCCGCTCGACGTCCGATCCATCCTCACCGACCCCTCGTCGCGCATCATCGTGTGCACCGGCGCGGGCGGGGTCGGCAAAACGACGACCGCGGCGGCGCTGGCCCTGCGTGCGGCCGAGCAGGGCCGCAACGTCGTGGTGCTGACGATCGATCCGGCTCGGCGGCTGGCACAGGCGCTGGGCGTGCAGGCCCTCGACAACAGCCCGCAACTCGTGCAGCTGGGGCCGGACGCGAAGGGCGAGCTGCACGCGATGATGCTGAACATGCGCCGCACCTTCGACGACATGGTGCTCGAGCACTCGGCACCGGAGAAGGCGCAGCAGATCCTCGACAACCCCTTCTACCAGACGGTGGCCTCGTCGTTCTCCGGCACGCAGGAGTACATGGCGATGGAGAAGCTCGGGCAGCTCGCGGCGAGCGACACGTGGGATCTGATCGTGGTCGACACCCCGCCGTCGCGGAACGCGCTGGACTTCCTCGATGCACCGCAGCGGCTCGGGGCGTTCCTGGACGGCCGGATGATCCGGTTGTTCACCGCGCCGGGCCGCGGGCTCGGGCGGCTGGTCACGGGCGCGATGGGCCTGGCCCTGAAGGCGGTCTCCACGATCGTCGGCAGCCAGATGCTCTCGGATGCCTCGGCTTTCGTGCAGTCACTCGATTCGATGTTCGGCGGGTTCCGGGAGCGGGCCAACCGCACGTACCAGTTGCTGCAGCAGCCGGGCACCCACTTCATGGTGGTGGCCGCGGCCGAACCGGATGCGCTGCGCGAGGCGTCGTTCTTCGTCGAGCGGCTCTCCGAGGACCGCATGCCGCTCGCTGGTCTGATCCTCAACCGCACGCATCCCACGCTGTGCCCGCTGCCGGCCGACCACGCCCTGACCGCGGCGGATCTGCTCGAGGAGCAGGGACGGAAGGAGACCGCGCCGGCCGAGGCCGTGCTCCGGGTCCATGCCCACCGGGCGGTGACGGCGAAGCGGGAGCTGCGGCTGCTGGCCCGGTTCACGAGTGCGCACCCGCGGGTTCCGGTCGTCGGCGTGCCGTCGCTGCCGTTCGAGGTCTCGGACCTCGACGGGCTGCGCGCCGTCGCCGATCAGATGACCCGCGAGGCGTAACCTCGCGGGTCTCGGGGGTGCGCGGTCAGACGGCGTTCTGGTGCTGACGCTGCGCTTCGAAGAAGTCGGCCCAGGAGTCGACTTCGGGGTGCTGCTTGAGCAGCGCCCGGCGCTGACGTTCGGTCATCCCGCCCCACACGCCGAATTCGACGCGGTTGTCGAGGGCGTCGGCGCCGCACTGCAGCATCACCGGGCAGTGCCGGCAGATGACTGCGGCCTTGCGCTGGGCGGCGCCGCGGACGAACAACTGATCGGGGTCCACTTCACGGCATCGGGCTTTCGATACCCATGCGATGCGTGCTTCTGCTTGGTCTACGTCGAGCCGGGCCATCGGGGTGGTCATGTGCATTCAGTTGCCCCTTACTCTCCGAACGCCGTGTCACGGGGTCCTGGAAGGCGCGCAGAATCGGCGGCGTAGCACGACGGATCTGCACCACATTCCTATTCAGGTGTTATCTGCATCACACTGAGGACTCAATCTAGGTAAAGACTTCCCCGGATGCAAGGCGGAGAAACACTTTTCTGGTACGCCCGTGCATCACTGCACGTCGGAGGGCTTTTGCCAGCGCAACGCACACACGGGAACGCGTGCGCCGGGGTCTGCGCCCCGGGGTGGCACGTACTGTGTAGACGTGTCGATCGGAAAAACGGTGGCGAAGCTCGCAGGATGCACGGCACTGGGCGGAGTCCTGCTGGCCGGTGTGATGTTCCCGGCGGCCGGAGGCTTCGGCTACGTGTCGAACCGCGCCGCGGACACGGTGGACAACAGTTCCGCCGAACTCGTCGAGGGTGTGGTGCCGGCGGTCACCACGATGACCGATGCGGCGGGTACCCCCATCGCCTGGCTCTACGACCAGCGCCGGTTCGAGGTGCCGAGCGACCAGATCTCCAACGAGATGAAACTCGCCATCGTCTCCATCGAGGACAAGCGCTTCGCCGAACACCAGGGCGTGGACTGGCAGGGCACGATCCGCGCCTTCCTCACCAACACCACCAGCGGTCAGGTCGAGCAGGGCGCGTCCACGATCGACCAGCAGTACGTGAAGAACTACCTGCTCCACGTGGTCGCCAAGACCGACGCCGAGCGGCGCGCGGCGATCGAGACGACGCCCGCGCGCAAGATCCGGGAGATCCGGATGGCGCTGACGCTCGACGACGAGCTGACCAAGGACGAGATCCTCACCCGCTACCTGAACCTCGTGCCGTTCGGGAACGGGTCCTTCGGCGTGCAGGACGCCGCCCAGACGTACTTCGGCATCGACGCGAAGGATCTGAACGTCACCCAGTCCGCGATGCTCGCCGGCATGGTGCAGTCCAGCTCCGCGCTGAACCCGTACACCAATCCGGACGGCGTGCTGGCGCGACGCAACGTCGTGCTCGACACGATGATCCAGAACATCCCCGAGCGCGCCGCCGAGATCCGGGCCGCGAAGGAGCAGCCGCTCGGCGTCCTGCCCGAGCCGAAGACCCTGCCGCGCGGCTGCATCGCGGCGGGCGACCGCGGGTTCTTCTGTGAGTACGCCCTGCAGTACCTGGCCGAGGCCGGGTTGTCGCGCGAGCAGATCGACAAGGGCGGGTACCTGATCCGCACCACGCTCGACCCCGAGATCCAGGGCTCGGTCAAATCGTCGCTGGACAGGTTCACCAGCCCGACCGTCGATGACGTCGCGACGGTGATGAACGTGATCCGGCCCGGGGAGGATTCGCACCGCGTCCTGGCGATGGGGTCGAGCCGCGTGTACGGCCTCGACGGCGGGGCCTCGCAGACGGTGCAGCCGCAGCCGTACTCGCTGACCGGTCACGGCGCCGGCTCGGTGTTCAAGATCTTCACCGTCGCGGCGGCGATGGAGAAGGGCCTCGGCACCAGCGCCGTGCTGGACGTGCCGTCCCGCTACAACGCCCGCGGCCTCGGCGACGGCGGTGCCCCCGGATGCCCGCCGGCCACCTACTGCGTCGAGAACGCCGCACCGTACCCGGCGAAGCTGTCGGTGCCGGACGCGCTCGCACAGTCCCCCAACACCGCCTTCGTCAAGCTGATCGAGGCCACCGGTGTGGACGCGGTCGTCGACATGTCGGTGCGGCTGGGCCTGCGCTCGTACGCGCAGCCCAACACGTCCGGCTTCGGCGAGCAGAGCATGGTCGACATGCAGAAGGCCCAGCACCTCGGCTCGTTCACGCTCGGCCCCACCTGGGTGAACCCGCTGGAGCTGTCGAACGTCGCCGCCACGCTGGCCTCGCACGGCAAGTGGTGCCCGCCGACGCCGATCGACGCCGTGTTCGACCGCGACGGCAAGCCCGTGCCGATCACCCAGCAGGCGTGCGAGCAGGTCGTCGAACCGGGGCTGGCCGACACCCTCGCCACCGCCCTGAGCAAGGACACCGCGGGCGGTGGTACGGCGTCCGGTGCGGCCGGATCGGTGGGCTGGAACCTGCCGGTGGCGGCGAAGACCGGAACGACCGAGTCGCACATGTCGTCGGCGTTCGTCGGGTTCACGAACAACCTGGCCGGGGCGGTCTACACCTACGGCGACTCCCCCACACCGGGGCAGATCTGCAGCGGACCCGTGCGCCCGTGCTCCGACGGCAATCTGTTCGGCGGCACCGAGCCGGCCCGCACCTGGTTCACGGCACTGCTGCCCGTCGCGAACAAGTTCGGGCCCACCGAGTTGCCGCCCGCGGACCAGAAGTACGTGCGCGGCGCCGGCAATGCCCAGGTGCCCAACGTCGTGGGTCTGAACCGTCAGCAGGCGAGCCAACGGCTGATCGACGCCGGCTTCCAGGTGACGGAGACAACGGTCAAGGCGGAGGGCCGCAGCGGCACCGTCGCCTCGGTCTCCCCGTCGGGGTCGGCCGTCCCGGGGTCCACGGTGACGATCTTCGTCAGCGACGGCTCGGTGCGCGCCGCGCCACCGAGCCCGAGCGCGACCCCCGGCCGACCGACCGAGAGCCAGGTGCCGGACACGACGGTGCCGGCCGCGCCGGCACCCATCCCGGGACGATGACCGTCACCCGTCCGGTCGCGCGACGACCGGACGGGGTCTTCGGCTACAGGCGCGACTTGACGGCGGCGGACAGGCGCTTGCCGTCGGCCTTCCCGGCGGCGATCGCGGTCGCGGCCTTCATGACCTGACCCATCTGCCGCGGCCCGGGCCGCTCCCCGATCTCCTCGGCGACCTGCGCGATGGCGGTATCCGCGACGTCGGCCAGTTCGGCGTCGGTGAGCGGCGTCGGCAGGTACTCGTCGATGATGCGGGCCTCGGCGTGCTCCTTGGCCGCCAGTTCGCCGCGACCGTTCTCGGTATACACCTCGGCAGCCTCGCCGCGCTTCTTCGCCTCGCGCGCGAGCACCTTCACGACGTCCTCGTCGGTGAGCTCGCGCGCCTGCTTGCCGGCGACCTCCTCGGTCTGGATCGCGGCAAGCAGCATGCGCAGCGTGGTGATCCGCAGCGGATCCTTGTCCTTCATCGCGGCCGTGAGGTCGGCGCGGAGCGTGGACTTGAGCGAGGACGTGGTGTCGGACATGCCTCGACGCTACGCGGCGCCCCGCGAACCCGTGCGCGGACGAGCCCCGGCGGTACGCTGGAGACGTGCCAGACGTTCCCACTCTTCGACGTGCCGCGATCGGCGCGGCCGGTGCCGCCGCCCTGGGCCTCGGCTACGCGACGCTCATCGAGCGCAACGCCTTCGCCCTGCGGGAGGTGACCCTCCCGGTCCTTGCGCCGGACGCCTCGACGCTGCGCGTGCTGCACCTGACCGACATCCACATGACGCCCGGGCAGCGGCTCAAGCAGAACTGGCTCCGCGAACTCGATCGCCTCGAACCCGACCTCGTGGTCAACACCGGCGACAACCTTGCGCATCCGAAGGCTGTGCCCGCCGTCGTGCAGGCGCTCGGCGGTCTGCTCGCCCGGCCGGGGCTGTTCGTCTTCGGCAGCAACGACTACTTCGGGCCCCGGGTGAAGAACCCGCTGAAGTACTTCGACCGCGACCACGAGCGCGTACACGGCGTGCCGCTGCCCTGGAGCGATCTGCGCGCCGCGTTCAGCGAGCGCGGCTGGCTCGACGTCACGCACGTGCACCGCGAACTCGAGATCGCCGGGGTGCGCATCAGCGCGGCCGGTGTCGACGACCCGCACATCGACCGGGACCGGTACGACACCGTCGCGGGTCCGGCGAACCCGGTGGCGGATCTGCGGCTGGGGCTGACCCACTCACCCGAGCCGCGCGTGCTGGACCGGTTCGCGGACGACGGCTACGACCTCGTGCTGGCGGGCCACACCCACGGGGGCCAACTGTGCCTGCCGCTGGTCGGCGCGCTGGTGACCAATTGCGGGCTGGACCGGTCGCGGGTCAAGGGCGTGTCGCGCTGGGGCTCGCACATGCGGTTGCACGTGTCGGCGGGCATCGGCACGTCGCCGACGGCCCCCGCCCGGTTCTGGTGCCGGCCCGAGGCGACGCTGCTGACGCTGATCCCGGCCCCCCGCGAGCAGGCTCGCAGCACCGCGGACGCGGGCACCCGGAGCACGTTTTCACCGCACTGACCAGGCGATTTAACCGTCACCCCGATCGTGCTGTAAGCTAACCGAGGTTCGAAACGGGGTGTGGCGCAGCTTGGTAGCGCGCTTCGTTCGGGACGAAGAGGTCGTGGGTTCGAATCCCGCCACCCCGACTCGTGAAGGACCTGATCGGGGCCCCTTCTCCATCCGGAGAAGGGGCCCCGATCCCGTTCTCCGGGTCTCGGCACGACGCGCCCGACGCGATCGTGACGTACGGTGAGCAGACCGGCACGTTTCCCGCCTCGAGCGCCCGGCTCGACGCCTCCCGGTGACAAGTCGGCCTCCTCGAGGCCGCGCAAGGAGCGTCTCATGACGCACAACCACGCCATCACCCACAGCAACGGGAATCGCTCCGGCCCTCCCGAGCGCCCCCTACCGTCGCGACGCCCCCCTGCTCGATTTCCCACACCGACCCAGACTCCCCGCTTCCTGCTCCGGCCGAACTCGGCACCACCGTCCTCGATCGACGGCTCGTGGTTCCCCGTGGACCGCGAACCTCACCGATGAGCTGGACGACCTGATCTCCGCGCTCACCCTGCGACTCGGCCCCGTGGCCCGGGTCTGCTTCGACTGGAACGCCCTGCAGATATCGCGAAAGCGAATCGACGAGTTCGACCTCGACTCCGGCGGTATCGCACTGCGCGAGCCGGCACCCGGACAACCACCGCACACGATGTACTTCCTCGGATGCAACGGCACCCAACTCGTGCTGGTACTCCTGCACCCCGACACCGAACCGGATCACGCCTACGGCATCATGCGCACGTTGGCGGATTCGTAGGTCCGGCCGGCGCCGGCGGCTCATCCGGAAGGCCGACCGTCCCCGGAGTCCAGTATTGCCCTGAGGCCGGAAAAGAGGAGGTCGAGGCCGCGTTCGAATTCGGCGGCGCCGTCGTAGGAGGCCAGTATCGGCGCGAGACTGCGCAGGAGAGGGAATTCGACGATCGGCAGGCGATGCAGTCCCAGGCGGAGCAGGTCGTCGGACTCCTCGGGCCGCTCGACGAGTTCCTGCAGCTCGTCGAGGACGTGACCGTGGAGGAATCCGAACAAGGCCCGGTAGACGTGCAACGCATCGGCCGCGGAGAAGCCGGCCCGGGTGAGCAAGGTCAGGATGCCTTCGAGCGGACGCAGCGTGCCGAGCGGCCGCAGCGCGAGGGGTGTGGCCAGGGGGCGGGTGACCAGCAACGGAACCACGCGCGGGTGATCGAGGGCAAGTTGACGGAAATCCCTTGCAACCGTGCGCAGTTGATCTTCCCAGTCACCGTCGCAGGGGTCGACGGCCAGTTGCCCGAGGACGATTTCGGCGACTCCGTCGAGGAGGGCGGCCTTGTTCGGCGCGTGACGGTAGAGGGTCATCGGATCCCGGCCGAGAGCCTTGCCGAGGCGGCGCATCGAAAGCCCCTCGACGCCGTCGCGATCGATGATCGCGAGCGCAGACGCAAGGATCAATTCCCGGGCTCGAGTGTTCCCGCCGGACCTGCCGTCGTCGGATCCGATCGAGCGGCCCGCGGGAACCTTCGGCATCACGGACTCCTCTCCGTTCGCCTCCACTGTAGCCCTATGTCGTATGTCTACAGTGTTGACACCTCGGGCGCTGCGGGTGTTGACTGGGTCTACACCCCAGGCCCCGGAGGCCGCCATGATCAACGTTCTGCGACCGAACCCCCTGCTCGCTGCTGCGATCGTCGGGCCCGGAGGGCCGAGCGACAGCGAGCGGGCACACGGCTCCACGGGGTACGCCGTGGCAGTCCGCCGCGACTACTACTGATTCAGTCCTGCCGTGCGGGGCCGAATCCGGCATCGCGCGTTGCGGACTCGATACGGGAAGAACACGATGGCGATCTCCGACATCAAGGAATACGCGCACCTCACCGCGGAAGACGTCGAGGCTCTGAGCAACGAGCTGAACGGGATCCGCCGGGATGTCACCGAGTCGCTCGGCGCGGCGGACGCCGCCTACATCCGGCGCGCGATCGCCTTCCAGCGTGCACTGGATGTCGCCGCGCGGCTGATGATATGCGCCAGCAAGGCGCCGGCCGTGTGGGTGCTGGGGGTGACGGCCCTCGCCGGGGCCAAGATCGTGGAGAACATGGAGATCGGCCACAACGTCTCGCACGGGCAGTGGGACTGGATGAACGACCCGGAGATCCACTCCACCACATGGGAATGGGACATGGCCGGGCTCTCCTCACAGTGGCGGTACTCCCACAACTACCGCCACCACGTCTTCAACAACGTCGTAGACATGGACGACGACCTCGGCTTCGGCGTCATCCGGATCACCCGCGACCAGCCTTGGCATCCGGGCAATCTGGCGCAACCGCTGCGAAACCTGCTGTTGGCAACCACATTCGAGTGGGGAATCGCACTGCACGGTCTGCACTCCGTGAACGAGCACGCCGGCAGCGCGGCCGAGAAGACCGACCACAACCGGGCACTGCTGGGAAAGGTTGTCCGCCAATCGCTCAAGGACTACCTGGTCTTCCCCGCCCTCAGCGGTCGTCGCTGGCGGCGCACCCTGACGGCCGGTCTGGCCGCGAATCTGCTCCGGAACCTGTGGTCGTACGTGGTGATCTTCTGCGGGCACTTTCCGGACGGCGCCGAGAAGTTCACCCTCGTCGAGCTCGAGCGCGAGACAAGGGCGGAATGGTATCTCCGGCAGATGCTCGGAAGCGCCAATTTCCACGCCGGTCCGGTGATGGCCTTCATGAGCGGTAACCTCTGCTACCAGATCGAGCATCACCTGTTCCCGGACCTGCCCAGCAACCGCTACGCAGAGATCTCCACGAAGGTCCGGGCGCTGTGCGAGAAGTACGATCTGCCGTACACCACCGGCTCGCTCGTCCGGCAGTACCTTCTGACGCTGCGCACGATCCACAAGCTCGCTCTGCCTGATCGATTCCTGCGCGCGACCTCCGATGACGCCCCGGAAACCGCCTCCGAACTGAAGTTCCGCTCCCCGACTACCGCGCCGGCCGTTCCGCCGGCAGCCCCGCGACCCGGCCGTCGGGCATTTCTGCGGACCCTGCACATCGACCGGCGCAACCGCCGGCGAGGGACCCCGACAACGGGTTGATCCTCCCGGGGGTGGGGCCACGGAGGATATGAGGCAAGGATAGCCTGCCCTCATGCACAAGCTCAGACACCTCGGCCGCCTCACCGCCGCGGCCCTGCTCGTCACCTTCACCGTCGCGGCGTGCGGCGGCGCGGCCGAGTCGACCCGCGACACCGGCTCCGGCAACACCGACGTGGCCACCGGCGGCCGGCTGTTCGCCACCGCCGACGAGGAGACGGCGAAGCTCGGTAGCGAGGCGGAACCCGGCCGGTTCCCCCGCGTGGTCACCCACGCTCTCGGCGAGACGGAGATCGCGGCCAAGCCGCAGCGCGTCGTCGTGCTCGACGGCGGCGAACTCGACGACGTCCTCTCCCTCGGCCTCACACCCGTGGGCCTCGCGAGTCCCGAGGGCGCGGCGGAGCAGCCGTCGTACCTCGCGGACCGGCTCGCCGGTGTGGCCGACGTGGGCACGATCAACAACCTCGATCTCGAGGCCATCGGCGCGCTGCGGCCGGATCTGATTGTCGGCAGCAAGCTCCGCGCGGACAAGATGTACCCGCAGCTGTCCGCCATCGCCCCAACCGTGTTCTCGATCCGGCCCGGTTTCCCGTGGAAGGAGAATTTCCTGCTCGTCGCGGACGCGCTGGGCGAGGAGGAGAAGGCCGAGTCCGTCCTCAACGCCTACCAGACCCGCGCCGACGAGGTGCGGGACTCGATCCAGGGCGATCCGAGCATCTCGCTCGTGCGGTTCATGTCCGGCAAGATCCGCCTGTACGGGAACCTCTCGTTCATCGGCGTCATCCTGCAGGACGTCGGGCTGCGACGTCCGCCGGTCCAGGACATCGAGGAACTTGCGGCCGAGGTCAGCCCGGAAACGATCACGGAGGCGGACGGCGACCGGATCTTCTACTCGAGCTACGGCAGGGAAACCGACGAGGCGGCGGTCGTCGGCGGCCCGCTGTGGTCGAGCCTCACAGCCGTGCAGCAGGGGCGCGCCGTCGCGGTGAGCGACGAGACGTGGTTCCTCGCACTCGGCCCGACCGGCGCGATGCTCGTTCTCGACGACCTCGAGCGATTGCTCGCACGGCAGTAACCGAGATCGGCGTCAGATCGTCACCTCGTCGCGCCAACAGGTCAGCAGCGCGGCGTCACCGAACACGTCGAATCGATCGAGGGACGCCCGGTTCCACAGGAGGAGCAGCAGATCCGACGCCGGCCCGCGGACCGCGACGTCCCCCTCGGCGTGGGTGTGGACGACGGAAGGTTCGTCGGCATCGAAGGTGATCAACCATTCGCCCTCGCCGGCGGCGAGGGCGGGGTCGGTCGCATGCAGGTGCATCGTCTTCCCCGACCCGGCCGGCGACCCGGCACTCCCCGCCCCACCGAGGGCCCCCGCGCCGCCGAGGGCACGGAACGGGAGCAGCACCCCGAAGAGTTCGTCGATGCCCTCGACGGCCAGCGCGGTGTCGACGGGCGTGGTGCCCTCGCCCGCGGCGAGTTCGGCGTCGATCCGGTGCAGCGCAGTCTCGACCGCCATGCGACGGACCCAGAACGAAGCCGGTTGCGGTCCGGCGAAGGTCTGCTCGTCGACGTGCGGATCGGCCGATTGCACGGCCTCCGTCAGCTCCTCGAGTCCGTCCCGCACCCATGCGACGACGGCGGCCCCGGCCGGAGCCGGGGGGATCTCGGTGCGACCGCCGGTGCGCAACCAGCCCGCCGCGTTCCGGTGCACTCGGCCGACGTGCCCGAGAAGCCGTTCGACGGACCAGCGCGGGCAGGTCGGGACCGGCCGGTCGAGCCGGCCTTCGCCGGCGGCGAGCAGCCGCTCGGTGTCTGCGCGCAACAGCGCCGGATAGGAGGCTCGATCCATCCCTCGATTATGGGTGGCTCCCCCGTCTCGCCGAAGCCCCGGCGCGCCGGGTGGGACCACGCGGTCAGCGGGCCGTCTCGCGCACTCGCAGTGTCACCACGTCGAGGGACTCGCCGACGTCCGAGAGCCCGTCGGATTTGCGGGCGGTGACGGCACCGAACTCGACCGTCTCCACACCGTGGGTGCCGGCGAAGGCGTACAGGCCGTAGGTGCCGTTCGCCGCACTGTCGCTCACCGTGAAGGCGATTCGCTCCTCGCGGGTCTCCCCCGGCGCCAGATCGACGTCGATCGGGCCCAGGACCGGTTCGCCTTCCTCGCCGTTCGGACGGACCGCGCTGCCCCACACCTGACCCGTGTAGGGCGCGTCGCCGGGTGCTTCGACGAGCATGGTGGCTTCGATCACCCCGCCCGAGGCGGGCAGCGTCGTGGCCGTGTCGGCCGTGAGCGAGACGCGCACGGGAAGATCCGTCCGGGGAACGTCGGGGCGGGTCGACGACGGGGACCCGTCGCCGATCTCCGGCCAGCCGTTGGCCCACACGATCCGGTCGATCATGCCCTCCCGTCGCTGGGCACCGCTGGGAAGCTGGAGATCGTCGCGGGGAATCGCGTGGTAGACGATCCAGTCGTCGCCGGCGTCGTCGGTCACCACCGTGTTGTGCCCGGGTCCCGCCCACGGATCACTGCCGGCCAGGATGAGCGCGCCGCCACCGCCGTCGAGGTCGTCACCCTTGCGGTCGACGTACGGGCCGGTCAACGACTCGGACCGGCCGACGAGCACCCGGTAGGCGGTGTCTGCGCCGTTGCAGCAGTGGCCGGAGGAGAGGAACAGGTAGTAGTAGCCGTCGCGGTATTCGACGTGCGGCCCCTCGAAGCGTTCGTCCGCGACCCGGACCGGTTCGCCTGCGGGCGCGGTTCCGTCCGCGGCGAGCGGGATGGCGTAGACGCCCTTGAAGTTCCCGACGAACATCGTCTTCGTCGTGCCGTCGTCCCACACGAACGGATCGATCGTGCCCTGGACGCCGACGTCCTCGGCACAGAACACGGGGCGGCCCAGGTCGGTCCACGGGCCGGCCGGTCCGGGTGCGGTGGCGAGGCCGATGCACGGATTCGCCCCGTCCGGCAGCGCGTAGTAGAGGCTGTACCCGGTGTCCGACTCGATCACGTGGGGAGCCCAGACGTAGTTGTTCGCCGGATGCCATCCGGGAATCTCGGAGAACACGTCGTCGACGTACATCCAGTCCGTGAGGTCGAAGGACTTGAAGACGGACATCCCCCGCAGTCCCCGGCCGTCGCCCCAGTCGTCGCCCGTGGTGTACATGTAGTACGCCCCGTCGGGCGCCCGCACGATGCTGGGGTCGGCCGCGACGGGCTCGACGATCGGGTTCGCCGCGGCGGGTGGCGCCGGCGCGATCAGGAAGGCGAGCAGCGACATCGCGGCCGCGACGGATCCACGGCGGACGTGGCGTCGAGCCGCGTGGTGACCGCCCGCCTTCTTCCCCGTCTCGAACTTCCGCACGTCGCTCCCACCGTCGACTCACATGGAACGGGGCAAATGTATACGGATGTGACTGGTGTGGGAGTTGTGAAAGGCGCAAGCGGCCGGATCGAAACCGAACCGTGCCCTCGGACCGTACCGGAACCCCCTCCCGTGGCCCCTACACCGGCGGCAGCAGCCGGTCCAGGAAACCGTTGCTGAACACCCGGTGCGGATCGTGCCGATCGAACGCCGCGCGCGCCGCGTCCCAGCCCTCGTCGGCGGACAGTCCGGTGCGGTACATCGCCGGGATCGTCTCGCCGAGGAACCGCGAATCCCGGTGCCCCCCCTGCTCGTCGAACGCCCAGCCCTTCGACCACTCGGACCGGAAGGCGGCGTAGTCACCGGAGTAGTGGTCGGCCATCCACTGCTCCATCTCCCGGAAGAACGCGGACTGCCCCGCGGTGCCGGGAATGGAGACGACGTTCATCCAGATGGCAGTGTCCCAGTCGGGCCGGTCGGGACGGGGACGCACGGCCGACAGATTCGGCGCTCCGGCCGAATCGACGAGCACCTCCGACTGGTCGTCGACGGTGCACAGTCGCACCTCGAACGGCATGTTGACCGGATACTGCCCGAGCGAGGCGTAGTGGGCCATTCGCTCGTGCAGCCAGGTGGTGAACTCGTGGACGACGCGGGCGATGTTCGCGCGCCGCGTGACGACCACCCCACCGCCGGCGATGACGCGCAGCGTAGTGGCCCGCAGGTAGAACAGCAGGTCCTTCGACCAGCCCCACAGGTCGGCGGTGCCGGTGGCGGCGAGACCGGCGGCGACGGCCCCGAACTGGCCGGCACCGAAGGCCGGGGTGGCAGCCTGCATCCCGCTCGCCACCCGGCCGAGAGGGGTGGTGACCTCCTCGGGGATGCTGTCGGAGAAGAAGTAGTTGTACGGGCCGTGCACCTCGCGCGCGGTCGGTGGCTTCTCGGGGCACACCGACCAGATCTTCAGCCACGGCGTCTCGGTGAAGGGGAACCAGATCGCCTCGACGCGGCCGGACTCCTCGACGAACCGCTCGAAGGTACGGCCCGGGGAACCGGGCGGGGCGAACAGTTCCTGCCACGGCACGTCGGTGAAACTCTGGCAGCGCAGCCGGTAGTTGGCCCCGGCCTGCAGGGTCACCGAGGTGACGAAGCTGCGGCCCAGGTGGGCGAGCAGGGGCGTGATCTCGGGTTCGGACCGACGGAACTCACGCAGTTCGTAGGCGCCGGCGGCGGCGTTCCACACGACGGCGGTGAGGGCGACGACGAGGTTCGACAGCGAGCCGAACGACTGGCCGGGGAGCGCACGCTCCCCCGCGGCCGGATAGGTGGCGCCGTGCGCGCCGATCGACAGCGCGCCCGCGATGGTGATGTCGCCGATCGCGGGGGCATTGGCCCAGCCGAGGCCGTGCTGTTCGAGCGCGGCGAGGATCGACTCGATGCTCGCACCCGCGCCGGCGGTGACGGTGGCGGGTGTTCCCGCGGGATCGACGGTGACGGCGTTCAGGTGCACCATCGTGTCGATCAGCACGATCTTCTCGACGCTCTCGCCGGGCACGACGGTCAGCGGGCTCCAGCTGTGCATGGTGCCGCGCGGCCGGACGCGGTAACCGTGGGCGCGGGCCCAGTCGGCGATGCGCACGACGTCGTGCGCATCGCGTGCGGTGGCGGTCCACACCGCGTCGAAGCGGATCGTCCGGGCCCAGTTCTCGAAGCGCTGCTGGGCCAGCGGGATGTCTGCGGGGAACTCCGGCGGTGCCGGAATGGTGGCGCGCGGATCGCCGGCCGGGACCGCACCGGCGGGGGTCCAGGCGAGGCCGGTCAGTGCGACGGCACCGGCGGCACCGGCGGCGCCGAGGAGGGCTCGTCGGCTGAGGGTCGTGGTCGAGGCGGGGTCGCCGTCCGTCCGGGCGTCGCGGGGGTCCACCGGGCTGGGCTCCGATCTGGGAAGAGGCAGAAACAGAGCAAAAATAGAACAAGTTCTCTTTCGATGCCAGTGGTTCCGTAATGCGCCGCCGAACCGGCTGAACGCCGCCGTCCACGACCGGAGCGAGGACGTAGGACCCTAGCCCCGCACCCGGTCACGGGCAGACAGTGGCAAGTGCCGTTGCACGGCGGCGACAGCGTGCCGTTGCACGGCGGCGACAGCGTGCCGTTGCACGGCGGCGACAGCGTGCCGTTGCACGGCGGCGACAGAGCGCCGTTGCACGGCGGCGACAGAGCGCCGTTGCACGGCGGCGACAGAGCACCGCCGGCCGCCGGTGAACGGACAGGCCCGGAAGGGAACGCCATGACGTCCACCACGATCGATACCGGCATGTACACCTCGTCCAACCCACCGTGGCGCGAGGTGCGGGTCATCACGGCGCTGGCGAGGTATGGCGGGCTGACGTCGCTGTTCGTCTGGGACCATTTCCAGGAGTTCTTCCCGACCGCCCTGTGGGACAGGACCTTCACCCGCTTCAGCGACCAGGTGTCGAGTCCGCACGAGGTGTTCGACTACCAGACCCTGCTCGGGGCACTGGCGGCCCCTGCGGGGAGGATGCGGCTCGGGGTGGCAGTGAGCGAGCCGATCCGGCGCCACCCGGTGCTGCTCGCTCAGGCCGCCCTGACCCTGGCGCATCTGACCAAGCGCGCGCCGATCCTCGGCCTGGGCTGCGGGGAGCGGATGAACATCGACCCGTACGGGTTGTCGCAGGCCCACCCGGTCGACCGACTCGCCGAAACCGTGCAGATCGTCCGCCGCTGCTTCGACTCGCACGGCCCGTTCGACTTCCACGGCACGCACTTCCACCTGGACGGGGCGGTGATGGACCTGCAGGCCCCACCCGGGCGCACCCCGGAGATCTGGATCGCCGCCCACGGACCTCGGATGCTGCAGTTGACCGGGCGCTACGGCGACGGGTGGCTGCCGATGACCATCGCACTGCGCACCCCGGACGAGTACGCGGCGAAACTGGCGCGCATCCGTACCGCCGCCACCGAGGCCGGTCGCGACCCCGACCGGATCGTGCCGGCGTTGGTGGCCTACATCCTCGTCGCCCCCACACAGAAGCGGGCGCAGGCGATGCTGCACAGCCGGATGATGCGGTACTGGACGCTGCTGTTCTCCGCCGAGCACTGGGCTGCGGCCGGCGCGGTACATCCCTTCGGGCCGGAGTTCCGCGGCTCGGTCGACGTGATCCCGGAACGCTACGACCGGGCCCGGTGGGAGGAGGCGCTCGCGGCGGTGCCCCCGGAGGTCACCGAATACGGATTCCTCGTCGGCACACCGGGCCGGATCACCGCGCGGTTGCGGGAGTTCGGGGAGGCCGGGCTGCGGCATGTGGTGCTCGTCCCCACGTCGGCCTACCTGTCGCTGCAGGACTGGGCGTACACAGTGCCCGCCATGTATCGCATCGCCGCGTCGCTGCGCAGGTGAGCACCCTCGAGGACCTACACGCCGACGGCCTCCCGCAGGAGTTCCGGCGCGCCGTCGATCGACCACACCGCCATCGCGAACGCGGCGATCGTCAGCCCTGGACCGAGGATCGCCAGCTCGAAGGCGCCGCCGGCGCGGATGGCAAGGAACCCGGGCATCTTGATCTCCCACCAGCGCTCGCCGCGCCACGGCAGGAACGGCGCGAGGAACGGTATGCCCTCCTTGGTGACGGCGTCGCCCAGGCAGTGCGTCGCGCATCCCAGCGCCACTGCCACCCCGAGGCCCACCGAACCGACCTCTCCGGGGAACCAGTTCCACATGAGCACCGACAGCACCGCCGAGGTCGCGGTCACCACGAGCCAGCCGTTGCGCTTGGCCCATCCGTCCGCGAGCCCGCGCAGCGCCAGGCCGAGCGTGACGAACAGGACGGCGACGACCGCGACCCGGTCGAACCGGGCGACAAGCGTCGACACCCCCGCCCCCAGCAGGCCCGCGAACAGGGCCGTGTGCGTCAGCGTGCGATGCCCGCCGCGACGGCTGCGGTCGCGGCGGCCCTTGGTGAGCGTGTAGTAACCGAGCGAGAGGTTGTCGATGCCGCGCGCCGCGACCTGACTCACCGGCCCGAAGGACCGCGCCACCGTCGACTGGGGCGTGTCGAGATCCGGCAGGAGGGCCGAACCGGCGCAGACCGCGGCGAACGCGAACGTCTCGGCCGTGGATGTGGGCCCGCCCCACTCGCGGGGCAGCACGTCGGCGACGAGGAGGCCGACCAGCGCCCCGGACACCGCGTGGGTGGGACCCATGACCATCGCTGCAGGCACCTTTCGATCGAAGAACGAACCGATGCCAACGTAGCAATCACATCCGACACTTCAGTAACACAGGTGTTCGATCGCCCGGCGCACACGAAGGGCCACCCGCGGGAACGGGTGGCCCTCTCGCACTCGACGGCTCAGGCGAGCTGCGCCTGCCACATCCAGTGCGCCTGCTCGAGGCCGGCGGTCTGGGCGATGAGCAGGTCCTGCGTGACCGGGTCGGCCTCGTCCGTCGCCGCGATGCGCTCGCGCAGGCGTCCGATGACGGCCGCGAGGTTGTCGGTGATCGCCGCGACGACCTGCTCGTCCTTGGTCCAGCCCGCGCCGAAACCCGTGGTGCCGGAGTCCTGGGCGACGGTGGTGGCCCGTCCGTCCGGGCTGACGCCGATCGCCGTGAGGCGCTCCGCCACCTCGTCGGTGTAGGTGCGGGCGGCCGTGACGATCTCGTCCAGCGCGAGATGCAGGCTGCGGAACTGCGGGCCGACGACGTTCCAGTGCGCCTGCTTGGCGATCAGGCTCAGGTCGATCATGTCGACGAGGGTGCCCTGCAGAGCGTCCCCGGCGACCTTCTGCTGGTCCGGGCTCAACGTGCTGGTGATCGGTCCGGTCATGATCCGAGCTCCTATCCGTGTCGATGTGCCTCCCGGCGGCGACGGACGTCGCGCGCCGGCCGTGCTTCGGACATATCTCCCCCGCTTCAACGCTCGACGCGGTGACCGAGTTCCGCGCGGCCGCAGGCAACGAAGTGGATACGGGGCCCCTTCGGCCCGGAGTGTCCGTGGCAGCCGCGGCCGCGCGGGCGGATGATGGAGGAAGAATCCGTATCGAGGGAGGACAGAGTGATGCAGACGGTCATCGTGTGGATACTGGCCACCCTCCTCTACTGGTGGGGCATTCTCTGACGGGAGGTCAGGCCCGGCCCGCCCGCACGCCCTCCTCGACCTTCTTGCCGAGGTCGGCGTCGACGTTCGACCAGTATTCGAAGATCCGCTCGTACAACGCCGCCGCGGTCCCCCCGAGGATGTGGCCGACGATGTTGCCCACCAGCCGCTCACGGGCCGCGTCGTCGAGCACCTCGCGGACCAGCGTGCCGGCCTGACCGAAGTCGTCGTCCTCGGCATGCCGGACGTAGCCGGCCCGCACCGCCTCGGTGCCGAACTCCCACAAACCTTCGTCGCCGGCGGCCTGCGGGTCGGCGTGCGGGCCGCCGAAGCTGTTCGGCGCATACACCGGGGTGCCCGGGTCGTTGAACGAGTACCGCATGGCGCCGTCCTTGGAATACGAGTTCACCTCGTTCCTCGGCGCGTTGACCGGCAGCTGCGCGTGGTTCGCGCCGATGCGGTAGCGGTGCGCGTCGGCGTAGGAGAACACGCGGCCGAGCAGCATCTTGTCCGGCGACAGGCCGATGCCCGGCACGATGTTCGACGGCGCGAACGCGGCCTGCTCGATCTCGGCGAAGAAGTTGCGCGGATTGCGATTCAGCGTCCAGGTGCCGACCTCGATCAGCGGATAGTCGCGCTGCGACCACACCTTGGTCAGGTCGAACGGGTTGAAGCGATACCCCTCCGCCTCGGCCACCGGCATGATCTGCACCTTCAGCGTCCAGCTGGGGAACTCGCCCCGCTCGATCGCGTCGTGGAGGTCGGCGCGGTGGTAGTCGGGGTCGGTGCCGGCGAGGCGGTCGGCCTCGTCCTGGGTGAGGAATTCGATGCCCTGGTTCGTCTTGAAGTGGTACTTGACCCAGAACCGCTCTCCCGCCGCGTTGACCCACTGGTAGGTATGGGAGCCGAAACCGTCCATGTGGCGCCAGGTTCGGGGGATGCCCCGGTCACCCATCAGCCACGTCACCTGGTGGGCGCTCTCGGGTCGCAGCGTCCAGAAGTCCCACTGCATGGTGTGGTCGCGCAGACCCGAACCGGGTAGCCGCTTCTGGGAGTGGATGAAGTCGGGGAACTTGATCGGGTCCTTGACGAAGAACACCGGGGTGTTGTTGCCGACGAGGTCGTAGTTGCCGTCCTCGGTGTAGAACTTCACCGCGAAACCGCGCGGGTCGCGCCACGTGTCGGGGCTGCCCTGCTCCCCGGCGACCGTCGAGAAACGCACGAGGGATTCGGTTTTCGCGCCCGGCTGGAACAGCTTGGCCTTGGTGTAGGCACTGACGTCGCCCGTGACGACGAGTTCGCCGAACGCGCCGCCGCCCTTGGCGTGCACGACACGCTCCGGGACCCGTTCGCGGTTGAAGTGGGCGAGCTTCTCGATCAGGTAGTGGTCGTGCAGCAGTACCGGGCCCTGCGTTCCTGCGGTGAGCGATTCGTCGTCGCTCGCGACCGGAATGCCGACGTTGTTGGTGGTGGGGCGGGGATTCGTCACGGTGATCCTCCTCTGGAAGGGTGCACGCTCCGCGCCACGTCGCCGCGGTGCGGGTCGTAGTGGAGAAATGGTGCGGGACTAAGAGTATGTCTCATTTGGCCAGTTTCTTGAAGCAGGTCAGCGCAGCAGCGAGTTGGAGAAAGGCAGCGAAGTGCTCACCGTGACGTTCGTAGCGCATCGTCAGCCGGCGGTAGCCGCTCAGCCACGCCAGGGTGCGTTCGATCTTCCACCGGTACCGCCCGAGACGCTCGCTGCTGTCGACGCCACGGCGAGCGATCCGCGGGACGATGCCCCGCTGACGCAGCCACCGACGGTGCACGGGGTAGTCGTAGCCCTTGTCCGCCCGCAACCGGCCGGGTCGCCGGCGCCGCGGACCACGACGCGACCGGACCGCCGGGATCGCGGCCACCATGGGCTGCAGCATGACACTGTCGTGGGTGTTCGCCGAGGTCACCGCGGTGACGAGTGGGATCCCGTCGGCGTCGGTGAGGATGTGGATCTTCGAGCCGTTCTTGCCCCGGTCGACCGGGCTGGGACCGGTCAGAGAGCCCCCCTTTTCGCCCGGACGTGCGCGGCGTCCAGGATCGCCGCGGACCAGTCCAGGTCCCCGCCGGCGCCGAGTCGGTCGAGGATTTGGCGGTGCAGCTCGTCGAACACCCCGGCCTTTGCCCAGGCCGCGAAGCGGCGGTGCGCGGTCGGGACGCTGACCCCGAACGACGGTGGCAGGTGCCGCCAGGCGCAGCCACTGGTGAGCACGTAGACGACGGCGGTGAACACCGCCCGATCATCGAGCGCCGCCCGGCCGCCGCCCTGCGGCCTCGGCGAGAACCGAGGCAGCAGCGGTTCGACGATCTCCCACAACGCATCCGGCACCAACCGAGTAGACAACGCATCGACCACGCCATGCATCATGCCGTACACAGGATCCGACCCATACAAGACACGCTCTAAGACTCTCGACAGTCGGAGCACAGTCCCCAGAACGTCACTTCGGCCTCGTCCACGACGTAGCCGTGGTCGTCCGAGGGTTCGAGGCACGGCGCCGCTCCGACGACGCACTCGATGTCGGTGACCGCGCCACAGCTGCGGCACACCAGGTGGTGGTGGTTGTCGCCGATCCGGGTCTCGTACCGGGCCGGCGAACCCGCGGGTTCGATGCGGCGCAGGAGCCCGGCCCCGACGCACGCCTTGAGCACGTCGTACACCGCCTGCGTGGAGACGGAGCCGAGTTCGCTCCGCACCGCGGCCGCGATCTCGTCCGCATCGGAATGGGGGTGCGCGGCAACCGCACCGAGCACGGCAACACGCGGAGCGGTCACCCGCAGACCCACGGAGCGCAGTTGCGCTGGGGGGTCGAGGTGCTCATCCGCTCGTTGCATGACCCCAGTATGCCCCTTTTCTGGAATTAGTCAAGAAAAGACGGGCGGAATCGGTCCGCACACGATCGCCTGATTCCGCACAACGGACCCGCCGGCCGGGTCTACCCTGCTTCTCAGCCCACCGGAAGAGGTTCGCCATGCGCACCAACCCGATCTCTCGCGCCTCCGGGATCGCGATCGCGGCCGGCACCGCGCTCACCCTGCTGCTCGGCTGCTCCAGCGGATCCGACACGGAATCCGAGCCCTACTCCTACGGCCCCACCGTCGAGGTCGGCGACGGCACGGCCCGCACCTACGTCGAGCAGGGCGACGACGGTGCCCCCGCGGCGATCGGGGTCCGCTTCTCGGCGACGGCGCTCGACGGCCTCTCCGACGCCCTCGAGGTGCACACGCTCGAGTTCCCGGCCGAGGCGGACGAGACCGCGTTCGACCACCTGACCATGGACTGGAACCCGCACGGGCACGAACCGGTGGGACTGTTCGACCAGCCTCATTTCGACATCCATTTCTACATGATCGGCGCCGAGCAGATTTCCGAGATCGACCCGGCCGCACCCGGGTACGCCGACGCGGCGGCCAACATGCCCGAAGCCCGGTACATGCCGGCCGACTACGTGCCCGCCGGTCCGCCGGAGATGGCGCTCGTCCCGCAGATGGGGATGCACTGGGTCGACGGCACCCTGCCGATCGCGCCGGGACAGTACGACTTCACCCAGATCCTCATCGAGGGATCCTGGGACGGGGAATGGACCTTCATCGAGCCGATGCTCACCCGCGACTGGCTGCTCACCCGGCCCACGATCGACGAGCCGGTGAAACAGCCCGAGGCCTATCAGCAGAGCGCGTACTACCCCACCACCTACTCGGTGAGCTTCGACGACCAGGCGCAGGAGTACGTCGTCGAACTCGGTGGACTCACCATGCGAGAGGAGTCGTGACAGTGGTGCACCTTCGCACGTTCGCGGTGCTCGGAGTCGTCGGCGTGACGGCGACGGCGACGGCACTCGTCGTCGGTTCCGTGGCCGGAGCCCAGGGCTCCACGTCCGTCGACGGCCCGCCCCGCCCCGTCGGTAACGGATCGGCGCACACGTACGTCACCGTCGGACCCGACGACACCCCCACCGCGATCGGCGTCCGCCTCGATGCCGCCGCTCTCGAAGGCCTCACGAGCGGTCTGCTGCCCACCACCGAGGCCTACGTGCTCGACGTTCCCGACGGGGCGCCCGCGACGGTCGTCGACCATGTCACGCTGGACTGGAACTCTCACGGCCACAATCCGGAACACGGGTTCGACCAGCCGCACTTCGATGTGCACTTCTACCTCGTCGACACCGCGACGGTGGAGTCGATCAACCCGCTCGTCCCCGGGTATCTCGAGCGGGCGGCGAAGCTGCCGGACCCGAAGTACCTCCCGGAAGGCTACGCGCCGTCGGACCCCCAGCCGATTCTCGGCACCGTCCCCAACATGGGACTGCACTGGCTCGACACCGCCGAGCCGCACGGGCACTTCACCGAGACGGTCCTGCAGGGCTCGTGGGACGGCCGGCACGTCTTCATCGAGCCGATGATGACCCGGGACTGGCTGGCGTCCCGGCCCGACCTGCACGAGGAACTGCGGCAGCCGAGCGCGTATCAGCAGTCCGGCTACTACCCCACCACCTACTCGGTGACGTGGGACGACGCAGCCGGGCAGTACGTCGTCGAACTCGGTGGGCTCACGATGCGCGAGGCGTCGTGAGCCCACCGCAGGTTCCCTAGCGCACCGTCCGGGCCGGGCCGATGCTCATCCGGCCCGACGTGATGACGATGCCGTGGTGGGCCCCCGGCAGCAGCCACCGTCCCAGTGTCGGGCCCTGCGCCTCGACGCGGACGCGGGCGTAGCGGAACCGTCCCCTCAGCCGTGCCGTGGCGCGGGCCTGGCTGCCGTCCGGTTCGGGCTGTGCGAACGCCAGTCCCCCGACGATCGGCAGTTCCGGACCGCGCGGGGTCGCGTCGGTGTCCACCTTCCATGTGTCGCCCGTGGCGGAGAACCGGCCGATGACGTCGCCGGTGAACGAGGCGAGCACCTTGGGCAGATGCCAGTGCTCGCGCCCGCCGTGCACGGACGCCTCGGAGTCCACGGCGATGAACGGCACGGCCATCGCCGGGATCAGTCCCGGGCGCAGGACGGGACTTGCGAGCACCTCGCGGTAGGGGCCGACGGGCGATTCGAGGTAGTCCACCACCATCGCGAGGGTGAACGGCAGGGTCCGGCCGCCGGGGCCGAACTGGGCCGCCCCGGGCGCGCTGCGGTGCCACCACAGGGCCGCGCGCGCCTGCGCCGACCACGGCGGCGGCGCGGACGTCGGCCAGTCGGTACGTTCGTCGGTGCTCTCAGGCACGCTCCACAACACGGGCGGCCTCCTCTCGTCGGACGGGATGGATCGGCAGGCGCAGCGCCGCGGGAGCCGACTCCGGCACGCTGGGCCGCACCGGCCGCACCGGAGTGACCGGCACGTAACCGGATCCGAGCGTCGGGCGTGGATCGGCGTCACCCTTGTTGGGCCACAACGCCATCGCCCGCTCGGACTGCGCCGTGATGGTGAGCGACGGGTTCACGCCCAGGTTGGCGCTGACCACGGATCCGTCCACGACATGCAGGCCCTCGTGGCCGTAGGCGCGCAGGTAGGGATCGACGACACCGGACTCGGGCGAGTCCCCGATCACGCAGCCGCCGAGGAAGTGCGCGGTCATGGGAATGTTGACCAGGTCCGCAACCGATCCGCCCGCGTCGCCGTCGATCTTGCCGGCGACCCGCCGGATGGCCTCGTGACCCACCGGAATCCACTCCGGCGGTGGCGCGCCGGGCCCGCGACGGCTCGTGAGCCGGCGTCCGAACGGCCCGCGCGTGCTCGCCAGTTCGAGGGAGTTGTCGTCGGTCTGCATGACCAGCGCGATCACGGTCCGCTCGGACCAGTGCCGCACCGACAGGGTGCGCAGGAACGCGGCGGGGTTGCGGGCCGCCACCGCGAGGAACTTCACCAGCCGCGGTGTCCGGCCCCCACCGTCGACCAGGAGGGCCTGCAACAGCCCGATGGCGTTGCTGCCCTTGCCGTACCGCACCGGTTCGATGTGGGTGTGGTCGTCCGGGTGGAAGGAGGCGGTGATCGCGATGCCGCGGGAGTAGTCCACGGTGCGGTCCTGCGCCGTCGCGGCGAGCACCGCTTCGGAGTTGGTGCGCACCACCGTGCCCAGTCGCGGCGACAACCTCGGCAGGGCACCGGTCTCGCGCATCGCGAGCAGCAGCCGCGACGTGCCGTAGGTGCCGGCGGCAAACACCACCTGGTCGGCGGTGAACACTGTGTGGCGCTTGCGGATCCGGTTCGTGCTGCGGGCACGGACCTCGTATCCCCCCTCGGCGCGCGGACGGATCTCGGTGACGGTGGTGAGCGGATGGATCGTCGCCCCGGCCTGCTCGGCAAGGTACAGATAGTTCTTGACGAGGGTGTTCTTCGCGCCCACCCGGCAACCCGTCATGCAGCCGCCGCACTCGGTGCAGCCGGTGCGCTCGGGCCCGGCGCCCCCGAAGAACGGGTCCGGCACCGTCTTCCCCGGTTCGCCGAAGAACACGCCGACCGGCGTGGTGGTGAACGTCTCGCCGACCCCCATCTCCTCGGCCACCGAGCGCATCACCTCGTCGGCGGGGGTCGTCAGCGGATTCGGGCGCACGCCGAGCATCCGCGCCGCCTGCTCGTAGTACGGTCCGAGCTCGGCCTGCCAGTCGGTGATGTGCCCCCACTGCGGGTCCTGGAAGAACCGGGCCGGCGGCCGGTAGAGGGTGTTGGCATAGTTGAGCGATCCCCCGCCGACGCCGGCACCCGCCATGACCAGGACGTCGGGCAGCAGGTGGATGCGCTGCACGCCGTAACAGCCCAGGGCCGGGGCCCACAGGTACTTGCGCAGTCGCCAGCTGGTCTTCGGCAGTTCGTCGTCGGCGAAGCGGCGGCCGGCCTCGAGAACGCCGACGCGGTAGCCCTTCTCGGTCGCGCGCAGCGCGGCGACGCTGCCGCCGAAGCCGGACCCGACGACCAGAACGTCGTAATGGGTCATGCCGCAATCCTTTCGGCAGCGGGACGGGTCACATAGTTCTCGGGATCGAAGCGCTTGGTCCGGGCGCGGTACCGCCAGGTGAACGTCGGCCACATCACCGAGTTGCGCCCCTTGCGGTCGAGGTACCAGCTGTGGCAGCCGCCCGCGTTCCACACCGTGCCGGCGAGGGCGGGGTCGAGTTCGGCGTTGTAGTCGCGCTGCGCGCCGGCGGTCACCTCGACGGTGGCCAGTTCCCGGGACCGCATGGTGCGCAGGGCGTCCGCGATGTAGGCGGCCTGCGATTCGAGCATGTACACGATCGAGCTGTGGCCGAGGTTGGTGTTCGGCCCGTACATCAGGAAAAGGTTGGGGAAGCCGTGGACCGAGACGCCCAGGTAGGCGCTGGGGCTGCCGTTCCAGACCTCGGCCAGGGTGCGGCCGTCGTGTCCCCGGATGTGCCGGGCCACAGGCGGTTCGGTGACGGTGAAGCCGGTGCCGAAGATGACGGCGTCGACCTCGTGCTCGTTGCCCGCCTCGTCGACGACACCCTTCTCGGTGACCGCGGTCAGCCCGGAGGAAACCACGGTGACGTCGGGCCGGGTGATCGCCGGGAACCAGTCGTTGGACAGCAGGATCCGCTTGCACATGATCCGGAACCCCGGGGTGAGCTTCGTCCGCAGCTCCGGATCCGGGACCTGCTTGTCGAGGACCGACAGCGCTCGGCGCTCGAACAACGGCACGAGCCACCGGCGCGCGAACGGCCGTGTCATCCCGACGACGTACGTTTCCTTCTGCCCGTAGACGGCCCCGCGAACGACCTTCTGCGCGAGCGGGAAACGCCGGTAGAGGGCGCGCACCGGACGCGCAATGGTGTGATCGTGCTTGGGCATGACCCACGAGGCGGTGCGCTGGAACAGCGTCAGGTGCCCGACGGTGTCGACGATGGCGGGGACGAACTGTATCGCGGAGGCGCCGGTGCCGATCACGGCGACGCGCTTGCCGCGCAGGTCGTAGCCGTGGTCCCACTCTGCCGAGTGGAACATCTTGCCGCGGAACATCTCCAGGCCCGGCACCTTCGGGAGGGTCGGGGTGGACAGCGCACCGGTCGCCGAGACCAGCACGTCGGCGGTGAGGTCGCCCCGCGACGTCGACACGATCCAGCGGGTGTTCTCGTCGTCCCACTGCGCGTCGCGCAGTTCGCACCCGAACATCGTCCGGTCGGTGACGCCCTGTTCCGTCGCGACCCGACGCAGGTAGGCGTAGATCTCCTCCTGGGTGCCGTGGGCCTTCGACCAGTCCGGTTCGGGCGCGAAGGAGAACGAGTACAGCGCGCTCGGCACGTCGCAGGCCGCGCCCGGGTAGGTGTTCACCCGCCAGGTGCCGCCGACGTCGTCGCCCCGCTCGATCACGAGGACGTCGGCGCGCGGGTGCTCACGCAGCAGCGTGGCCGCCATGCCGATGCCCCCGAAGCCGGCCCCCACGACGAGCGTGTGGACGTGCGGCGGGAGGGTCACGATGCTCACTTCATCACCAGTTCCTTCCAGACCGGGAGCAGCCGCTCCCGGATCTCACGATCCGATTCGGGGGTACGCATCAGGGCGGCGACGGCGAGGCCGCGGGCCAGCTCGATGCTCAGGTCGATTCCGTCGGGGCCCATCCGGTCCCCCATGATCTCGAGGCAGCCGACCCGCAGCGCGTCGGAGACCTTGCGCTCGAGGGGGATCACCGCCTCGTGCAGGGTGGGATCGGTCCGGGCGGCCACCCACAGCTCGAGCGCGGCGTGGAACAACGGTCCGCGGAACGCGTCGGTGAGGACGTCGAGGCCACGCTCGGGGTCCGGGCTGGCCTCGAGGATCTCCGTGAGGCGCTTGTCGACGAGGTGCTCGACCGCGGCGACGACGAGCGATTCCTTGGTCGGGAAGTGATGCAGCTGCGCACCCCGGGATACCCCGGCCCGTTTGGCGATGACCTGGGTGGTGGTGCGCGCGTAGCCGAGTTCGACGAGCGAGTCGACGGCCGCGTCGAGGAGTTTCGCCCGGGTCACGGCGGTGCGCTCGGCCTGCGTGCGCCCCGTGCCCGTGGATGTGGTTCGAGTCACAAGAACGGACGGTAACAGCAAAACAACAAACAGTCCAGACTGCTTGCAAGTTTTTAGCCGAGACACATATCCCCAGCTGAGGGCACCGCCCACCCGGAAAGCAGATGGAATTCAACCGTTGACTATTTCAATCATTATTGGTCTACTGTGATCTGCGCGACAAACCACGAGGTCGCAGAAGGAGGACCGCCGTCTCCATGAGTGCCGTGTCGCTCGAACGCACCATCTACGAACCCGACCACGCCGCGTTCCGCGAAACCGCGCGACGCTTCGCCGAGCGCGAGGTCGCCCCCCACCTCGAGCAGTGGGCCGCGGCGGGCCGCGTCGATCGCGAGCTGTACCGGCAGGCCGGCAAGCTCGGCCTGCTCGGTGTCGCCGTGCCGGAACGGTTCGGCGGCGGGGGCATCGACGATTTCCGGTTCGGCGCCGTGCTCATCGAGGAACTCGCCCGCGTCGGCGCCCAGGCCGTCACCATGGGCTTGTCGGGATTCAACGACCTGGTCGCCCCGTACTTCACGGCCCTCGGCACCGAGGAGCAGAACCATCGCTGGCTCGCCCCCATGGTCGCCGGTGAGGCGATCGGCGCGATCGCCATGACCGAACCCGGCGCCGGCAGCGACCTCGCCGCCGTCGCCACCACCGCGATTCCCGACGGCGACCACTTCGTGCTGAACGGCAGCAAGATCTTCATCTCCAACGGCCTGCTCGCCGACACGATCATCGTCGTCGCGAAGACCGATCCCGCCGCCGGGAAGAACGGGGTGAGCCTGCTCGTCGTCGAGGACGGCATGCCCGGGTTCACGAAGAACGGCCCGCTCGACAAGGTGGGCCTGTCCGCACAGGACACCGCCGAGCTGGTGTTCGACGACGTCCGCGTGCCCCGCGCCAACCTGCTCGGCGAGGAGAACCGGGGCTTCGGCTATCTGCGGCACAACCTGCCGCAGGAGCGGCTCAGCATCGCGGTGACCTCCATGGCCCTGATGACCCGCACGTTCGAGACGGCGCTGCGCTACGCCACCGACCGCACAGCGTTCGGGCAGCGCATCGCCGACTTCCAGGCCAACCGCTTCTACCTCGCCGAACTGGCCACCGAAATCGAGATCGCGCAGGTGTTCGTGGACCGTTGCATCCTCGACGCCGCCCACGGCCGGCTCGACGAGGTGACGGCGGCGATGGCCAAGTGGTGGGTCACCGAACTGCATCTGAAGGTGGTGCACCGGGCCGTGCAGCTGCACGGCGGCTACGGGTTCATGAAGGAGTACGACGTCGCCCGCGACTATCTGGACTCCCGGGCCGGGACCCTCTACGGCGGCACCACGGAAATCATGAAGGAGATCGTCGGTCGCCGGCTCACCCGGACGTAGTCGCTTCGGCCACAGACCATCCCGCATCCCAAGGCATCGAGGAGATCCCGTGCTCAATCAAGGTACCGGAACCTGGCCGCACCGACGCGCCCGGCAGGCCCCCGACGCGGTCGCGCTCGACTTCCGCGGCACCACCGTCACCTACCGCGAACTCGACGAGCGGGTCACCCGGCTCGCCCACGCCCTGCGCGCCCGGGGTATCGGCCCCGGAGACCGGGTCGCGCTGCTGTCCGCGAACCACCCCGCCTACCTCGAGGTGCTGTTCGCCGCCGGCCTGCTCGGGGCCGTGTTCGTGCCGCTCAACGCCCGGCTGACCACCCCCGAGGTGGAGTACTGCCTGGCCGACTCCGGCAGCGCCGTGCTGATCCATTCCGCCGCCCTCGCGGACGTCGCCGACGCGGCCGCCACCGCGGCCGGCACCGCCCGGCGCGTGGTCCTCGACGGGGCACCCGACGACCGGGCCGTCGGCTACGAGGAGATCATCGCGACCGCCCCCGCCGACCGTCTCGACGTCCCGGTCACGCACGACGACCCGTGCTTCATCATGTACACCTCCGGCACCACCGGCCGGCCCAAGGGCGTCGTCCTCACCCACGGCAACGTGGTGTTCGCGGTGATGAATCCGATCGTCGATCTCGACTTCCTCTCCGACGAGGTGGCCCTGGTCGCCGCACCGCTCTTCCATACCGCCGCCTTGAACTTCGTCGCCCTGCCGACCCTGCTCAAGGGCGGCACCGTGATCGTCGAGGAGGGCTTCGAGCCCGGCCGCATCCTGCACCTGATCGAAACCAAGAGGGTCACGTACTCGTTCGGGGTGCCCACGATGCTCGACGCGATGAGCACCCACCCGAACTGGAACCGCACCGACCTGAGCTCGATCCGTCGCTGGATCGTCGCGGCCGCACCGGTACCGCCACGGACCCTGCAGACCTACACCGCCCGTGGCGTCCGCCTCTGCCAGGGATACGGATTGACCGAGACCGGCCCGGGCGCGCTGATCCTCACGCCCAAGGACGCCGAGCGCAAGCTCGGCACCGCGGGCGCCCCGCACTTCTTCACCGACGTGCGCGTCGTCGACCCGGACGGCACCGAGGTCGCCCCCGGCGACCGCGGCGAGATCCAGATCTCCGGCCCGAACGTGATGCGGCGGTACTGGAATCGCCCCGACGCCACCGCCGAAGCCTTCACCGGCGACGGCTGGTTCCGATCCGGCGACGTGGGGGTTCCCGACGAGGACGGCTTCGTCACGATCGTCGACCGGCTCAAGGACATGATCATCTCGGGTGGCGAGAACATCTACCCCGCCGAGGTGGAGGCCGCCATCCTCGACCTGCCCGGCGTCCTCGGCTGCGCCGTCTTCGGTGTGCCCGACGAGAAGTGGGGTGAGGTGGGCCGGGCCGCCGTCACCCTCGCCGACGGCGCCACCCTCACCGAGGACGAGCTGTTCGCCTTCCTCGGCGAGCGCCTCGCCAGGTACAAGATCCCCAAATCCCTTCTCGTTCTCGACGAGATCCCCCGCAACGCCACCGGAAAGATCCGCAAGGACAAGTTGCGCGAGCAGTACGCCCACTGACCCGACCGCCACGGCAGGAGCTCCCATGACCGTCACCGCATCCGCGGACATCACTGCGGCCCAGAGAAAGAAGGAAGTTCGACGCGTCGTGCTGTCGAGCTATCTGGGCAGCACCATCGAGTTCTACGACTTTCTGCTCTACGCGACCGCGGCAGCGATCGTCTTCGCACCCGTGTTCTTCTCGGACCTGTCCCCGCTCGCCGGGACCATCGCGTCGATGGGCACGTTCGCCGCGGGCTACCTGGCCCGTCCTTTCGGCGGCGTCGTCTTCGGGCACTTCGGCGACAGGTACGGCCGCAAGTCGATGCTGCTGATCTCCATGACGGTCATGGGCGTCGCGTCGTTCCTCATCGGCCTCGTCCCGCCGGCGTCGGCGATCGGATCCTGGGCCGCAATCATTCTCGTGCTGCTGCGCGTGTGCCAGGGCATCGCCGTGGGCGGTGAGTGGGGCGGCGCGGCGCTCATGTCCCTCGAGCACGTCGGCGGGCGGGGGCGCGGCTTCGCCGCCTCGTTCACCAACGCCGGCGCACCCACCGGTTCCCTGCTCGGCACCCTCGCCCTGGCGCTGGTGGCGCTGCTGCCCGAGGACGACTTCCTGTCGTGGGGCTGGCGCATCCCGTTCCTGCTGTCCGCGGTGATGCTGGCCGTCGGCCTGTTCGTCCGGGCCCGGGTGTCCGAGAGCCCGCTGTTCCGGGAGGCGATGGCCAAGCAGGCCGAGGTGGACGCCACCGCGGTCGACAGGCGGACCCCGCCGATCCTGAGCGTCCTGCGCCGTCCGCGGAACCTGCTGCTCGTCGCCCTGGGGTGCATGGCCAGCTTCGGCATCCAGACCATGTTCACCACGTTCGCCATCGGGTACGCGTCCCATTCCGGGGTGACCCGATCGCAGGCGCTCCTGGCGTTCGCCGTCTGCCAGTTCGTCGCGATCTTCACCCTGCTCGGATTCGCCCGCCTCTCCGACCGCGTCGGCCGACGACCGGTGATGCTCTTCGGTCTCGGCGCGTTCGTCGTGCTGATCGTGCCGATCCTGGCACTGCTGTCGTCCGGCAACGTCGCCCTGGTGACGCTCGGGTTCGTGCTCGGCTTCGGCGTCTGCCAGTCCGCGACCTACGGTCCGATGGCGGCGTACATCGCCGAGCAGTTCGGCACCGCGGCCCGGTACACCGGCGCCTCGCTCGGCTACCAGGGCGCGACACTGCTCGGCGCGGGCTTCACGCCGGTGATCCTCGCGTCGCTGCAGGCGGCCGCCGGCGGCGGCACCGGCCTGGTCGCGGCGTTCATGATCGGGCTGGCAGTCCTGAGCGCGGTGTTCATCCTCCTGGCGAAGGAGAGCAAGGACCGCGACCTGAGCACGTACGAGCACTGAATCCTCGAACCGTGAAGGGCGCGCAGGGACTTCCCTGCGCGCCCTTCGTCGTTCAGCGCCGCAGTCGTTCAGCGCCGCAGTCGTTCAGCGCCGCATCGGCACGTGATCGATCCCGGCCTCGAGGTGGTTCGGACCGATGCGGTCGAGCGTCGCGGAACGGATGGTCGGCACTGAGCCCATCGCAGGGTCGCCGGCGTATTCGGATGCGCCCCGCCGGCGCCGCGACCACAATCGTCGGGACGGAACCGACGAAGGAGACACAGCCGATGGTGCAGCCACGTTCCCGGAACTTCGCGCAGGTCGACGTGTTCGCCGCCGAGCCGTACCGGGGAAACCCGGTCGCGGTCGTCCTCGACGGCGACGGCATCCCCGACGAGGCGATGGCGCAGTTCGCGGCGTGGACGAACCTGTCCGAGACCACGTTCGTTCTTCCCCCGACGACCCCCGAGGCCGACTACCGGCTGCGCATCTTCACCCCCGGCGCGGAGATCCCGTTCGCCGGCCATCCCACGCTCGGCTCGGCGCACGCGTGGCTCGAGGCCGGCGGCGTGCCGAAAACCCCGGGCCTTCTCGTCCAGGAATGCGGAGCCGGACTCGTCGAACTGCGCCACACCGACGAGTCGGCAGCGTTCCGCGCCCCCGAGCTGGTCCGTCGCGGCGACCTCGACGAGGACCACCTGGCCCGCATCGCCCGTGGCCTCGGGATCGCGCGCGAGCGGATCGTGGCCCACAACTGGGTCGACAACGGGCCCGGCTGGGCTGCGGTCCTGCTCGAGTCCGCGCAGGACGTGCTCGACCTCGAACCCGACGACCAGCACATGCGCGACCTGATGCTCGGTGTCGTCGGCCCCTACCCGCCGGGATCGCCGCAGCAGTTCGAGGTCCGCGCCTTCGCCGCGCCCGTCGGCGTCAAGGAGGACCCGGTGACGGGAAGCCTCAACGCCGGCCTGGCCCAGTGGCTGATCGGCGCCGGCATCGCGCCGGCCGACTACCGAGCGAGCCAGGGGACGCGCGTCGGCCGCCGCGGCATCGTGACCGTGCACTCGTCGGGCGACGAGGTGTGGATCGGCGGACACAGCACGACGTGCATCCGCGGGACCGTGCACCTGTAGGAGCCGGTCGTGAGCGGGGTCCGCCCCTCCGAATCCGGGGGTGGGCGACTACGCCGACAGCGCCCGGGCCAGATCGGCCGGAACCGGCATCGGGGTCGTCAGGCCGGCGGCGACCCGTCCGGTGTTGCCTTCGGGATACCGGCCGGTCATCGAACCGGGAGCAGCGACGACGATCCGCACGACCTGCCCGAGGGCCTCGCGGCGGTCACGGCAGCGCAGCGCCAGGGCGAGCATCGCGACGTGATTGCAGGTGTGCAACCACGGATCCGGCTGGGACAGGATGTGCGCCCGTTCGAGGTGGCGCCACCGTTGCTGCGGGTCGCCGGCAGTTTTCGACGCGGCCATCTCCCGTCGGTAGAGGTCCCGGGCGACGGTACCGATGCGCGGCATGACCGATCCTTTCGGTGAACGTTGTCGAACGCGAGCTGTCAGCAGCATTCCTCGGTCTCGGCCGCCGAGCAAGAACGGGCCGCCACGGGTCGATCGTTCACACACGTCCGTGGCCGGAATTCCCGCTCCCCCTCTGCGCAACGAGTAATCCGAGGACGGTCAGGACTGTAGTGACCGCAGCGCGGGTGCGGCCCACGTGGTCGTCTTCGTCGCGCTCTCGCAGCGACGGCCCTCGTCCTCACCCTTCTCGCCGTGACGAAGGACGGCCGGCGTCCCCGTCGCCGCAGGCGCCACTAGGATCGGCGATCAGGTGCCGATCACAGCAGTCGAGGACAAGTGATGGAAACTCTCGCACGCTACGTGGAACTGTTCGTGCCGATGCTCTGGCTCGGGATGGTGCTCGCCATCTCCTTCCTCGAAGCACCCCTGAAGTTCCGGGCGCCGGGAATCACCATCCCCCTCGGACTCGGTATCGGTCGCCTGGTGTTCCGGGCACTCAACACGGTGGAGGGGGTCCTCGCCCTCGTGCTGATCACGGCGTGCCTGGTCTCGTCGCCCGGCACGACCGGATGGATCCTGCTCCTCGTGACGGTGGCCGTGCTGGCGGTCCAGGTGGCGGTGATCCGCCCGCCGCTGACGCGCCGCTCGAACCGCATCCTCGCGGGGGAGGACGCACCCCGCTCGAAGGTGCACTACGCCTATGTGGCGCTCGAGATCGTCAAGGTCGCACTGCTGATCGCGCTGGCGATCGTGCTGGCGCGCACGTTCGTCTGACGCCGCCCCGGCGCACCGGGCTCCCTGGTCCGCCCGAACAGCGCGCGTCCTCGGCGCGGTGCACCCTCGCCCGGTGGGCGGGGCCGGCCCCTCGTCGTCACCTCGGGTCGTGTCGGCTCACCCGGCGGGCCGCTCCTCGGTCGGCGACGTCGTGGCGCCACCCGGGGTCTCGGAGGGCTCCGCCGACTTGCGGGTCTCGTCGGCCACCGGCCGTCCGGCACCCCCGGTGCTCGCCTCTCCCCTGTCGTCCGGCGCGGGACGGACATCCCCGCGCTCCGTCCGCCCCTCGTAGGGCGGGACGGCCGCGTCCGCATCCCCGACCGTCGTGGTGTGCCCGGGTCGGTGCGACCCCGCGTCGCCGGGGTCGACGGAGATCATCTCGTCGTCCTCGAACGCGCCGGCGGGGCGGTCCGCGGGCCCTCCTCCGGGGCCGGTGGAGCCCATGTCGCGCGAGCCGGGGGCACCCCGCTCCGACTGCGGCTCCTCTTGCCTTCCGGTTCCGTCGTTCATCGCTTCTCCTCGGGGATTCGAGCATTCCGACGAATGGACCCCCTCACTCCATCCGAGCACGCGGCGCCGCGTTTGTCGACAGTCGATCTCGCCGGGGAGACGGCAGGACGCCCCACTGCGGACCGCGCCGCACGAAGGTCCCGGCGGAACGGGACGAACCGGCCCGACGGCCGAAAGACTGTTCAGTTGTTCAGGTGGGCAGCTAGAATCGCGTCGACGCATCCTCACGTCTCGGAGGTTCTTCCGATGGACGTCGTAGCCATGCACATGAGCGACGGTCTGCTCGACGCGCGGACCTCGCTGGCGTTCTTCGTCGTCGCCGCGCTCGGCCTCGCGGTGGCGCTCCGCAGGGCCCGGTCCGGGCTCGACGAGCGCATCGCTCCCCTGGCCGGCCTCGTCGCGGCCTTCGTCTTCGCCCTGCAGATGATCAACTTTCCGGTCCTGCCGGGGGTGAGCGGGCACGTACTCGGCGGCGCGCTCGCCGCCGTCCTGGTCGGTCCCGCGACCGCCGCCCTGTGCCTGACGGTCGTGCTGGTCGTGCAGTCACTGCTCTTCGCCGACGGCGGTCTCACCGCCCTCGGCGCCAACGTCACCAACATGGCCCTGCTCGGCGTGCTCGCCGGGTACGGCACGGCCGTGGCGCTGCGTCCGCTGCTGCGCCGGTACCCGTGCGGACCGGCCCTCGGCGTGATCTCTTTTGCCGCAGCGCTGGTCGCGACGGTCGCCGCGGCGACCGGGTTCCTGGTCGAGTACGCGGTCGGCGGCACCGCCGGGTCCGCCGGCACCGTCGCTGCGTTCCTGCTCGGCACCCACGTTCTCATCGGCGCCGGTGAGGGACTCGTCACCGCCGTCACCGTCGTCGCGGTGGCACGGGCGCGGCCCGACATCGTCCATCTGCTCCGCCCGCTGCGGCCGCCGACCCGGGCACCGGCATGACGCGCCGGCGTCTCCTGATCCTGTTCGCGGTGGCGGCGTTTCTGTGCGCGGGGATGCTTTCGTACCTTGCCGATTCGAGCCCCGACGGCCTCGAGGCCGCGACCGCGCGGGGGTGTGCCGTGGTCGAAGTCGACGGTAGCGCCACGGTCACCGGGGAGTGCCTGGCGGGTGAGGCCACCGATCATCCGTGGGACGCGGGTCCGCTGGCCGGTTACACGGTCGGCGGCCACACCGGATCCACCGGCGTGGCCGGGGTTCTCGGCGTCGCCGCGACCTCGGCGGTGGCCGCCGCGCTGTTCCGTCTCCTCGTCCGTCGACGGGGCGCATCCGGGAACAGGACTCCGGGAGCGCGGCCGTGACCACCGCGCTGCGGGGCGGGCCTGCACGCGCGACGACTGCTGTGCACCGCCTGCCCACCGAGGTGAAGATCGTCGCCGCAACGGCATTCGTCTTCGTCGTGGTCGCCACTCCGCGCGAGGCGATGTGGGCCTTCGCCCTCCATTTCGCGGTCGTCGCGGCGATCTGCGCACTCGCCGGGATCCGCTGCGCCTGGCTGGCGCCGCGCATGTCGATCGAGGCTCCGTTCGTCGCGCTCGCCGTCCTGCTCCCGTTCGCCGAGGCCGGCGACCGGGTCGACGTCCTGGGGTTCTCCCTGTCGGTTCCGGGCCTGTACGCGGCGTGGGGCATCCTCGTCAAGGGCACCCTCGGGGTGCTCGTCTCCCTCGTCCTCGCGGCCACCACCCCGGCCCAGGACCTGCCCGCCGGCCTGGCCCGCCTCCGGGTTCCGGCACTGCTCACGACGGTGGCGGTGCTCATGCTGCGCTATCTCGAACTGCTTGCCGCCGAGGCGAACCGAATGCACCGTGCCCGGATCTCCCGCGGCGACGACCCGCGCACCCTCCACCGCATCGGAGCGACGGCCCGGGGAATCGGGGGGCTGTTCGTCCGCGCCTACGAGCGCGGTGAGCGGGTGCATCTGGCCATGCTCTCCCGCGGATTCACCGGTGCCGTCCCGGCCTCCGGTCCTCCCGCCACCGCGATGGCCTGGACTGCGGGCCTGCTGCCGGCCGCCGTCGCCGGTGCCGTCTGCGCCGCCGCCTGGGTGACGGCATGACCGCGGAGCCGGCCGTGCTGCTGACGGGGGTACGGCACGTCCACCCCGACGGGCACTGCGCCCTCGACGGCATCGACCTCGCCGTCACCGCCGGTGAGCGGGTCGCGGTCCTCGGCCCGAACGGCGCCGGCAAGACCACCCTGATGCTGCACCTGAACGGCGTACTGGCGCCGTCGTCCGGGACCGTCCGGATCGGCGGGCTGCCGGTCGCGCGGAACACCCTGCGTGAGATCCGGCGACGGGTCGGACTGGTGTTCCAGGATCCCGACGACCAGTTGTTCATGCCGACCGTCGCACAGGACGTGGCGTTCGGGCCCGCCAACTTCGGCGTTTCCGCAGCCGAACTCGACGCCCGGGTCCGCGAGGCCCTCGAGGCGGTCGGCATGACCGAGCACGCCGGCCGCAACACCGCGCGTCTGTCCGCGGGTCAGCGTCGACGGGTCGCCCTCGCCACCGTGCTGGCGTGCCGGCCCGACGTTCTGGTCCTGGACGAGCCGTCCACCGACCTCGATCCCGTCGCCCGCCGGGAACTGGCCGAGGTCCTCCTCGGCATCGACGCCACCCTGCTGCTGGTCACCCACGACCTGCCGTACGCCGCGCAGGTGTGCAGCCGGGCCGTGATCGTGAGCGACGGACGACTCGTCGCGGACGGTCCGATCACCGCCCTGCTCGCCGACGCCGACCTGCTCGCCGCGAACCGGCTGGAACTGCCGTGGGGATTCACCCTGCCGGAGACCGACCCGCGCTGAGCGCCGTCACCCCGCGGCGAGCCGGCCGTTGGTGCGGTCGAGCTGCCGCACCGTCGCGGCCTCCAGCCGGCCCACCTCCTCCTCCTCTAGCCGGTCGCACAGGAAATCCCAGTGCAGCGCAACATGTTCGCCGAGCCGCAGTCCCGGCACGAACACACCCGCACCGGTGCGGCGCCGTACCGTCTCGGCGCGTTCCGCGCCGAGACGCAGGCGGGCACCGTCGAACTCGAGCCGGCGGCTGCGCACCGTCGCCGTGTCGGGTCCGACGGCGACGACGGTGCCCCAGCGGATCCGGCAGGAATCGAGAACCTGTACCGGCTGGGGCATCCCGGTGGTCAGCAGTCGCGACCACGGGTACACCCCCAGCACGTGGAACGCGTGCGTCGGGGCCGCCTCGGCAAGCAGTTCGGGTGTCAGGTGGGTCCAGTAGTGCCCCGCCTGCGTGCCCAGCCGCTCGAGCAGCCGGGTCCCGAACTCCACCGGATCGATCCGGTCCGTCAGGGCGTTGCCGGTCCAGTAGGCGCGCACCACCTCTGCGTCGAGGGGGTCGGTCCGGCCGGCCAGGGCCGCGATCAGCTCCTGGTAGGGCCATGCTCCGGTGAACCGCCGGGCGGCGGCCACGACCGCCGCGCCGTCGCCGTGCCCGCACGCGGCGGCCTCGAGGGCCGCCGCCCCTGCCGGGCCGCAGTAGCCCAGTGCGTTCGGCGCATGGGCGTAACGGGCGAAGAGCCGCTGCCCCTCCGTCACCACTGCCCCTCCGTCACCACTGCCCCTCCGTCACCACTGCCCCTCCGTCACCACCGCCACGGATCAGGCCGTTCCGCGTTGCCCCACCAGCGCCGCGGTGTCCCGGTGCAGCCGGCCGAAGTTGTAGTAGGCGGCACACGCCCCCTCCGGTGACACCATGCAGGTGCCGATGGGGGTCTCCGGCGTGCACGCCGTGCCGAAGACCTTGCATTCCCACGGCTTGATGACGCCCTTGAGCACCTCGCCGCACTGACATGCCTTCGGGTCGGCGACGCGCAGGCCGGGCATCGAGAACCGCTGCTCGGCGTCGAAATCCGCGTAGTCGGGGTGGATGCCGAGCGCGCTCTGCGAGATGAATCCGAGGCCGCGCCACTCGAAGTGCGGCCGTAGCGCGAACGTCTGCGCCATCAGCCGTAGTGCCTGCACGTTTCCTTCGGGCCGCACCACCCGGCTGTACTGGTTCTCCACCTCGCACCGGCCGTCCCGGATCTGCCGCAGCAGCATGTGCACCGAGGCGAGGATGTCGAGCGGCTCGAATCCGGCCACCACGATCGGTTTTCCGTACACGGCGGGGACGAAGCGGTAGGGACGCAGTCCCACCACGGTCGACACGTGCCCCGGTCCGAGGAATCCCGAGAGCCGCAGATCCGGCGACTCGAGGATCGCCTTGATCGGCGGCACGATCGTCACGTGGTTGCAGAACACCGTGAAGTTGCTCAGGCCGAGCTGTCTCGCCCGCACGAGCGTCACCGCCGTGGACGGGGCGGTGGTCTCGAATCCGACGGCGAAGAACACCACATGCCGGTCCGGGTGGTCCACCGCGATCTTCAGGGCGTCCAGCGGGGAATACACGAATCGGACGTCGGCGCCGCGGGCCTTGGCCTCGAGCAGGTTCCCGCGCGAGCCGGGCACCCGCATCATGTCTCCGAACGTCGTGAACACCACGTTCGGTTGCTCGGCCAGCCACATGGCGTCGTCGATGCGGCCCATGGGGATCACGCACACCGGACAGCCGGGGCCGTGCACCAGCTCCACCGACGCGGGCAGCAGATGTTCGATGCCGTGCCGGTAGATGGTGTGGGTGTGGCCGCCGCACACCTCCATGAACTTGAACTCCTCCCCGGCGGCGAGGTCGGTGATCGAGGCCACCAGGGCGCGCGCCGCGGCGGGGTCGCGGAACTCGTCGACGAATTTCATGATCCTGCTCCGCCTTTCATCCGGTGCTCACGCGATCTCGGACGCGTTGAAGGCTTCGATCTCGTTGACGTAGTCGGCGCCCATCTTCCGCACCTGATCGAGGGTCAGCTTCGCCTCGTCCTCGTCGATCCGGGCCATCGCAAAGCCGACGTGCACCAGCACCCAGTCCCCGACCTGCAGGCCGGTGCCGGCGAGCAGCCGGACGCTGATGGCGCGTTGCACGCCGTTGACGTCCACCTTCGCCAGATGCTGGGCGGGGTCGACCATGTCGACCACCCGGCCGGGAATTCCCAGGCACATTGCGTCTCTCCTCACCTCAGCAGATCCGGGGCAGCGGATCGCCCACGAGCATGTCCACGATCCGGCTGCCCCCGAACGCGGTACGCAACGCGACGATGCCCTCCGGTTCGGCCAGGATCTCCCCGATCTCCGCGGCGTCGCCGCCGCCGGGGCACGCCCGCAGTGCGGCGAGGGCGGCGTCCGCCTCGTCCGGGGCGACGACCGCGACGAACTTGCCCTCGTTGGCGACGTACAGCGGGTCGATGCCGAGCATGTCGCACGCCCCGGTCACCGTCGGCCGGATCGGCAGCGCGGCCTCGTCGAGCACCACCGCCAGGCCGGTGGCCTGCGCCAGCTCGTTGCAGACGGTACCGACGCCACCGCGGGTGGGGTCACGCATCCACCGGGTCGACGGCGCGGCTGCGAGCAGGGCCGCCACCAGCTCGTGCACCGGCGCCGTGTCGGAGGCGATGTCCGCTTCGATCGCCAGGTCGCCGCGGGCCAGCAGCACCGCCATGCCGTGGTCGCCGAGCGTCCCCGAGATCAGCACGCGGTCGCCGGGGCGCACCAGGTCGGCCCCGAGGCGGCGCCCGGCGGGAACCAGGCCGACCCCGGCGGTGCTGATGTAGAGACCGTCGGCGGCGCCCCGGCCCACCACCTTGGTGTCGCCGGTGACGATCTCGACCCCGGACCGGGTGGCGGCCGCAGCCATGTCGGCGACGATCTCGCGCAGCCGCGCGATCTCGAAGCCCTCCTCGATGACGAACGCCGCGGACAGCCACCGCGGCCGCGCGCCCGACACGGCGAGGTCGTTGACCGTGCCGTGCACGGCGAGGTGCCCGATCGAGCCGCCCGGAAACGACAGCGGCTTGACGACGAACGAGTCCGTCGAGAACGACAGTCTCTCCCCGGAGTCGAGGCGCACGGTGGCGGCGTCGCCGAGCTGCTCGAGTTCGGTGTTGCGGAAGGCCTCGACGAACACCGAATCCACCAGTGCCGCGGACGCCTTGCCCCCGGCGCCGTGCGAGAGGGAGATCACGGTGTCGCGCAGGCGCGGCCGGCGCCGCCGGAACGCCTCGATCCGTTCGAGGACCCGGTCCTCGCGTTCGGCCGATGTGCTCACCGTCCGCCTCCCGTCGCCGATTCCGCGCGCGCCAGGTGTTCCTGCGCGGCCGACCACAGCCGGTACCCGATCAGGGCGTGGCTCTCCTGGATCCGGTGGATGCTCTGCGAGCGGATGGTGAAGCAGAAGTCGAGATCGTCGGTGGCGGCCATCCGGCCGCCGTCGTGCCCCGCGAATCCGATGGTGAGCAGTCCCCGCCGCCGCGCCTCCGCCAGCGCCGTCATCAGGTCGTCGGAGTTGCCGGACGTGGACAGGGCGATCGCGACGTCGTCGCCGTGCGCGTGCGCGATGATCTGCCGCGAGAAGATCAGCTCGAATCCGACGTCGTTGCCGAGCGCCGTCACCACCGCCTGGTCCGCGGCGAGCGACCAGGCCGGCACCGGCCGTCCCCGGGCCGGCCGGCTGAACAGCGTCGCCAGGGTCGCCGCGTCGGTGGAGCTGCCGCCGTTGCCGAAGGTGTAGAGCCGGCCGCCGCGAGCGAAACGCTCGGCCATGCGCTGCCCCGCCGCGACGAGGTCCTCGCCCCATTCGTCCAGCGAAGCCCGTTGCAGACGCGCGCTGTCGGCCGCCTTGCCGCGGGCGGATTCCGCAAGGTCGCGCAACAGGGCGGTGGCGTCGTGCTCCTGCGCATCGATGAACGGGTACAGGAAGTCGGTGCCGTCCGGTTCGGTGCTCACAGCCGTTCCCCCTCATCGAGTGCCCCAGCATCGAGTTCCGGCGCGTCGAGTCTGGTGAGGGCGACGCCGCCGTGCACCAGCACCAGGTCGCCGGGCGCGACGTCGCCGAGGAGGGAGACGTCGACCCGTTCCCGGCCGGCCGCGGTCCGCACCGGCGCGGCGCCGGTGTCGTCGGCCGGCCACATCACCTCGCCGAGCCGGCCCTCGTCGCTGCAGGTCACGCACACCTCGTCGGTGCAGCCCGGGTCGGCGAGCAGGCCTGGATGTTCGAAGCACACGTGCGTCAGTTCCCACAGCAGGTGGTACAGCAGCACGAACCGCCCGGTGGCGGGCACCATCGGATCGTCCGAGTCCACCCACAGCACGTGGGTGGCCGCACCGGGCGCGGGCCGCGGACCGGAGCCGATCCAGATGGTGTCGGTGCCCCACGCGGGTGCGCGCCGGGCGATCTCGCGCACGGCCGGCTGATCGGCGGAGGCGACCGCCAGGATGACGTCGCCGGGGCGGGCGGCGACCCGGCACTGGGCGACCGGGTCCGGCTCCACGAGCGACACCGACGGCAACGCCCGTTTACCCATGATCACGGGGTGCACGAACTCGACCGCCACGTGATGGGCGTGCGGCTCCCACTGCGGGGACACCACCCACAGGGTCGCCCCGGCATGGAACCGGCGGGCCAGGCTCAGCGCCGTCGCGGCGAGGTCGGCGGCGAGTTCCGCGCCGATCGGCTCGGTGTCGTGTGTCGATGTCATCGCGCTCGTCCCGTCCCGGCAGGGTCCACGGCCCGGCCGCGTGCGAACGCGGCACCGAGCGCGGCCTGCCCCAGCGACAGGCCACCGTCGTTCGGCGGCACCCGCCTGTGTGTCAGAACCTCGAACCCTCTGTCCTGCAGCATAGTTCGCACCATGCCCAGCAGGAGCCGATTCTGGAACACGCCGCCCGTCAGGCCGATGGTGCGTACCTCCGCCGCATCGGCGATCCGGACCGCCAACCGCACTGTTGCCGATGCCAGCGCACGGTGGAAGCCCGCCGCGAGGTCCGCAGCGGGGACCCCGAGCCGGACGCCGGCGACGAGGCAGGCCAGCGTGCCGGCCCAGTCCAGCTCGTCCCCCCGCAGCGACGAATGCACCGGCGCGGCATCCGTGGCGGTGCGCGCCAGCACCTCGAGTTCGATCGCGGCCTGCGCCTCGTAGCTGATCCGGTGCCGCACCCCCAGCACGGAGGCCACCGCGTCGAACAGCCGGCCGGCGCTGGTGGTGCGCACGCAGCCGACGCCCGACGCCAGCTGCGAGTCCACCAGGGCGCGTTCGGCGGCACCGAGCGCGCTCACGCACGGCAGGTCCTCGATCTCCTCGATGCCGGCCTCCCGCAGCACGGCCAGCGCGACCCGGGCCGGGGTGCGCACGGCGACGTCGCCGCCGGGCAGCGGGAACGACCGCAGGTGCCCGGCGCGCCGGGCGTCGCAGGGATCCGTTCCCACCAGCAGCAGCTCCCCGCCCCAGACGGTGCGGTCGCAGCCGTATCCGGTGCCGTCGAACGCGATCCCCAGCACGGGGGTACCGAGCCGGCGATGCTCGGCGAGCAGGGACGCGACGTGCGCGTGGTGGTGTTGCACTGCGCGCAGCTCGACGTCGTGGTCCTCGCAGTAGCGTTCGGCCCACTCCCGGGTCGCGTAGCCGGGATGCGCGTCGGCCACCACCACCTCGGGGGTGACGCGGTGCAGGGCGGTCAGCTGCACGACCGACGCCTCGAAGGCGCGCCGGCTCTCCAGCGTGCCCATGTCCCCGAGATGCGCCGAACAGAAGGCGTAGTCCTGCCGGGTCAGGCAGAAGGTGTTCTTCACCTCGGCGCCGACCGCGAGGACCACCGGCGCCGCGCCGCCGAGCAGCACCGGCATCGGCGCAAATCCCCGGGAGCGCCGCAGCGGCAGTTCCACGCCGTCGGCGACCGCGACCACCGAGTCCTCGCACGGCACCGCGATGTCCCGGTCGTGCATCAGGAACAGATCGGCGATGCCGCCGAGCCGGGCCAGGGCATCGTCGTTGCGGAAGCAGAGGGGCTCACCGGACAGGTTTCCCGACGTCGCCACCAGCAGCCGCGGCACATGGTTCCCGTGCCCGGGCACCGGCGCGAACAACAGGTGGTGCAGCGGCGTGTACGGCAGCATCACCCCGAGCTCGTCGAGTCCGGGTGCGACCGCGTCGGCGACGGCCGCGCCGGGACGGGCCCGCAGCAACACGATCGGCCGGGCCGGCGCGGTGAGCACGGCCTGCTCGGCCGCGGACAGCAGGCACACCGCGGCGACGGCCGCGACGTCCGGCGCCATCACGGCGAACGGCTTGTCCGGCCGGTGTTTCCGCTCCCGCAGCCGGTTCACCGCGGTGGGGTTCGTGGCATCGCACACGAGATGGAAGCCGCCGAGTCCCTTGACCGCCACGATGTCCCCGGCGGCGAGCGCCGCCTGCACCGTGGCCAGCACCTCCGCGTCTCCGTCGATCCGGCGGCCGTCGCGTACGGCGAAGATCCGCGGCCCGCAGTCCGGGCAGCAGATCGGCTGGGCGTGGTAGCGGCGGTCCGTGGGATCGGTGTATTCGCGGGCGCAACTCGGGCACAGGGGGAACCGGGCCATGGTCGTCGCCGGCCGGTCGTACGGCAGGTCGGTGATCACGGTGTAGCGGGGCCCGCAGTGGGTGCAGTTGACGAAGGGATGCCGGTAGCGCCGGTCGGCGGGATCGTTCAGCTCGCGCAGGCAGTCGGCGCACGTCGCCACGTCCGGCGGGACCAGGGTGCGCGCCCCGTCCGCGTGGTGACTCTCGACGATGCGGAAGTCGTCCTCGCCGCGCGGCATTCGCGGGGCGGCGGCCACGTCGACGAGCACGGCCGGCGGCGGTGCGTCGTCGCGCAGGCGGCGGGTGAACTCGTCCAGATCCGCGGCGGCACCCTCGATCTCGAGGAACACCCCGGAGTCGTCGTTGCCGCAGTACCCGCCCAGGCGCAACTCGCGGGCCAGCCCGGCGACGAACGGCCGGAAGCCGACGCCCTGCACCACGCCACGCACCACCAGGCGCCGTCGCTCGGCCACGGGGTTCACGGCGCCGCTCCCGGTTCGTCCCGGGGCCGTCCCATCAGTTCGAGCCCTTCCATCGCGCGCCGCGCGCCGGCCTCGTCGACCCGATCCATCGCGAAGCCCATGTGGATGACGATCCAGTCGCCGGGCGCGAGGTCCGGGTCGTCGAGCATGCCGACGTTCACCTTGCGCTCCTCGCCGGCCACGTCGACGAGGGCGAGCTGCCCGGCGTAGCCGTCGAGCCGCCGGATCACCCGTCCCGGGATGCCGAGGCACACCGCTCAGCCCTCGTCCCCGGCGACCGCGGCTCCCGCCGGCGGCGCCTGCGCACGCAGGCGGCGCACGGTGCGCCGGACGGCATCGACGGCCGGGCCGACGGCCGCGGCGACCGCCGGGGACAGCCCGAGGCCCTCCTCGACCGCCGCCACCTGGCAGCCCACCACCACGGTGGGGGGCGCCTGCCCGCCGAGCGCCTCGAGGCTCGCGAACACCGCGGCCGGGTCCATGGCGTGCGCGTCGATTCCCGCCGGTCCCCGCGTGGCGGTGTCGGCTTCGAAGACCCGCACGGCGCCCGGCTCGCCGGCGCCGGGGACGGCGTCGACGAGCACGAGCGCGTCCCACCCGTCGAGCAGGTCGTAGGCCAGGTGCATGCCGCGGATCCCGTAGTCCATCACCCGGGTTCCGGGTGTGTCGGCCGGGATCCGCCGCACCACCTCGGGGCCGAAGCCGTCGTCGCCGAGGAAGATGTTGCCGATGCCCGCCACCAGGATCCGCACCACGTCACATCCTGCGCATCCGCAGGTACCGCTGGATGTCCGGCAGCGACTGCACCGTCACGACCACCCCGCCGATCACCGCGGCGGCCAGTGCCGCGGTGGCCAGCATTCCGATGAATCTCATGGCTCCTCTTTCCTCCCGAGCGGCTCGAGTTCGTCGGGCGCGAAGTACAGGTAGCGCCCGTACCAGTCGTGCAGGTCCGCGGCCGGATCGTCGACGAGGACGACCCCGACGTGGGTCTCGCCGTCGACGTCGGCGTGCACGGTGGCCACGCGCGCCACCCGGTCCCGGAAGAACAGGTCCTGCGCGTCGGCCCGGCGCGACGGGTGCAGCCGCACCAGGCTGCCCTGCGCGACCCGGATCCCGCCGATCAGCACCCCGTCCGTCTCGGGCCGGACGCTGGTGTCCGCCTCGGGGGTCCACCAGTCGACGCCGTCGGGCAGTTCTGGAATCAGCCCGCCCTCGCGGTGCGGGTCCCGCAGGATGCCGTGCAGGGCCTGCATCTCGGCGGGGGTCATCGTCTCGCAGCGTTCGACGATCTGCGCGGCCCGGGGGTCGGTGGCCCGCGCCTCGGCCTTCTCCTCGTCGGTCAGGGTCAGGACCCGCAGGGTGAGGATCTCGTCGATCTCGGTGGCGTCGAACAGGTCCCCGCCGCTCTGCTCGGCGACCTGCGGATGGTCGTACAGGATGATCGGGGACACCAGCAGCGTGGCGGACTCGCCGGGTGTGGCGGGGTCGGCGTCGCCGGCGAGGACCGGGAAACACCGGGTGTGTGCGCACTCGTCCGCGAGGCCGGCGACGTCGGCGGGCGGCTCGAGCAGCGAGACGAACCGCCCGCCGCGGGCGGCGAGGATCAGATGCGCCCCGATCAGCGATCGTCGCAGCGCGTCGGCGGCGTCCACGGGTGCGTCGCCGGTGTTCTCGACGGCGAGATCCAGGCGCATCGCCGCACCGGTTCCGGCGGACGGGCCCCGCTCCACGCGGACGACGGCGTGCACCGGCCACCGCGTGCGTACCACCCGGCCGGTGACGGCACCGTCCGCGGCGGTGAGCAGTTCGATGTCCGCACCGCCGGGAACGGCGACCGGAACCGTACGCGGGACGGCGAGTTCGGTGACCGGCAGCGGCCCGAGGGGAATCTCGCATTCCACGGCCTCGTCCCACCCGATCCACGAGCGGCCCGCGACGGTCAGTTCGGCCACGGTGACGTAGTCGTCGCCGTCGCGGCGCTGCACCGTGCGGGTCTGCAGTTGCAGGAACCGCACGACCACGTCGATCGTGGCGTCGGCGCGCAGTGGGCGCAGCACGCACTGCGTGGCCAGCGCCGGCTCCTCGCCGATCCCCGCGGCGGCGGCGCCGGGCGGGCCGAGCACACCGAACTGCCAGCGGGAGTGGTTCTTACGGGAACTCGCCCGGTACGGGTACAACAGGTACCCCTCGTACAGCACAGCGTCGGCCACCGCTCGCACCCGATCAGCCTGTCCCTGCACGGTCACGACGCCGCCTCCCCCGCGCCGGTCGCCGCGGCCGGCCTCGCCTCGGCCGCGGCGAGCAGTTCGGTGACCGCCGCGTCGAGATCGGTGTGCCCGTGCGCCACCTTGTACCGGGTCAGCGCGGCCAGCGTGTCGTGCCCCATGCGGGCGAACCCGGTGCCGGGGAAGTGGCTGCGGATCATCTCGTGCCACACCGAGACCGGCAGGTCGTAGCGGGCCTCGCGGTCCCACGGCACCGGCTCGACAGCCACCCCGCCGCCGCCGCGGCCGAACACCGTCCCGCTGAACAGCAGCAGCAGCGGCACCGCGCCGTCGTCGAGGGCGTGCAGATACCGGGCGGCCGCGACCTCGAAGTCGTACGTGCACGGCAGCGGCAGTGCCGTCTCGCACTCGCCGGCGAAGCCCGGCACCATCGTGGACGTCTGCAACCACGCGAACGAGGAGAGGGTGCTGCCCCACCGGTCGCGGGTGCCGAACAGGTCCCCCAGGGCGGCCTCGGCGTCCGGACCGTAGCGTCGGCGGGCCGGTTCCAGGCGCACCTGGCAGCGCAGCGCCACGCTGTGCACCGGCGCACCCGTGGTTTCCCGGATCCGGAGGCGCGCCGAGAGGCTCGGGGTGGCGGCATACGGTTCGGGAGCGATGTCGACGACCGTGAAGTCCAGAGCGGTCACGCCTGCCCCCTCGCCGGGACGGGACGGCTCCGCCGGGCGACCTCCGCGAAGAAGGCGTCGAGCTCGGCACGGGCATCGGTGCCGCCGTCGAAGCCGCGCCAGACCCGTCGCAGCCGGCCGACCAGCGCGTAGCAGGCGTCGATGGGCACCAGATGACAGTCGGCGGCGCCCCGTCGCGGAACCCGCACGAGCAGCGCCTCGACGTCCGGCAGCGGGGGCACGAGCGACGGATTGCCGCCGCACAGCGCCTCCCAGGCGTCGAGCGGCAGCTCCGATTCGGTCGCGCCGGCCGGGCCGGGATAGAACGCGACGGTCCGGCCCAGGGTCGAATTCCGGAAGAAGAACGCCAGGTTCACCGGGATCTCGAGGCTCGCCCAGGCGCCGGGGGTGAGCGCGAACTCCGGGAAGGACAGGTACCGCTCCGGCACCGCCCGGTAGCGCAGTTCCGCCCCGGGATCGGTGAACAGCAGACAGCAGGCCCGGCACACGCACATCAGCTGGCGTGCCTGCACGTCGACGACGTGCCCGTGCCCGTCGCCGATGCCCACGGCGCACATCTCGCAGCGCTCCCCCGCCGGCCGAGGTGCGGCGATACGCTGCAGGACCTCGAAGGGGGACGGCATCACGCCACCCCGGCGGGCACGGCCACCGACAGCACGCCGTCCCGCACCAGCACCGGCACCGGTTCGAGGTGTTCGTCGCCCGCGTCGAGCCGGACCCCGGCACCGCGCACGTCGAAGTGCGCCGCACAGGTCGGGCACCGCAGCACCGCCGCGTCCGCCCCGGCCCCGGCCCGCCGGTGCAGCGCCGCGCCGGCGAACGCGTGGGTGCAGACCGGGCACCGGTCCCGGTAGGCGAGGAGCTCACCGGCGACGCGGCACACCAGAACCGGCAGGCCGGCGACGACGAAGCCGCCGACCTCACCTTCCGGGATCTCGTCGAGTTCCGGCGCCGCACACCATGTTCCACGAACATCGGAATGCACCCGGGTGAACAGCGCCGCCGCGGGAATGAGTCCTTGCCCCGTGGACCCGGCGGTCTCGACCTCGAGTTCGGTGATCTCCGGCGCCGCCGCCCGCACCGCGTCCTGCACGGCCAGCTCCAGGGTCACCGCCGACGACGGGCATCCGTGGCAGCTGCCGAGCAGACGCAACCGGACCACGTCGTCGCGGATCGCGACCAGCTCGACGTCCCCGCCGTGCGACCCGAGGTACGGGCGCACCCCGTCCAGCGCCGTGCGCACCCGGGTCTCCACGTCGTGCGGGTGCAGCCCGTGGATCAGCAGCAGGCTGGCGACCAGGTCGTCGCGCGCCAGGTCGTCCATCGCGCCGGGATACCGGGCCAGCGCGTCGCAGATTCCGGCGAGTCCCGCCCCGTAGAGTCCCATCACCTCCCGGACCAGGTCCTCGGCCCGTTCGCGCGCCGCCGGCCCGGCCGCGGAGCTCGCGTCCAGCAGTGCCTCGATACGTTCACCCGACTCCCGCCATCGCTCCATCCGTCACTCCCCGGTGACCGACTGGGTCGGCGAGTGCAGTTTCTCGAGGGTCTTCCCGTCTCCGAGGTACATGTGCACCCCGCAGGGCAGGCACGGGTCGAAACTGCGCACGGTGCGCATGATGTCGATGCCCTTGAAGTGCTCGCGGTCGTTCTCCTCGAAGATCGGCTGCCCCTGCACCGCATCCTCGTACGGGCCGGGTGTGCCGTAGCTGTCGCGCGGGCTGGCGTTCCACGGTGTCGGCGGATACGGATGGTAGTTGGCGATCTTCCCGTCGCGGATCACCAGATGATGCGAGAGAACGCCGCGCACCGCCTCGGTGAACCCGCAGCCGATGCCCTCGTCGGGGACCTCGAACGGTTCCCAGGTCTTGGTGCGCCCGGCCCGGATCTCCACCAGCGCCTTCTCGGCGAAGTGCAGGGCGCACGCCGCGGCGTAGGCCTGGAAGTAGGTGCGGGCCCGGTTGCGTTCGAGGGTGTTGCTGCCGTGCTGCGGGATCTTCCACTCCAACGTCACCGGCCCCTTCAGCGCGGTCTTGGGGAGGTTGATCTGCACGCTCGACCCGGTGGACTTGACGTAGCCGATGTCGACAAGCCCGGCCAGCGCCGTCGACCACAGCCGGGCCAGCGGCCCGCCTCCGGTGTCGAGGGCCAGGTAGTCGGTGCCGTCGAACCAGCGGGGCGACATCACCCAGCTGTACTTGTCCTCGAGATCGCGTTTCTGTGGTCTCGGATTGGTGTGCTGGTTCCAGGGATGGCGACGGTCCACCGGATTGCCCAGCGGATCGGTCTTCACGAACATCTCCTGATCCGTCCAGTCCTCGTAGTACGAGGAGCCGAGCAGGATGCGCAGGCCCAGGTTGATGTCCACCAGCGAGGTCGTCACCAGCTTGCCGTCGACGACCACCCCCGGGGTGACGAACATCTTCCGGCCCCAGTCCTCCATGTCCCGGTAGGCGAAGTTGCACGTCTCCGGGTCCTGGAACGAACCCCAGCACCCGAGCAGGGTGCGCCGCAGCCCCACCTTCTCGTACCCCGGCAGCGCCTCGTAGAAGAAGTCGAACAGGTCGTCGTGCATGGGCACGACCTTCTTCATGAACTCGACGTAGCGCATGAGCCGGGTCAGGTAGTCGGTCATCAGCTGGATCGTGGCGACCGTGCCGACACCGCCCGGGTACAGGGTGGACGGGTGCACGTGGCGACCCTCCATGAGACAGAACATCTCCCGGGTCGAGCGGCTCACGTGCAGCGCCTCGCGGTAGAACTCGCCGGTGAACGGGTTGAGCGAGCGCATGATGTCCGCGATCGTGCGGTAGCCGTGCTGGTCCGCCCGGGGGGCCCGGGTGTTCTCGGCCTTCGCCAGCACCCCCGGATTGGTCTCGGAGACCATCTTCTCGCAGTAGTCGACCCCCACCAGGTTCTCCTGGAAGATGTTGTGGTCGAACATGTATTCCGCGGCCTCACCGAGGTTGACGATCCACTCACCGAGGTGCGGCGGCCTGGCGCCGTACGCCATGTTCTGCGCATAACAGGAACAGGTGGCGTGGTTGTCCCCGCAGATACCGCAGATGCGGCTGGTGATGAAATGCGCGTCGCGCGGGTCCTTGCCCTTCATGAACAGCGAGTAGCCACGGAAGATCGACGAGGTGCTGTGACATTCGGCCACTTCGCGGTTCGCGAAGTCGATCTTCGTGTAGATACCCAGACTGCCCACGATTCTGGTGATCGGATCCCACGCCATCTCCACCAGGTTGCTGCCGGCGGCGGGATCGGGGACGGTGGCTGTCATCGGGCTGCCTCTCTCGGGGCGGGACTACCAGGTACGGGTCGCGCCGGTGGTGAGTTCCGTACCGGGCGTACGCCAGGTCGGCTCCTTGTCCAATGTGCTCTTCGTCAGGCTCCGCAGCTGCCGCACGGCCGAGCCGTACACGCCGACCGCCCGCGTCGAGAGCTTCCCCCCGGGCGGCTCGTCCATGAACGGCATGAACTTGTCCGGGAAGCCGGGCATCGTGCAGCCGATGCAGATACCCCCGACGTTGGGGCATCCGCCGATTCCGTTCATCCAACCACGTTTGGGGACATTGCATTTGACAACCGGCCCCCAGCAGCCGATCTTCACGATGCACTTCGGGGAGCCGTACTCGGTGGCGAAGTCGCCCTGCTCGTAGTACCCGGCGCGATCGCAGCCCTCGTGGACGGTGATGCCGAACAGCCACTGCGGCCGCAGCGCCTCGTCCAGCGGGATCATCGGCGCCTGATTCGTCGCCTGGTACAGCAGGTAGGTCAGCGTCTCGGACAGGTTGTCCGGCTGGATGGGGCATCCCGGCACGCACACGATCGGGATACCCGCCTTCGACTTCCATTCCCAGCCCAGGTAGTCGGGCACGCCCATCGCGCCGGTCGGGTTACCGGCCATGGCGTGAATGCCGCCGTACGTGGCGCAGGTGCCCGCCGCGACGATCGCCGTGGCCTTCGGCGCCAGCCGGTCGAGCCACTCGCTGGTGGTGATCGGTTGCCCGGTCTCTTCGTTGTTGCCGAAGCCGGACCAGTACCCCTCGTCGTGCAGCTTCTCGTTGGGGATCGAACCCTCGACCACCAGCACGAACGGCTCGAGCTCGCCGCGGTCCGCCTTGCGGAACCATTCGAGGAAGTCGTCCGCACCACCCTGGGGGCCGCATTCGAAATCGATCAGCGGCCAATGCACCGCGACCTTCGGCAGCCCCGGCAGCGCGCCGAGTGCAATCTCTTCCACACTGGGTTGCGTGGCGGCGGTGAGAGCCACGGAATCGCCGTCGCAACTGAGCCCGGCGTTGATCCACAACACGTGGATCAAGGCCTCTTCGGCCGCCTGGGCCTCGGGTGTGGGCATGCCGACCACCTTCCGGAGCGCCCCACGCTCCTGCGCCGCAGGAGTCGACCCTCGGCCCACTTGCGCGGCGCTTTCTCTATTAACGCCCCGTTCCGGAGGGATGTCAACGAATCATGATCGTCCCGACCGGCGGTCGGCGATCCAGCGGTACCACGCCTCCATGCCCTCCCCCGTGGTGGCCGACACCGCGAGCACCTCCACGCCGGGGTTGACCGATCCGGCGTGGCGGACACAGGTTTCGAGTTCGAAGTCGACATACGGCAGCAGGTCGACCTTGTTGACGACGACGAGATCGGCGACCGCGAAGATGTGCGGATACTTGAGCGGTTTGTCCGTTCCCTCCGGCGTCGAGATGAGCACCACCTTGGCCTGCTCCCCCAGATCGAAGAGGGCCGGGCACACCAGATTCCCCACGTTCTCCACGAACAACAGCGTTCCCGGAGCCGGATCCAGGGCGGTGAGCGCGTCGTGCATCATCTGCGCGTCGAGATGGCATCCGGCACCGGTATTGACCTGCACCGCGGCGCATCCCGTCGAGCGGATGCGCTCGACATCGAGCAGGGTCTCCTGGTCGCCCTCGATCACCGCGATCGGCGCGGAGCCGGACAGCTCACGGATCGTTCGTTCGAGCAGGGTGGTCTTGCCGGCCCCCGGCGAACTCATCACGTTGATCGCCGTCACGCCGCGACCCGCGAGCCACCCTCGCGTACGCTCGGCGAGCAGGTCGTTCTTCGCGAGCACCTGCTGTTCGAGAGTGACGGTCTCGGTCTGCACGGGCGCACGGTCGTGCTCGTGGCCGTGGTCGTGCTCGTGGTCGTGCTCGTGGTCGTGGCCGTGGCCGTGCTCGTGGCCGTGCTCGTGGCCGCGCTCGGCGCCGTGGGGAAGGTCGTGCGCGTGCGGCACCGTGATCCGCGGCCCCGCCTCGTCGTCACAGCCACAGGTGGCACACATCGCTTCAGCTCACCTCCATCGACACGATGCGAAGCTCGCGACCCGACCGCACTTCGACATCGGCACTTCCGCAGGAGCACAACAGAATCGGATCGAACAGTGCGAATTCGGTCCCGCAGACCCGACAGTGCCCGACACCGGCGGGCGTCTCGATGTCCAACCGTGCACCTTCCGCGACGGTGCCCACCGTGACCAGCTCGAAGCAGAACAGCATCGAGTCGGGGATCACGGCACACAGCGCTCCCACCGCGACGCGCACACTGTGCACGCGACGGTCGCCGGCGTGCTCGCACACCGCGTCCACGACGCTCTGCGCGATCGACAATTCATGCATCGCGGCCCCACTCCGCCCACCTCACGGGCTCGTCTTCACGATAGGCCGCGGGCCCGCCCCGGGGACGCGGAATCAGATGCTTCCGTTCTCCGGGGCGGCGTGGTCACGGTCCGGGTGCGTGTGCCCGGCGTGCTGGTGGGTCGCGCCGATCGAATGCAGCAACTCGTGGACCGTCTCGTCCACGAGGCGGTACCGCACCATACGACCCTCACGCTCCGCCGCCACCCAGCCCTGGTTGCGCAGCAGGCGCAGCGCGTGGGACACCGCGGTGCCGGTCATCTCCAGGGCTGCGGCAAGGTCCGTGACACAGATGCCCGGCGCGTGGTGCAGGCACAACAGCAAGCGCAGCCGGTTCACGTCGGACAACAGTTCGAAGCGGTGGGCCCACCGGTCGATGTCCGGCGTGTGCAGTGCCGCAACGGCGCGCTGCACGTCGGCGGGGTCGAACATTGCGCCGGACGTCATGGCTGAAGTCTACGAACCCGCGGGCCGGCGTAGTGCCCACACCCGTACCGCAGGTGCGGACGGGATACCCCCCTCGTCCCACGACACGGTCCTACAGTGGAAGGGTAGACCGTGGCCGTGCCGCACGCGCGGCGTCCGCCGCGCCACAGGGGGTGCCCCGATGATGGAGGAAACTTCGGTCCGCGATCTGCCTCGCGCGCTGGGGAACGAAAGCCTGACCCGTCGGCTGGCGGAGTGCCGGCCGGCGGTGTTCCTGGACTACGACGGAGTACTCACTCCGATCGTGCCGCGACCGGAGGACGCGGTGATCTCGGACGGCATGCGCACCGTGGTCCGGGAACTCGCGTCACGCTGCCCGGTATGCGTCGTCACCGGCCGGGACCGGGCGGTGGTGCAGCAGCTGATGGGTATCGACGACCTGGTGGTGGCCGGCAGCCACGGCTTCGACATCTGGACCCCGCAACGCGGCTCCGTCTCCGACGACCGCGTCGCCCGGTTCGCGGACCTCGTCGCGGCGGTGACCGACCGGCTCCGCACCGAGATCGGGGCGATCCCCGGGGCGCTGGTGGAGCCCAAACGGGCGTCGGTCGCCGTGCACTATCGGCTCGCCGAACCCGCCGACCGGAACCGGATCGCGACGGTCGTGCAGGGGCTGCTCTCCGAGTACCGCGGCGAGCTGAAGGTCACCCCGGGGAAGATGGTGTACGAGCTCGCGCCCGCCGTCGACTGGGACAAGGGCCGAGCCGTGCTGTACCTGATCGAGGTGCTCGACCTCGACTCCGCCGGCACCGTACCGGTGTACCTGGGCGACGACATCACCGACGAGGACGCCTTCCGGGCGCTGCGCGGACGTGGGATCGGCATCCTCGTCGGCCGGGCGGACGATCCGGAGATGGCAGGCCGGACCACGGCCGCCGAGTTCGTGCTCTCCTCCGTCGACGAGGTGGAGCGCTTTCTGACCGCACTGGCGCGGTGATCGCGGACCACGCCACGGGAGTCCGGGAGGGAACGTCGTGCAGGAGCCGAAGTTCGAGCTCGACTACGACCGGTTCGACAGCGCGTCGGAGGGACTGCGGGAGGCGCTGACCTCCACCGGGAACGGCTACTTCTGCACGCGCGGCACCGCCGAGTGGGAGGACATGAGCCCCATCCACTATCCCGGCACCTATGTGCACGGGATCTACAACCGCGAGACCACGATCATGGGCGGACGCCCGGTACTCAACGAGGACCTGGTCAACGTGTCCAACTGGCTCGTCCTCAAGCTGCGCATCGAGGGCCAGGACGCGGTCCGGCTCGACAACGTCGACGTGCTGTCCTACCGGCACACCTACGACATCCGGCTCGCCACGGTGATGCGCGAGCTGCGGTTCCGGGACCGCTTCGGGCGGGAGACGACGCTGCGGAGCCGCCGCTTCGTGAGCATGGCCCACAGCCACCAGGCCGGGATCGAGTGGACGCTCGTCCCGGAGAACTGGTCGGGGCAGATCGAGGTGGTCTCCGCGCTGGACGGTCGCGTCACGAACCAGATCGTCGCCCGCTACCGGCAGCTCGAAGGGCGCCATCTGGATCCGGTGTCCCCGCGCACGTTCGGCACCGAGACGATCGCCCTGCGGGTGCAGACCCGCCAGTCCGACATCTACGTCGCCGAGGCCGCACGCACCCGGGTCTTCCGCGGGGAAGGTTACGACGACGGACCCGTGGAGGTGGACCGCTCGCTGTACCAGATGGAGGACTACATCCAGCAGGTGCTCTGCTTCGATGTCGAGGAGGGCCGGCCGACACGCGTGGAGAAGATGGTCTCGTTGTTCACCTCCCGGGACAATGCGATCACCGAGGCGCTGGCCGCGTCCGGCCGGCACGTGCTGCGGTACCCCGACTTCGCCGCCGCGTACGCCGAGCACGAGGCGGCGTGGGACGAGCTGTGGGACATCTGCGACGTCCGGCTGCCCAGCGAGCCGCGCGCCCACCTGCTGCTGCGGCTCCACGTGGCGCACGTGCTGCAGGTCTGTTCCCGGCACACGGCGCGGCACGACGTCGGGGTGCCGGCGCGGGGCCTCAACGGGGAGGCCTACCGGGGGCACGTATTCTGGGACGAGATGTACATCTACCCCTTCCTGAACCTGCGGATGCCGGAGGTGACCCGGAGCCTGCTGCTCTACCGGTACCGACGGTTGTCGGAGGCCCAGGCCGCGGCCGAGGAGGCCGGGTACCGCGGTGCGATGTTCCCCTGGCAGAGCGGCAGCGACGGCACCGAGGAGACCCAGGCCGTCCATCTCAATCCCCTTTCCGGACAGTGGGATCCAGACCTCAGCCGCAATCAACGGCACGTCAACGCGGCGATCTTCTACAACGTGTGGCGTTTCCTGCAGGCGACCGACGACACGGAGTTCCTGGCCGACTACGGCGCCGAGCTCATGCTCGAGATCGCCCGATTCTGGGCGTCGACCGCCCACTTCAACCCCGAGCGCGAACGCTACGAGATCCACGGTGTGATGGGGCCGGACGAGTTCCACGAGCGCCATCCCGGCGCGTCCGAGGACGGACTGCGCAACAACGCCTACACCAACGTCATGGTGGCCTGGATCATGGCGACGGTGCCGTCGGTGCTCGACTCGCTCTCGGCCAGCCGCCGCAGCGCCCTGCTCGCCCAGCTCGCGGTGACCGACGAGGAGCTGCACACGTGGGACGACATGAGCCGGCGGATGTTCGTGCCCTTCCACGAGGGGGTCATCAGCCAGTTCGAGGGCTACGACGAGCTCGAGGAGCTCGATTGGGAGCACTACCGTGCCGCCTACCCCAACATCCAGCGGCTCGATCGCATCCTCCGGGCGGAGGGCGAGGATCCGAACCGGTTCAAGATGGCCAAGCAGGCCGACACGGTGATGCTGTTCTTCCTGTTCGACGACGACGAGTTGCACGCGACGTTCGAGCGGCTGGGTTATCCGTACGACCAGGAACTGGCCCGGCGCACCATCGAATACTACGACCAACGGACCTCGCACGGGTCGACGCTCAGCCACGTCACGTTCGCCGGCGTGCTCGCCGACATCCACCCGCCCAGTTCGTGGGAGCGCTTCATGGTGGCTCTCGAGAGCGACGTCAGTGACATCCAGGGCGGAACCACCAAGGAAGGCATCCACATGGGGGTCATGTCCGGCACGCTGGACCTGCTCCAGAGCAGCTTCGTCGGGGCCCGGGTCTACAAGGGCGTGCTGCTGTTCCGGCCCCGGCTGGTGGACCGGCTCGACGGCGTGTCCTTCTCGATCCGGTTCCGGGGCACGCCACTGCGGGTGCGCATCGTCGGCAACGAGTTGACGGTGCTCGCTCAGCCCGAAGGGTTCCACGGCCCCGTCCGGGTGGGTCTCGACGGCCAGGTGTGCGAACTCGGGGCCGGGGAGAGTTGTGTGTTCACCCTGCCGTCGCAGGAACCGTCGATGTCCTGAGCGCCGCAGGATCGCCGCGGCCGAATGTCACACGCATTCGATCCAGGCGGTTTCAGGCGGCCGATGCGACAAGCTCGGTGAACGCTTCGGTTGGCGTGCGCCAGCGTAGCGTCTGCCGGGGGCGGCCGTTGAACTCGTCCTGGACCTGCTGCAGGTCCTCGGGCGTGTACAC
>NZ_JAALEG010000180.1 GCF_011058165.1 Rhodococcus aetherivorans
CAGGGTCGGGCGCGGCCGGGCCGGGGGTGTCGACGGTCACGGGCTATCGGCCGGAGCGGTGGATCACTTCGCGGGCCAGGGCCCGGTAGGACTCGGCGCCGGCGGACTTCGGCGCCCAGGTGGTGATGGGTTCTCCGGCGACGCTGGTCTCGGGGAACCGGACGGTGCGGGCGATGACGCTGTCGTAGACGAGGTCGCCGAAGACCTCGACGACCCGGGACATCACCTCGCGGGCGTGCAGGGTGCGCGAGTCGAACATGGTCACGAGGATCCCGGCGAGGCTGAGCTTGGGGTTGAGCCGGTCGCGCACCTTGTCGACGGTGTCGTTGAGCAGGGCCAGTCCGCGGAGGCTGAAGTACTCGCATTCCATCGGGATGATCACCGCGTCGGCGCAGGCAAGGGCGTTGACGGTGAGCAGGCCGAGGGACGGCTGGCAGTCGACGAGGATGTAGTCGTAGCGGTCGAGGACGGGGTACAGGGCGCGGCCGAGGGCTTGTTCGCGGCCGACCTCGGAGACGAGCTGGATCTCGGCGGCGGACAGGTCGATGTTGCTGGGCAGCAGGTCCAGGCCTTCGACGCGGGTGTGCAGCAGTACGTCGTCGACGGAGACGCCGCGTTCGACGAGGAGGTTGTGCACGGTCAGGTCGAGGTCGTGGTGGGCGACACCGAGACCGGCGGACAGGGCGCCCTGCGGGTCGAGGTCGACGAGCAGGACGCGGCGGCCGTATTCGGCGAGGGAGGCACCGAGGTTGATGGTCGAGGTGGTCTTGCCGACCCCGCCCTTCTGGTTGCACATCGCGATGATCTTCGCGGGCCCATGGCTGGGCAGCGGCTGCGGTTCCGGGACGTGCCGGCGGGGCCGGCCGGTGGGGCCGAGCTCGGCCTCGGGTTCCGCGGTGTGGGTGTGCTCCGGGCCGGCGTGTGCCGCGTCGGCGCCGGGGCGGCCGTGGAGCAGGGCGTGCTGTGCTGCCGGCGCTGTGTCCGCTGCGGGCGGTTGTGGTGTCCCCACTATCCCCTGCTCCCCCTGTCCTGCTCGCTCGGCTGTCGGATCAACGCTACCGCTTCGGGTGGTGCGATGGCGCCGTGGACACGCCCTGCCGTCGCGGGCGCTATCGGGCGCGGGGGTGGGCCCCGGCCCACACCTCGCGCAGCGCACCGGCTGTGACCTGCGTGTAGATCTGTGTGGTGGTCACCGAGGCATGGCCGAGCAGTTCCTGCACCACGCGCACGTCGGCGCCGCCGTCGAGGAGGTGGGTGGCGAAGGAGTGGCGCAGGGTGTGCGGGGAGACGGCGGCGGTGACCCCGGCGCGGGTGGCGGCGGTCTGCAGCACCTGCCAGGCGCTCTGCCGGGACAGGCGGCCGCCGCGGGCGTTGAGGAACAGTGCGGGGGTGCGGCCGGTGGCCAGCGCGGGCCGGCCCCGCACGAGATAGGCGTCGACGGCGGCCAGGGCGGGCCGGCCGACCGGCACGACGCGTTGCTTGCCGCCCTTGCCGCGCAGGAGCACCGACCGGTTGGTGGTGTCGAGGTCGTCGACGTCGAGGCCGACGGCCTCGGAGATGCGTGCCCCGGTGGAGTACAGCAGTTCGAGCAGCGCCCGGTCGCGCAGGTCGCGCGGCCCGTCGGCGCTGGTGCCCGCGGAGCCGAGGATGGCCAGCACGTCGGCGACGGACAGGGCCTTGGGCAGGCGCCGGCCCGCGGCGGGGGGTTTGACGGCGCGGGCGACGTCGACGGGGGTGCGGCCTTCGGTGGTGGCGAAGCGGTGCAGTCCGCGCACGGCGACGAGGGCGCGGGCGGCGGAGCTGGCCGCGAGGGCGGGCCTGCCGCGGTCGGGGTCGCCTCGGCGCAGCGCGGTGACGAAGTCGCCGACGTGCTCTTCACGGACGTCGGCGAGGTCGTCGATGCCGCGGTCGGTGAGGTGGTCGAGGTAGCGGGTGAGGTCGCGCCGGTAGGACGCCAGGGTGTTGGGGGCGGCGCCGCGCTCGACGGTGAGGTGGTCGAGGTAGGCGTCGAGCTGGCGGGCGAGCACCGCGTCAGTTCCCGTCGCGCTTGGTGCGCAGCAGGGCGCGGGGCCGGTCGGGCCACTCGGCCCCGGCGGGGCGCAGGGCGCCCGCGTCGCGGCGGGTGGCGGCGAGGGCGAGGATCCCCGACACGGCGGTGGCGTTGACGATCCGGCCGCCGAGCACCATGGCGACGGCCTCGTCGACGGGGACGCGGCGGATCTCGAGGTCCGCCTCCTCGTGTTCGGGGTCGGGCCGGTCGGCCTCGGACAGGTCCCGGGCCGCGTACACGCGCACGGCCTCGTCGGTGAATCCCGGCGAGAGGGCGAGGTCGACGAGCAGGTCCCAGCGGGCGGCGGCCAGGCCGGTCTCCTCGGCGAGTTCCCGGCGGGCCGCGTCGAGCGGGTCCTCGCCGGGCGCGTCGAGCAGCCCGGCGGGCAGCTCCCAGAGGCGGTGCCCGAGCGGGTGGCGGTACTGGTGGATCAGGATCAGCCGGTCCTGCTCGTCGACCGCGGCGATCGCGACGGCGCCGTGGTGTTCGACCACCTCCCGTTCGGCCTCGTGCCCGTCGGGCATGGCGACCCGGTCCACACGCAGCGACACGATCGCGCCGGTGTAGATCCGGCGCGTGGACAGCGTCCGGAACTCGTGTCGCTGCGTCACGGTCGGCTACTTGCCGCCGGCGGTGGCGTTCTCGGACGTGGTGACCACCGCGTCGCCGCCGTCCACGTCGACCTCGTCCGCGTCGTCGCCGTGCACGTCCACGGGCAGGCGCTCGGCGGCCTTGTACCGCAGCGCGGCTGCGATGAACGCGGAGAACAGCGGGTGCGGGC
>NZ_JAALEG010000181.1 GCF_011058165.1 Rhodococcus aetherivorans
CCCGCGACGTGATGGTGGCGTATGCGGCGCGCAGCCGCGGCGAGGCGCCGGCGTGGGCGCCGCTGCCGGTGCAGTACGCCGACTACACCCTGTGGCAGCGTGAGGTGCTCGGCGACGAGACCGACCCGCAGTCGCTGATCTCGCGCCAGCTCGACTACTGGCGGGACCAGCTGGCCGATCTGCCCGACAGCCTGGAGCTGCCCACCGACCGGCCACGGCCGCCGGTGGCGTCGTATCGCGGCGCGGATCACCTCTTCGAGATCGGCGCGGATCTACAGTCCGGAATCGACGCACTGGGGCGCCGCACCGGCACGAGCGGCTTCATGGTGGTGCACGCTGCGCTGGCGGTGACGCTGGCGCGCCTGGCCGCGACGGACGACGTCGCTGTCGGAACGGTGATCGCGGGACGCGGTGAGGCCGAACTCGACGAGCTGGTCGGCATGTTCGTCAACACCCTGGTGCTGCGGGCCCGGATCGATTCGGGGGAGTCGTTCGCGGATCTGCTGGCGCGGGTGCGGGAGACGGACCTGGGTGCGTTCGGCCATGCCGACGTGCCGTTCGAGCGTCTCGTCGAGGTGCTCAACCCGGTTCGTTCGCAAGCGCATTCGCCGCTCTTCCAGGTCTCCCTGGTGTTTCAGAACCTCGCCACACCCGAGTTCGAACTCGGTGACCTGTCCCTCTCGGGTGTCGAAATCGACACCGTGGCAGCCAAGTTCGACCTCCAGCTCACCCTCGTCGACACCGTGGATCCGGATGGCGGCAGCCACTACGCGGCGGACATCGTCTATGCGACGGATTTGTTCGATGGGGAGTCCGTGTCGCGGTTTGCGGAGCGGTTCGTGCGCGTGTTGGCGGGTGCGGTGGCGGATCCGTCGGTCGCGGTGGGTGATCTGCCGCTGTTGGAGGCGGTGGAGCGGTCGTTCGTGGTCGAGGCGGTCAACGCCACGGCACACCCGGTGGATACGGCTGCGTCGTTGGTGTCGTTGTTCGAGGCGCAGGTGGCACGGACGCCGGATGCGGTCGCGGTTGTCGGTGCCGGTGGTGAGGTGCTGACGTATGCGCAGTTCGCGTCGCGTGTTCGTCGGGTGGCGCGTTATCTGATGTCCCAGGGGGTGGGGCCGGAGTCGTTGGTGGCGCTGGCGATGCGGCGTTCGGTCGAGATGCTGGTCGGCATCTATGCCGTGCTCGAAGCCGGTGGGGCGTACGTGCCGGTGGATCCGGATCTGCCGGCCGAGCGGATCGCGCACGTCGTCGATACCGCCGATCCGGTGGTTGTCCTGTCCGCCTCGCGTGACGGTGTCACCGTTGTCGGCGGCCGCTCGGTGCTGTGCATCGACGAGGTCGAGGTGTCGGGGTTCTCGGATGCGCCGGTGGCCGAGTCGGAGCGGGTGGCGGTGTTGCGACCGCAGCATCCGGCGTATGTGATCTTCACGTCGGGGTCGACGGGGCGGCCGAAGGGTGTGGCGGTCTCGCATACGGCGATCGTGAACCGGTTGGTGTGGATGCAGGGCCGGTACGGGCTCGACGGTTCGGATGTGGTGTTGCAGAAGACGCCGGTGACGTTCGATGTGTCGGTGTGGGAGTTGTTCTGGCCGTTGCAGGTTGGTGCGCGGTTGGTGATCGCCGTGCCGGATGGTCATCGAGATCCGCGGTATCTGGCGGAGGTGATCGGTCGGGAGTCGGTGACGACGGTGCATTTCGTGCCGTCGATGTTGGCGGCGTTCCTCGGTGCCGGGGTGGCGTCGGGGTGCGGGTCGTTGCGTCGGGTGTTCGCGTCGGGCGAGGCGTTGCCGGGGGCGGTGGCGCAGCGGTTGCGGGGCGAGTTGCCGCGGGTGGGGGTGCACAATCTGTACGGTCCGACCGAGGCTGCGGTGGATGTGACGTTCCACGAGGTGGTCGATGCGGACGTGGTGGCGGTGCCGATCGGGGCGCCGGTGTGGAACAGCCGGGTGTATGTGCTCGACGGGCGGTTGCGGCCGGTGCCGGTGGGGGTGGCCGGTGAGCTGTATCTGGCCGGGGTGCAGTTGGCGCGCGGGTACGTCGGCCGGTCCGATCTGACGGCGGAGCGGTTCGTGGCCGATCCGTTCGCCGGGGACGGGTCGCGGTTGTATCGCACGGGGGATCTGGTGCGGTGGACCGCCGGTGGTGAGCTGGACTACCTCGGTCGGACCGATTTCCAGGTCAAGGTGCGGGGTCTGCGGATCGAGCTGGGGGAGATCGAGGCGGCGTTGTCGGTGCAGCCGCAGGTGGCGCAGGCGGTGGTGCTGGTGCGGGAGACCGAGCTGGGCCAGCAGTTGGTGGGGTATGTGGTGCCGGCGGCGGGTGTGCAGGTCGATGTGCGGCAGTTGTCGGCGGCGGTGGGCGAGGTGTTGCCGGGGTACATGGTGCCCGATGCGGTAATGGTGTTGGCGGCGTTGCCGACGAATGCGTCGGGCAAGCTGGATCGGCGGGCGTTGCCGGAGCCGGTGTTCGAGGCGGCGGTGTTCCGGGCGCCGGTCACGCCGGTGGAGCAGATCGTGGCGTCGGTGTTCACCGAGGTGCTCGGGGTCGAGCGGGTCGGGGCGGACGACGATTTCTTCGCGTTGGGTGGGAATTCGTTGATCGCGACGCAGGTGGTGGCGCGGATCGGGGCGGCGCTCGAGGCGTCGGTGCCGGTGCGTACGGTGTTCGAGGCGTCGACGGTGGCGGGGTTGGCGGCGCGGCTCGAGTCGCATGCCGGGTCGGGGGCGCGGGCGGCG
>NZ_JAALEG010000182.1 GCF_011058165.1 Rhodococcus aetherivorans
CGCGGTATGCGGGCCGGGCGGGGGACGGGTTCATCTGCACCTCGGGTAAGGGGATGGAGCTCTACACCGGGAAGTTGTTGCCGGCGGTGGCCGAGGGTGCGGGCAAGGCCGGGCGGGACGCCGGGGCGATCGACAAGATGATCGAGATCAAGATCTCCTACGACACCGATCCGGAGCGGGCGCTGGAGAACACCCGGTTCTGGGCGCCGTTGTCGCTGACGGCGGAGCAGAAGCACAGCATCGACGATCCGGTGCAGATGGAGGCGGCGGCCGATGCGCTGCCGATCGAACAGGTGGCCAAGCGGTGGATCGTGGCGTCGGATCCGGACGAGGCGGTGGAGAAGGTCGCGGCGTATGTCGACGCGGGGCTGAACCATCTGGTGTTCCACGCGCCGGGGCACGATCAGCGGCGCTTCCTCGACCTGTTCGAGCGCGACCTCGCGCCGCGCCTGCGCGCGCTGGCCTGACGCGGCTGCGCCGCCGGTGCGTCCTTTGGGCTGTTCCAGCCGCCCGAAGGACACACCGGCGACGACGTCGCCTGTAGGTCAGGCGGTCCCGCCGCGCAGCGTCTCGGACGGGCTGGCGCCGAACTTGCGCCGGTACGCGGCGGCGAACCGCCCGGTGTGCATGATGCCCCAGCGGAGGGCGACATCGGATACCGTTGCACTGGAATCGCTTCGGGACAGATCGGTGTGCACCCGCTCGAGCCGGACGTCGGCGAGATACTCCATCGGCGTCATGCCGACGCACTCGCGGAAGCCCTGCTGGATGCGGCGGACGCTGACGCCGACGAGCTCGGCCATCTCCGCGGCGGTCCACGGGCGCGCCGGATCCTGCTGGACCGCGTCCATCACCCGTTTGACGATCCGTGGCCGCACCCCGGTCGGGCCGTCACCGTCGTCCGGTGCGGCGGCGAGCACGAGCGCGGTCGTGACGGCGCGGCAAAGTTGTTCGGCCACCTGGACGCTGCGCAGCAGGACGTTGTCCCGCAGCGACTCGTCGGCGACCGCTCGGACGAGGCGCAGCCAGTCGGCCCCCGCTCCCGCCCGCAGATCCAGCTGCGCGGGCAGCTGCCTACCCGGACGGGGGAGCAGGCGGTCCATCTCGCGCTGCATGTAGTCGCGGTCGACCTTGAACCCGATGATCTCGCACGAACTGCTCCACCGGGTGATGACGGTGGGGGTGTCGGGAGGGCAGACCGTCGCCAGCCCGGGAGCCGACACGACCTCGTCGCGGCCGACGGCGGTGACCAGGTGCCCGGTCAGGGGGATGTTGATGCCGTACGCGCCGGGATGCTCGGAACGGATCGACACGTCCACGCCGAAGCCGATCCGCGCCAGCCGCGCGGCGCCGAGCTGGGTCGATTCCAGCGACGTGCGGGCGGCGGGCCCGCGGCTGAGGAGCGTCAGCTGGTGCGGGAAGTACGCCTGGGACACCACGTCGTGCACTTCGTCCCAGTCCGTGAAGCCGCGGCTTTCCGGTGCTCGCATTCGCCCTTCCAACCCTCCCAACTGGTGCCGTGCCGGTATGTGGGCAGCTCCCCACGCTAGCACCGTACTGTGACGACAGTCACGTGCCGCCCGGATGATCCGGTGCGTTCCGAGCCCGCTTCGCAATGCGGATCGCACCTTCGCAATGCGGATCGACGGGGTGTGATCCGGGTCATACGTTGGTTCTCGTTCCGGATCGACCTGCGATCGCACATCGTGCAGAAAGGCGGTCTCCTCATGGACCAGCGAGCACTTCGCAACATCTTCGGTCAGTTCGCCAGCGGGGTCACTGTGGTCACGTGCGCCAACGCCGAGGGCGCTCCGCACGGGGCCACGGTCACGGCCTTCACCGCCATCTCGCTGGAGCCGAGGTTGTGCCAGGTGACGCTGACGCGGACGTCGAAGGCGTGCGGCTACCTCGACGACGCGCCGTTCGCCGTGAACATCCTGGCGGCCGACCAGCTCTCCACCGCACTGCATTTCGCCGGCAGACCGCAGGCCGTCGCGCCGACATGGGACGACACCGGAATCGCACCCGCCCTCCTCGGCAACGCGGCCACCCTGATCTGCCGCCCGTGGGCCGAATACGACGGCGGCGACCACGTCATCTTCGTCGGCGAGATCGTCGACGCCTCCGTCGACGCCGAGAAGGACCCGCTCCTGTTCTTCCGCAGCACCTTCCACGACCTCGGGGACCGGTCCGGCTCGACCGCGTGGAACGGGTGCCTCGACGATCCGCACAGCGGATGGTTCGACGCCACCACCACATTCACCCCACTGCCCTCGCAGCTCGCCCGCACTGCCTCCTGACCCCGCTCCCACCTCTTTCGAAGGGAAGACCATGACCACCACCGAAGCAGCCCCCGCTACCGGCACCGTCGACCGGTCGAAGGTGAACGTCGCCGCGGACCACCCGGCCAATCAGCAGCAGACCTTCGCTTCGCGGCCGATGACCGGCGACGAGTACATCGCGTCGATCGACGACGGTCGCGAAATCTACCTGCACGGCGAGCGCGTCAAGGACTTCACCAACCATCCGGCGTTCCGCAACTCCATCCGCATGACGGCGCGCCTCTACGACGCGCTGCACACCGGCGAGCACGTCGACACCCTCACCTGTCCCACCGACACCGGCAACGGCGGGGTGACCATGCCGTTCTTCCGCACCCCCACCTCCGCCGACGACCTGCTCGCCGAACGCGACGCCATCGCCACCTGGGCGCGGATGACCTAC
>NZ_JAALEG010000183.1 GCF_011058165.1 Rhodococcus aetherivorans
GCCTCGGGGGCGGGAGCGTCGGGGTCGCTGCAGTCACGCAGCCGGGCGAGCGGCCAGGAGTGCGCGACGGGCCACGGGTGGGCCCAGCGCGGGGGTTCGCGGTCGGTGAGCACGCGCCACCAGTCGGCGATGTCGCCGGCGACGTCGAGCGGGTGCGCGCCGCGTCGGCTCAGGGTGGCCAGGTAGGTGCTCCAGCCGGCGATCGCCGCCGCCCCGAGACGGAACGGGGCGGCGGCGATCGCGACGGTCTGCAGGGCGTTCATGGGGTTCATTGAACCGGCGCCCGGTGCGTGGTGCCCCTCTTCCGACGCGATCGCGTCGGAAGAGACGCACAATCGATCACTTGAGGAGATCGCGTGCGGTGGTGGTCACCGTGGTGGTGAGCTCACGGGCGAAGGAGACCTGCGCCTTGGTGAGGTCCTCGACCCAGGCGATCGGGGTGGCGGAGGCGATCTTCTCCTGCAGGTCGAGCAGGCTGGTGACGGCGCGCTCGTAGGTGTCGACGGTGAGGTTGCCGCTCTGCTTGGCAGCGTCGACGACCTTGTCGTTGAACTCGCTCAGGCGGGCGGCGCTCTCGTCGAGAGCCTTGGTGAATTCGGCGGTGGCCTGGTTCGCGGCGGTGGTGGCCGACTCGGCGATCTTCTGAGCGGCGGCGGTGGCGTCCGCGGTGGCCTTGGCAGCAGCCTCGTTGGCCTTGGCGGTGTCGGCGGTGGTCTTGGCGACAGCGGCGTCGACGGGGGTCTTGGCGGTGGTCATGGCGTACCTTCCGTTCGGGTGTGTGAGGGCGCCTCGGAGGACGCTGTTAGCAGGTTAGCAAGATGAATGCTAACGCGCAAGTCCTCAGCTGAAGACGTACGTGCCCGGAGCGTCCTCGAGCGGCGGGTGGGCGGCGCTGCCCATTGCCGGCGGTGACACCAGCTCCCCGGCGCGCTTGTTCGACCAGGCCGTCCAGTCCTCCCACCACGAGTGCTCGTAACGGGTGGCCGCGTCGTCCCAGACCTGCGGATCCGCGGGCAGCGGCGAGCCGGTCTCGGCGTCCGGCGCCCCGACGGCCTTGAACCACACCTTCTTGCCGGGCGGGTTCACCGCGCCGGCGACGTGCCCGCCGTTGGTGAGCACGTAGCGCACGTCACCGCCCAGCAGGTTCACCGCCTGGTACGACGATGTCCAGGGCACGATGTGGTCGTTGATCGCGCCGACGACGTAGGTGTCGCACGTGATGTCGTGCAGGTTCAGAGGCTGTCCGTCGAGCACGTAGAGGCCCTCGGCCAGCTCGTTGCGGCCGTACAGCGACCGGAGGTAGTGCGAGTGCATCTCCGCGGGCATGCTCGTGCTGTCCTCGTTCCACGCGAGGATGTCGAAGGCCGCAGGCTTCTCGCCCTTCATCCACCGCGAGACCCAGTAGTTGAAGACGAGGTCCTTCGCGCGGATCATGTCGAAGCTGCCGGCCATCTCCTTGCCGGACAGGAAGCCCTGCTGCCGCATCCGGAACTCGACGAGGTCCAGCGTGGACGGATCGGTCAGCAACCCGAGTTCCCCGACCTGGCTGTAGTCGAGCAGGGTGTTGAGCATGGTGAAGGCGGTCACGCGCTTGTCGCCGACGGCGAATGCGCGCGCGGCGGCCATCGCGGCCATCGCGCCACCGAGGCAGATGGACAGCACCTCGATCTTCGGCGACCCGGTGATCTCCTCGACCACGTCCAGCGCGGCGGCAATGCCGTTGACGTAGTAGTCGTCCATGGTGATGTGCCGCATCGACTCGTCCGGGTTCCGGTACGAGATCATGAACACGGTGCGGCCGTGCTGGACCGCCCACTCGGCGAGGCTGCGACCGGGTGCGAGATCGAGGATGTAGTACTTGTTGATCCACGGCGGCGCGGCGAGGATCGGCACCGCATGCACCTGCTCGGTCTGCGGCGTGTACTGGATCAGCTCGATCAGGTCGTTGCGATAGACCACCTTGCCCGGGGTGGCCGCGAGGTTCTCGCCGACGGTGAACGCGTCCGAGTCCACCTTCAGCGGCAGGCCGCCGCGGTTGAGCACGTCGTGCACGGCATATCGGGCGCCGCGCAGCAGGCTTGCCCCGCCCGTCTCGAATGCGCGGGTGAGCACGCCCGGATTCCACAGGAAGTTCGACGGGGCCAGCACGTCGAGCATCAGGTTCGCGAACTGGCGAGCCTTGCCGTCCTGCAGCGGATCGCCGGCCCCGGCGTCGGTGAGTTCCTCGACGTAGGCCCGCGTGGCGAGATAACTCTGCAGGAGCGAGAAGTACGCGGGGTTCTCCCGCCAGGCGGTGTCGGAGAAACGGCGGTCCCGCGGGTCGAGCGGCATCGGCGGCTTGGGATCGTCGGCGTTGAACACGCGGGTGGCCGCCGCGGGGATCTTCACCAGCCGGCCCGCGTATTCCGTCGTGGCGGCGGTGACGGCCTGGGGGTTGCGGACGGCGCGTCCGGCCACCGACTTCACCGCGGGACCCCAGCCGATCGGGTCCAGGGTCGACTTCAACTTCTTGTGCACGTGGTCGAGCAAGGGACATCTCCAGATGGGGAAGAGGGGTGTGCCCCGAGGGTGACACCGCGTGCCGGGTCGCGCATCTTACCGCGAAGTACATGCGAGCTGCACGTGGGG
>NZ_JAALEG010000184.1 GCF_011058165.1 Rhodococcus aetherivorans
GGCGCGCACCGCGCACACCGACGGAGGAGGCGGTGGTCGCCGCGTTCGCGCAGGTGCTCGGCCTCGCGCAGGTCGGGATCGACGATTCGTTCTTCGACCTGGGCGGCAACTCCCTCGACGCCACCCGCGTCGTCGCCCGCCTGAACTCCGCGGGCTCCGCCCTGGCGGTGCGCGACCTGTTCGAGGCGCCCACCCCCGCGGGGCTCGCCGTGCGGCTGCTCGAGCGTCCCGCCCCGCGGATCGCCCTCACGGCCCGGCCCCGGCCGGCCCGCGTGCCCCTCGGCCCGGCGCAGCAGCGCATGTGGGTGCTCAACCAGCTCGACCCCACCTCCGCGGCGTACAACATCCCGGTGGCGCTGCGCCTGTCCGGGCCCCTCGACGCCGCGGCCCTGACCACGGCATGGCGGGACGTGACCGACCGGCACGAGAGCCTGCGCACCGTGTTCCCCGCCGACGCGGAAGGCCCGCACCAGGTGGCCGTCGACGCCGGCGTCCCCCTCGACCTCACCGAGGCACCTGCCGACGTGTATGCCGCCGTGGCGGGCTTCGCCGGGGCCGGCTTCGACCTGACCGTGGACCTGCCGGTGCGGGCCCGGGTGCTGCGTCTGGGCGCGGAGGAGCACGTGCTGGTGCTGGTGCTGCACCACATTGCCGCGGACGGGGTGTCGGTGGCGCCGCTGGCCCGGGACCTGATCGCCGCGTACGCCGCCCGCACCGCGGGTGCGGCCCCGGCGTGGGCGCCGCTGCCGGTGCAGTACGCCGACTACACGCTGTGGCAGCGCGACATCCTCGGCGACGAGACCGATCCGCAATCGACGGCCGCGCAACAGCGCGAATTCTGGGTGGAGACCCTCGCCGGGCTCCCGGACCGCATCACCCTGCCCACCGACCGGCCGCGCCCGGCCGTGCAGTCCATGGCGAGCGCCGACGTGGACCTCGCCGTCGACGCCGACGTGCACGCCCGGCTGCGGGCCGTCGCCGCCACCGAACACGCCACGATGTTCATGACCCTGCACGCCGCGCTCGCGGCGCTGCTGTCCCGCCTCGGCGCCGGCGACGACATCGCGGTGGGCACCGCGGTGGCCGGCCGCGGCGCCGCCGAACTCGACGACCTGGTCGGGATGTTCGTCAACACCGTGGTCCTGCGCACCCCGGTGCGGCCGGACGTCGCCTTCGCCGACCTGGTGGCGCAGGTGCGCGAGGCCGACCTGGCCGCGTTCGCCCACGCCGACCTGCCGTTCGATCAGGTGGTCGAGGCGGTGCGCCCGGCCCGGTCCACCGCGCACCACCCGCTGTTCCAGGTCTCGCTCGCGCTGGCGAACTTCGAGGAGCCGGAGCTCGAGGTCGCGGGCCTGCGCATCGAGCTGCAGGACGTCGCCCACGAGGCCTCACCCTTCGACCTGAGCCTGACACTGCGCGAACGCACGACCGCCGACGGCGAACCCGCCGGTCTCGAGGTGACGCTCGGTTACGCCACCGACCTGTTCGACGACGGCACCGCGCGGACCCTCGCCGCCCGCTTCGGCCGGCTGCTGACGGCGGTCGCCGAGAACCCGCACGCCGCGATCGGCGACGTCGACCTGCTCGACGCGCAGGAGGCCGACGACCTGCGCACCAGCGCGGGCCCGCAGCCCGTCACCCCGGTGACCCTGCCCGAGCTGCTGCACGCCGCCGCGGCCGCGCGACCCGACGCCGTCGCCGTGGTCACCGACGACCGGCAGGTCACCTATCGCGAGCTCGACGCCCGCGCGGCGCTGCTCGCCGACGCGCTCACCGCGCGCGGCGCCGGTCCCGGCACCCTCGTCGCCCTGGCACTGACCCGATCGTTCGAATCGGTGCTCGCGGTCTGGGCGGTCGCACGGACCGGAGCGGCGTTCGTGCCCGTCGACCCGCGGCACCCGCAGGAACGGATCGAGTACATGCTCGCCGATTCCGGGGCCGTCCTGGGCGTCACCGTGACCGCGCACCACGACCGCCTGCCCGGCTCGGTCGGGTGGCTGGTGCTCGACGGCCCGGACGCCGACACGCGTCTCGCACTCGTCCCGCAGCGGCCGCGCGCCGCGGCCGTGCACGTGGACGATCCCGCCTACCTGATCTACACGTCCGGCTCGACCGGCACCCCGAAGGCGGTCGCCGTCACCCACCGCGGACTGGGCAACCTCGTCGCCGCGCAGCGGGAAACCCTGGCGCTGACCGCGCAGGCCCGGATCGCGCACATCGCCTCGCCGAGCTTCGACGCCGCGGTGTTCGAACAGCTCGCCGCGTTCGCGGTCGGCGCGCGGCTCGTGGTCGTACCGCCCACGGTGGTCGGCGGCGCCGAACTCGCCGACCGGCTTCGCGCGGCCCAGGTCAGCCACCTCGTCGTCACCCCCGCCGCGTTGTCGACGCTGGAGCCGGCGGCATTGACGTCGGTCGAGGTGCTGGCGGTGGCCGGGGAGGCGGTCGGAGCCGAGTTGGTCGAGCGGTTCGCCGGGGGGCGGACGATGCTGAACCTGTACGGGCCGACGG
>NZ_JAALEG010000185.1 GCF_011058165.1 Rhodococcus aetherivorans
CGCCACCCACGGCCCTACCGGACCCGCCGACCACCGAGCAAGGGAAAACCCGCCCTTGCCCGGCAGTCACCGCGCCCGGTTCACCAGGGCGCACCGACCGACCGAGGTACCCGCTCCACCACCGCCATCGAACCACCCGTTACACCCGAAAAACCGCAGGTCAGACCCATAAAACGTGTGACCGGCATCACCAGAAAAGCACCGGAAAAGCACCAATGAAACATCGAAAAATCATCAAAACAGATGTAAACTAGAGGCATGGACAAGGAAGAGATCACCGCGAAGCTCCACAACCTCGGCCGCGACATCGATGCCCTGCTCGAGAACATCTCGACCGGCAAGGACATCTCCGTAGTCCTGGCCGAGTCCCGCGACACCAAGGCCGCCGCCCGTGCCGCAGGCATGACCGAGGACGAAATCAGCGCCGCAATCGAATCCGGCCTCAGCTGACCGACCACCCCGGAAGGAAAGACGCGATGACCACTCCCGCCCCCGTCCAGACACTCGAGCTTCCCGACCAGTGGTGCGACTACAACGGCTGCACCACCGAAGCCACCCACACCGACGGCGAGTGGGTCATGTGCCCCCACCACGAGGAACGCGCCTACCGGACCACCACCTACTGGCGGCCGATCCTCCGCTGGACCACCCGCCCCGGTCCCCACTGGCCGGTCTTCATCGCCGAGTACTGATCCACACTCCGCGCCGGTGGGGAGTCACCGCGACTCCCCACCGGCGCGCACTACCGACCCGAACAGGAAACGCGCACATGCTCACCATCACGCACACCCCCACAGCAGGCACGATCATCGACGGCACCAGCAAAGGCGACGGCACCGCCCCGATCCTCAAAACCGCAGGTTGGAAATGGGGACGCAGCATCACCGCCTGGTACATCCCGCACAGCCGCGACCGCGCCCCCCACCTCGCCCGCATCGAACACACCGCCGCCGCCCTGCGCGCCGCCGGATACGACGTCGAAACCGACATCGACACCACCCTCCGCGACGGCACCGACGCCCACCACGACCGCAACGAGCGTCTGACCGACCGCGCCGCCGCCCTCGCAGCCAAGGCCGAACGCAAGGCCACCGCCGCCGACGCCGCCCACGCACGCCACCACCACGCCTGTGCCGCACTGCCCGAAGGCGGAGAACCCATCAAAGTGGGACATCACAGCGAACGACGCCACCGCCGCGCCCTCGACCGCGCCCACACCACCGCCCGCGCCGCGATCGAAGCCGACGACGCCGCCCGCTCAGCCGCCGAATCCGCCCGCATCGCCGCCCGCAGCACCGATCACCGCTACACCCCCGCAGTGATCCACCGCCGCATCGAACGACAGAGCGCCGAACTACGCAGCATCGAACGCCACCTCACCAAGTACCGCGCTGCCGGACACACCGCCGAGACCAGCAACCACATACACCAGCTCGAACTCAACAAAGCCGAACTCGAGCGCGACATCGAATACTGGACCGCAGTACGCGCCGAACAGGACGCCACCGACGGCCCCAAGCTCTACAGCCGCGCCGACCTACGCCCCGGATGCTTCGTCAACTGCTCCGGCACCTGGCACAAGGTGATCCGAGTCAACGCAAAGTCGGTCACCGTCGCCACCGCCTACAGCTGGACCGACCGACTGCCCTACGACAAGATCACCGACGCCCGCGCCGAGGACGCCCACACCCCCATCCGCCCAGGTCAGTAACCCACAATCCGGCGGCCGCGACCCCCTCGCGGCCGCCGGTCCCCACTCGCCGCGAGGACGCCATGACCGCCGAATCCCTGTTCGCCGAGTGCATCATCCCCGGATGCACACAGCCCGTCACCGACGAACTCACCCCCTGCCAGACCTGCCGCACGATCTTCGGACCCATGCTGCAAGAAGCCGACCGACCCCCGAGCTACACCGCCGCCGACCTCGCAGAACGAGACGCAGGCACCGCCGCCGCCTACCGCATGATGCGCGCACTACCCACCGCGGCCCAGCGCAACGACCTGGACACCGAGCGAGAACGCCGCACAGCCGAACATGAGAAAGCCGCAGCACAGGAGCGCGGCGAAGCCGAAAAAGCGAACCAGACCTGCTGGCTCTGCGAAGAACGACGAACCTGCCTTCTCCGTCCCCAAGGGTGGGAATGCCGACAGTGCTGCGAGATCCGCTGACACACGGCCCGAGCCGGACGCCCCTCACGGCCCCGGCTCGGGCCGCCGCCATATCCGCCACACCCCTACGGTCTGCCGCCACCGCGAGGCCGGCCGAAAACCGAACCCGAAGGAGCGGCTGCGCCGCACAGACCCCACCGCCGACCACGAGCCGACGCGAATCCCAGCGGCCCCCTGTGCACGAGCCCCACCGATAGTGTTGGATGTTGGCTAGCGTCACGCACCAGCCGACAGGACTGGAAACCCCGCGAACGCAACCAGATTCAACTCGTGTCTCTTATTCACGGGTCCGAGCCGACGAG
>NZ_JAALEG010000186.1 GCF_011058165.1 Rhodococcus aetherivorans
TATAAGAGACAGCCGCCCCCGAAGCCGCCCCCGCGGCCACCGGTCAGGATGCTGTTGATGAGGATTCCGCCGAGCACCGCACCCGCGATATTGCCGCCGGAGGCGCCGCCGCGGGGCGGACGCTGCTGACGCTCCCAGCGCTGCACGTCGTTCTGCGCTGCGCGCAGCGCGTTCGCCGCGAGGGTCGCGGCCGCCTGAGCGTGCTGCAGCGCCTGCCCCGGTTCCTGCGCGGCGAGCCGCTGCGCGGCGTCCAGGTGGCGCTGCGCCTCGGACAGCCGGGTGCGGGCCTCGGCGCCGATCACACCGCGCCGCGTCCCGATGAAGTCCGCCGCGGCGGTGACCTGCGATCGAGCCGCCCCCAGATCCTGTTCGAGGCGCCGGCGGGTGCGCTGCGCCTCCTCCTGCGCCTGACGGGTCCGATCGCGCAGCGCGTCGAGTCGTGCGTCCGCTTCCACGACCCGGGTGAAACTGCCCAGCGGGTCGGTGTTCATGTCCGCCCGGGCGTGGTCGAGGGCCGCCTGCGCGGCCTTGCGGGCCTCGGCGAGTTCCGCACCACCCGCGGCGGCGAGCTGTTCGGCGTCGGCGATGCCCTGTGCGGCGTCGGCCATCGCGGCCGGCAACGTCGCGATCGCCCGCCGGATGTCGTCGGCGGCGTGGTCGACTGCGTCGAGCATCGTGGCAGCGTGCCCGAGAGCACCCTCCGCTTCGCGGATGGCTCGCACGGCGTCGCCCTGCTCGCCGACAGGACGTGCCACCGCGGTGCGGCCCTGATCGACGGACTTCTCGGCGAACTCGATCTCGTCCTGCGCCAGCGTCACGTTGTCCGTGATCGGGGCGAGCGCGCCGGCCGGGAACTCCGTTCGCAGCTCGGTCAGCGTCGCCTCGGCCTGGGGCAACCGCGCGCGCAACGCGATCGCGCGCTGTGTGAGCGCGTCGAGGCGGGCGGGTGCGTCGAGCAGGAGGTCGCGCATCCGGTCGAACGCCTCGACCTGCGCGTCGAGTTCCCGGTCGGCCTGGCCGCACGACGAGATCAACTGCACGAGCATGTCGCGCTGCTGCTGGGGCGTCTCGGGGATGGCGTCGTCGAGCCGCTGCCGGATCTCGAACGCGGACGCCAGAGCCGACTGCGCCTGTCGATAGGCGCGGTCGAACGGCTGGACCGCGGCATCGCCGAACTCTCCGCGCGCCAGCTCGAGCGCCTCGGCGCTCGAGCGAACGGCGTTGTCCGTCTCGACCAGGATCTTCTGGGCGTACAGCTCGAGGCCCTCGAGCGGCAGCTCGCGCAGCGCGTCGGTGTCGGTCGGGTCGGTGGCCGCCGCCGCCTGGGCGCCCGCCTCGGCCCGCTTGCGCTTCGCGCGCCGGGAGTACAGGTACACCCCCCCGGCCCCGGCCGCGATCACTCCGCCGCCGACGAGCAGCGTGGTGCCGGAGCCGGAACCCGACGCCGACAACGCCGCGTCGAGACCCTCGGCCGCCGCCACCGCGGCCCCGGCCCAGTCCTGGCTACGCAACTGCGGCACGATCCGGTCCGCGCTGATGGCGTCCCGTTCGGACGCGGTGACCCCGGACAGGGCGTTCGGCGTCCACAGCGCGTACTCGCGGTCCTGCGTGGCCACGGCGAGCAGGGCCGTGTCCGTCCCGAAGTTGCTGGCCTGCGCAGTCCGCTCGGTCCAGTCGTCGGACGACAGTCCGGAGAACGTCGGCACGTACGCCACCCACAACTGCACCCCGTGTTCGGCGTAGAGCGCGTCTGCTGCCTGCTGGATCTGCGCCGTCGCTGCCGGATCCAGTACTCCGGCGGTGTCGGTGATCGGCTGGGGAAGCCGGAAGGGCGGCTCGGCCGTCGCCGAACCGGGCAGCACCAGCCAGGCCAGGGCCGCGAGCAGGATCGGCACCGACATCGACAGCGAGCGGCGGAGCGGGCGGGCCGGAAGCGGCCGGACGGCGACCGAATGCGGTGACATGCGTCGAATCTATCGGCTCGCATGCGCTGTCGCCCGTGGCGCGTCGCCGGGTGGGCGCGCTCGGAACACTGGCAGAATCGGGGAGTGAGTACCGC
>NZ_JAALEG010000187.1 GCF_011058165.1 Rhodococcus aetherivorans
CTCCCGGCGGGGGCGACGGCGCCCGGCGCCCCGGGTGTCGCCGCCGTGGCCGCGGCCTGGGTGCCCGGTGCCGCACCCGGGGTAGTGCCGCTCGTGCCGGCCCCGGTGGTCGCGGTCGTCGCCGGGCCCCCCGCCGAGGCCGGGGTCGCGCCCGGGACGGTCTCGGAGGTGGCGACGCCCGCACCGGTCTCCGACGCGTCGGAGGTGCCGAGCGTGCCCATCGCGAGACCACCCGCGCCGAGCACGACGAGCGCAGCGGCTGCGGCCCCGGCGAGCACGTAGCGCCGCGAACGGGAAGGCGCCGGCGCTACCGTCGCGGCGGCCGGGGCCGGGACGATCGCCGGGCGAACCGGCGAGACCGTCTCGGTCGGCCGGTCGTGCAGGGTCGTCACGGGCAGCGCGGTGGTGGGCACATCGTCGTCCGCCGGCGGGGCGACGGTCGCCGCGGCCGCGGAGCTCACCATCGGCTGGGCCGCCGCGGAGCTCACCGTCGGCGGCTGGGCCGCCGCCGAGCTCACCGTCGGCGGCTGGGCCGCCCCGAGGGCGGCGGTGTGGGCGGGCCGCGGGCCGGCGACCACCGGAATGCCCAGCTCCGCCGAGATCAGCTCGGCGACCAGGGGGATCGCGCCGCCGCCACCGGTGAGCAGCACCCGCCCCACGTCGGACGGCTCGACCCCGGCGCCGCGCAGCGCCTCGTGCACCAGCGCGATCGACGCCTGCAGCGGGCCGCGGGCGAGTTCCTCGAACTCGTCGCGGACGAGACGCACGTCCCGCCGCACGCCGGGCAGGTCGATCGTGACGACCGTCTCGGTGTCGGTCGACAGCTGTTCCTTCGCGGCCGTCGCGCGGGCACGCAGCTCCGCCAGCGCCGCCGTCATGGGGGCGGCGAACGGATCGAAGTCGGGGACGTCGTCGCGCACGGTGTCCAGCAGATGGGTGGTGACCAGGTGGTCGAGGTGACCGCCGCACACGTCCTCGCTGCCGATCGGGCGGCCGAGGAGCACCGGCTCGGCGCCGGTGCGCAACACCGAGACGTCGAGAGTGCGGGCGCCGAGGTCGTAGACGACGACCACGCCGTCGCCGAGGGGGCCCTGGGCGGCGTCGAGCCAGCGCACCGCGGCGACGGGTTCGGGCATCAGCGTCACGTCGGGCAGACCGGCCCGCGACAGCGCATCGCGCAACGCATCGACGGTGTAGCCGGCCCACGGCGCCGGATGCGCCACCGTGATCGTGGGCGCCTCCGGCAGGTCACGCGACGCCTCGTGCACCAGGCAGCCGATCGCCGTGGCGGTGAGGTCCTCCCCGGAGTACGACGCCCCGTTGTCGGCGAGCACACCGACCGGATCCCCGACCCGGCTCACGAAGTCGGTGAACACCAGCGAACCCGGCGCGGCCGGACGACGACCGAGGTGCGGCGCGTCGTCGGCGGGAAGGTGCAGCTCGCTGGCGCGGGACAGGACGACCGGGCGGTACGTGTCGGCGCGATCGAACGCGGTGGCCGCCACCGAGTCCGCCGAACCGATCGTGACTCCGAGTCCTGTTGCCATGTCGTTTCGCTCCCCTGGTCGGGGCGGACGGATCCGCCGTGTCGCGTTGGATGTCGTAATCGGACACGATGTCGTTAGCCCGATTCGAGACCTTCGGCCCCGGCGCGGGGGCGATCCCCCTACGGCACCGGCGTGCTCGTCGACAACGCGGCCACCCCGGCCGAGGGCTACGCGACCGCCTTCCAGGTCATCGGTGCACTCGGCATCGTCGCGGCGATCCTCGTCCTGATCTTCGCGAACCC
>NZ_JAALEG010000188.1 GCF_011058165.1 Rhodococcus aetherivorans
AACCCGGAAGCTAAGCCCTCCAGCGCCGATGGTACTGCACCCGACAGGGTGTGGGAGAGTAGGACACCGCCGAACACCCGTTACCGGAAGCCCCCCAACCTCGTTGGGGGGCTTCCGGCATTTCCGCATGTTCCGGTCCCGCTCCCTCTTGTCCGTGCTCCGGCACAGGCGAATCATTGAATCTACGGTGGTCGCGATTGCCGGCCGTCGGGTGACGCCGACGGTGGACGGCGACGGGTCGGCCACGGAAGCCGTTGGGTGCGGGCTTGTCCCGCACGTGGAGGCGATAGTGATGTTCATTCAGGTCTGGCAGGGGACGGTTCGCGACGAGCAGGGACTGAAGGCCTGCCTGCAGCGGTGGACGGACGAGCTGCGCCCGGGCGCAGTGGGCTATCTGGGTAGCACGTCGGGATTCAGCGACGACGGCACCTTCGTGTCGGTGGCGCGGTTCGAGTCGGAGGAGGCGGCCCGCCGCAACAGCGAACGTCCGGAGCAGGGCGCGTGGTGGGCCGAAGCCGAGCAGTGCTTCGACGGGGAGATCACCGTCCACGACTGCCGTGACGTCGAGGTGTGGATGGAAGGTGGCTCGGACACTGCAGGATTCGTACAGGTCATGGAGGGGCACTGCCCCGATCTCGGGCGGATGAAGAGTCTGCTCGCCGAGGGTCAGGACCGGGTACATGAGCTGCGGCCCGAGATCATCGGCGGCACGCTCGCCACCTACGGTGACGACGGGTACGTCGAGACGGTGTACTTCTCGTCCGAGGAGGAGGCACGGGCCCACGAACGGATGGAGATTCCCGACGATCTGCGGCCGCTTCTGGAGGAGGAGATGCGCCTGCTCGGCGACGTGCACTACTACGACCTGCACGAGCCCATTCTCACCCCGAGCGGCAGGTGAGCCGGCTCAGCCGACAGTAGGGAAGCCCGGGCCGTGGTGGCACGGCCCGGACCGCCCCGCAGTGTCAACCGTTCCGCAGTGTCAGGGCCTCGGCCGGTGGGGCAGGGCCCGCGTGAGCCGCGGCGCCCAGCCGTGGGACGGCCAGCGCTTGAGTCCCAGCCGATCCGGCGTCAGACGGGTGTCGACGAAGAGCTTCTCGAGTTCGGGATCGGCGTCGCCGAGGAAGCGGTAGAGGATGGTGCCGCCGTTGTCCTCGGTGCGGGATGCCGCTTCCCAGCCGGTGGCCCGGTAGGCGCCGCGCACGATGTTGTCCGCCACCACCAGGATGGGCAGTCCGTCGACCCGGCGTGCCGCGGCTCCGGCCGGCCACGGACGGTCGGCGAGTCCTCGGACCTGTTCGGGGGAAGCCGATTTCGCATCCGTGATCCGCAGCACGACGCACGGGGTGGGCAGCTCGGGTGCGGCCTCCGCGGAGTACTGACGTATCAGCTCCTCGATGGGGTGGGCCACCCGGTCGGATTCCTCGGTCGCGCCGACGAGGTTGGTCAGCACGAGTTCGCCGTCGTGCGGTTCGAGCAGCCCCAGCACCGAGACCAGGGCCTGCGCGGTGAAGCCGGCGGCGTGGTCGGCGTCGACCGCCGGGGCCACCCGGTCGGCCACGACGTAGTGGCCCACGGAGTAGCCGGAGTCGTAGACGGCACGGATCCGGTGCACAGCCGCGTCGGCTTCGGGGG
>NZ_JAALEG010000189.1 GCF_011058165.1 Rhodococcus aetherivorans
TCTAGCCAATATGTCCCTGTCGGGACGCCCGTTCCGGGGTGAAAATGGTGTGGTGGTCGCCCGTCGACGCCGTGCCACTATGGTCCTTCGAGGCCGTCGTCTAGCCGGGCGTTGGGGGTCACGCCGCGGGCCCTTCACTGTTGCCGATGGTTGTAGAGCACGAGGATTAGATTCTGTTTCACCCCGGTGACCCCCACGGGCGACCACCCCGATCACACGGTGTGCGTCGATGAGGAGAACACGATGCTGATCGAGTCTCACGACGAGGAACAGATCATCTCCCGGGTCGCCGCCCTCGATATCGGCAAGGCCGAGGTGGTGTGCTGTGTCCGGATTCCCGCTATGGGCAATCGGAGGAAACGGATGCAGGAGGTGTCCACCCATACGACGATGACGCGGGCGTTGACCGAACTGGCCAACCACCTCGTCGAGTCGGGTGTCGAACGCGTGGTGATGGAAGCGACGTCGGACTACTGGAAACCGGTGTTCTACTTGCTCGAAGCACACGGACTCGACCCGTGGCTGGTCAATGCCCGCGACGTGAAGCATCTGCCGGGACGCCCCAAGACCGACGTCCTCGATGCGGTCTGGTTGTGCAAGGTCGCCGAACGACAGATGCTGCGCCCGAGCTTCGTACCACCACGTCCTATCCGTCAGCTGCGGGATCTGACCCGCTACCGCGTCGACCTGGTCGGTGCCCGCGGAGCGGAAAAGAACCGGGTCGAGAAACTGCTCGAGGATGCCTGCATCAAACTCTCCGTCGTGGCCTCGGACATCTTCGGTGTCTCCGGGCGGGAGATGATGGCCGCATTGATCGCCGGCGAGCGGGATCCGAAAGTCCTCGCACAGCTGGCCCGGTCGAGGATGCGGGCGAAGATCGGCCTGCTCGAGGAGGCGCTGAGTGGGCACTTCGACGACCACCACGCGTTCCTGCTCACGCGGATGCTGGGCCGGATCGATGCGATCGACGCCGACATCGCCGCGGTCGACGAACAGATCGAGGCGCAGCTGGTCCCTTTCGCGCAGGCGGCGGCGCAACTGGATGAGATCCCGGGGATCGGGCCGGTGGCCGCCGCGATCATTCTCGCCGAAATCGGGGTGGACATGTCGCGGTTCCCGACCGCCGGGCACTTGTGCTCCTGGGCGAAGTTCTCTCCCGGTGTCCACTCCTCCGCGGGTAAGTCCAAGGGCAACGGTTCGACCGGGCACGGCAACCGCTACCTTGCCCGGGTTCTAGGAGAGGCCGCCGTGATTGCGGGCCGCACCGACACGTTTCTCGGTGCCAGGTATCGGCGGATCGCCAGACGACGAGGCAAGAAGCGAGCCATCGTCGCTGTCGGGCGTTCGATCCTGATCATCGTCTGGCATCTGCTCTCCGACGAGAACGCAGCTTTTGCCGATCTCGGTGCCGATCACTTCACCCGCCACCTCGATCCGGACAGACGGAAACACAGTCACATTCGTCAACTCGAAGCCCTCGGGTACTCCGTCACCTTGACACCGGCCGCCTGACCCGCACCACGACACGCCCGCTCCGCCGGGAGCTGGCACGTGTTCGCACCCGTGCGCAGGTCACCTCATTTTCGGATTAG
>NZ_JAALEG010000018.1 GCF_011058165.1 Rhodococcus aetherivorans
TCCTCACATAACACGGGCATAACGGCGAGGTCGCGAACCGGCACCGGCGATGGACTTTGGTCCCTACCTGCGACTTCATCCCGCCACACGCGCCACTCACGCGCCGCCCTCGAACTGCTGCGGCACTGCGAGAACCTGATCGACGCGCTCGCCGCGCTGCCCGCCCCCGCGCTCAAGTCCGGGGGACTCGGAGTGCGCGAACTGCGCCGCCTCGCCAAGACCGTCGACGTCGACGAGCAACTCGCCGCGCTGCTCGTCGAGGTGCTCGCCGCGGCCGGCCTGATCTCGCGGGGTGTGCCCCAGCCGCCGCCCCCGACGGACATCGACGACTACTGGGCGCCGACCACCGCCGCCGACGGCTGGTCGAACGCGCCGCCCGCGCAGCGCTGGGCCGTGCTCGCGGGCGCGTGGCTCGACGCGCCGCGACGTCCGTGGCTCGTCGGGCGCCGCGACGCGACGGACAAGCCGATCGCCGCACTGTCCGACGAGTGCCAGTCCACCGCCGCACCGCGCGAGCGGCGCCTGCTGCTCGAGCTGCTCGCCGAGGTGCCCGGGTCGGCGCCCGGCGCGGATGCGGCGCGAGCCGTGCTGGCCTGGCGGCGGCCGCGGTGGGCGGCCCGGCTCGGCGGCGACACGGTGGCCGAGACGCTGCGGGAGGCGACGGCGCTGGCCGTCGTCGCGCACGGGGCTCTCGCCTCGCCCGGCAAGGCGCTGCTGCACGGCGGCGACCCCGAGGCCGAGATGGCCGCGGTCCTGCCGGAACCGGTCGACTACGTGCTGGTCCAGGCCGACCTGACGGTGGTGGCGCCCGGCCCCCTGGTGCCCGAACTCGCGGACCGCATCGCCCTCGTCGCCGACGTCGAGTCGGCGGGCGCGGCCACGGTGTACCGGGTGAGCGAGACCGGCGTGCGCCGCGCTCTGGACGCGGGCACCGGCGCCGCCGAGCTGCACGCCCTGTTCGCCACGCATTCGCGCACTCCCGTCCCCCAGGCGTTGACCTACCTGATCGACGACGTCGCCCGCCGCCACGGCCGGCTCCGCGCCGGGATCGCCGCCTCGTTCGTCCGCTCCGACGACCCGGCGCTGCTGGCCGAGGTGCTCGGTCACCCCGTCGCCGGCCACCTCGCCCTGCGGGCCGTCGCGCCGACGGTCGCGGTGTCGCAGGCGCCGCTGGCGGAGGTGCTCGCCGAGCTGCGCGGTGCGGGCTTCGCGCCCGCGGGCGAGGACGCCACCGGCGCGGTGCTGGACCTGCGGCCACGAGGCGCCCGGGTGTCGGTGCCGCGGGCACGGCCCCGCTACATCGGACCGACGCCGCCCACCGGGGAGCAACTCGACACCCTGATCCGCACGCTGCGCGCCGGGGACCGGGCCGCGGCCGCCCCGCGCGGCACCACCGTCCGCGGCGACGGCACCCGCACGGGCGGTGCCGCGACGATGGCGCTGCTGCAACTCGCCGCGCACGGCAAGCGCAGCGTCCGGATCGGCTACGTCGACGCGCAGGGCGTCGCCACCCACCGCATCGTCGATCCCGTCGCCGTCGGCGGGGGGCAGCTCGAGGCGTTCGACCCCGCCGCGGGCACGGTCCGCAGCTTCGTGCTGCACCGCATCACCACGGTCGCGCTCGTGGAGTGACGGCGGCCGGTGGCGGGCCTGCCGCCGCACCTGGAGAATGGGGAGGTTCTGCCTGTTCCCGTGCTAGGAGGCGTCCGTGGCCGACGGACCGTTGATCGTCCAGTCCGACAAGACCCTGCTCCTCGAGGTCGACCACGCCCTCGCGAACGAGGCCCGGCAGGCCATCGCGCCGTTCGCCGAGCTCGAACGCGCCCCCGAGCACGTGCACACCTACCGGGTCACCCCGCTGGCGTTGTGGAACGCCCGCGCCGCGGGACACGACGCCGAGCAGGTCGTCGACGCCCTGGTCACCCACTCCCGGTTCGCGGTCCCGCAGCCGCTGCTCGTCGACATCGTCGACACCATGGCCCGCTACGGCCGGCTGCAGCTGGTGAAGAACCCCGCGCACGGCCTGACCCTGGTCAGCCTCGACCGGGCGGTGCTCGAGGAGGTGATGCGCAACAAGAAGATCGCGCCGATGCTCGGCGCCCGGCTCGACGACGACACCGTGATCGTGCATCCGAGCGAGCGCGGCCGGCTCAAGCAGATGTTGCTCAAGGTCGGCTGGCCGGCCGAGGACCTCGCCGGCTACGTCGACGGTGAGGCACACGCGATCAACCTCGACTTCGAGACCAACCCCTGGCACCTGCGGGACTACCAGGAGATGGCCGCCGACTCGTTCTGGGCCGGCGGCTCCGGCGTGGTGGTGCTGCCGTGCGGGGCGGGGAAGACGATGGTGGGTGCGGCCGCGATGGCCAAGGCGGGCGCCACCACCCTGATCCTGGTGACCAACACCGTCGCGGGCCGGCAGTGGAAGCGCGAGCTGATCGCCCGCACGTCGCTCACCGAGGACGAGATCGGCGAGTACTCCGGGGAGAAGAAGGAGATCCGCCCGGTCACCATCGCCACCTACCAGGTCATCACCCGCAAGTCGAAGGGCGAGTACCGCAACCTCGAGCTGTTCGACTCCCGCGACTGGGGGCTGATGATCTACGACGAGGTGCATCTGCTGCCCGCCCCGGTGTTCCGGATGACAGCCGACCTGCAGTCCCGGCGCCGGCTCGGCCTCACCGCGACCCTCGTGCGCGAGGACGGCCGCGAGGGCGACGTATTCTCGCTCATCGGCCCCAAGCGCTACGACGCACCGTGGAAGGACATCGAGGCGCAGGGCTGGATCGCGCCCGCGGAGTGCGTCGAGGTGCGGGTGACCCTGACCGACGCGGAACGGATGACGTACGCGGTGGCCGAGCCCGAGGAGCGGTACAAGCTGTGCTCGACCGCGCACACGAAGATCGCGGTGGTGAAGTCGATCCTGGACCGGCACCGCGACTCCCCCACCCTGATCATCGGGGCGTACCTCGATCAGCTCGACGAGCTCGGCGAGGCGCTGGACGCCCCGGTGATCAAGGGCTCGACCCGGAACAAGGAGCGCGAGGAGCTGTTCGACCGCTTCCGCGCCGGTGAGCTGAAGGTGCTCGTCGTGTCGAAGGTCGCGAACTTCTCGATCGACCTGCCCGAGGCGTCGGTGGCGGTGCAGGTGTCGGGCACGTTCGGCTCGCGCCAGGAGGAGGCGCAGCGCCTCGGCCGGTTGCTGCGCCCCAAGCACGACGGCGGGCAGGCGCACTTCTACTCGGTCGTCGCGCGCGACACCCTCGACGCCGAGTACGCCGCGCACCGGCAGCGGTTCCTCGCCGAACAGGGATACGCGTACCGGATCACCGACGCGGACGATCTGCTCGGCCCCACCATCGGCTGACCGCCGGCCGGTTCAGCCGGGCGGGAGGCGGTACTCCTGTTCCGGTCGTCCCGTGCTGCCGTACCGGAGCTGCATCCGCAGCTGCCCCTTGGTGACGAGCGCGGCGAGATAACGCTGGGCGGTCGCACGGGATACCCCGATCGTGGCCGCCACCTCCCCCGCCGACATGGGCGTGTTCGAGGACGAGAGAGCTTGCAGAACAAGTTCTTTGGTCACCGATCGGGGCGCCCTGTCGCCGGCGCCCGACGGCGCCGGGCGCAGCGCGGCGAGCGCCGAGTCGATCTCGGCCTGGGTGAGTTCGGCGCCGGCGACGAGACGCCGGTACTGCGCGTACGCCGACAACCGCCGCGCGAGTTCGGTGTTGGGAAACGGCTTGACCAGATACCCCGAGGCGCCGGCGGCCAGCGCGGCCCGCACCGTCGTGCCCTCGGCGGCCGCGCCGAGTACGAATGCGTCGCAGTCGAGTTCACGGATCAGGTCGATGCCGGAGCCGTCGGGCAGGTACACGTCCACGAGCGCGAGGTCGACCGGGGCCTCGCGGACCGCGGCGCGCGCGGCCGCGACGGTACCGGCGACCGCCGCCACGCGGAACCCGGCCACCGCGGCGACCACGCTCGCGTGCAGTTCCGCGACGCGGAAGTCGTCGTCGACGACGAGCACCGTCAGATCGGATCCGCCCACGCGGTGTCTCCTTGGTCGAGTACGTCGATCAGCGTGGCGACGAACACCGCGCCCCCGGTGGGATTGTCCGGGGTGCGCCGCCCGCCGGGATCGGCGAGGATCACGTCGCCGCCGTGCTGCCGGGCCACCTGCCGCGCCAGCGCCAGGCCCATTCCGCGACCGCCCGGGACGGCACCGTCGGCGTGGGTGGTGACACCCTCCCCGAAGACCTCCCCGGCGCGGCCGGCGGCGATGCCGGCACCGGTGTCCGCGACGGCCAGGTGCAGGTCGCGGCCGGCCTCGACGAGTTCGACCTCCACCTCGGCGGGGTCGTGCCCGTGCTCGCGGGCCGCCTCGATCGCGTTGTCGAGCAGGTTGCCCAGCACGGTCGTGACGTCCACGGGGCAGCGGACGGTGCCGCGCACCCAGGTGTTCTCGCCGAGGACCAGCGTCACCCCGCTCTCCCGCGCGTGGGCGGCCTTGGCGGTGAGGAAGGCGTGCAGATACGGGTCGGCGACGGCGTCGAGCCCGTCGAGGGGCCGGCCGGTGGGCCCGGATCCGAGGAGCTGCTCGAGGTACTCGGTGGCCTGAGCGCTGCGGCCTTGCTGCAGCAGGCCGTAGAGCAGGTGCAGGCGGTTCGCGGTCTCGTGCCGCTGGGCCCGCAGGGCGGTGGTCAGCGACTGCACGGCGTCGAGTTCGCGGGTGAGCTTCTCGACGTCGGTGCGGTCGCGCACCGACATCACGGTGCCCAGGTCGCGGCCGTCGCGCAGGACCCGTCGCGCGACGGCCAGCACGATCCGGTCGCCCGCGGCGGCGGCCACCGGCTCGTCGCGGGGGCGGCGCGCGACGTCGAGCAGGCGCGGGGTGAGCCCGACGTCCTCGAGCCGGTCCCCCACTCCGCCGCGCAGGTCGAGCAGCCGCCGGGCCTCGGCGTTGACGACGGTGACCACCCCCTCGGTGTCGGCGCCGATCACCCCTTCCCCGATGCCGTGCAGCACGACCTCCTGCTCCCGGACCAGCTCGGCGAGCTGCTCGGGCTCGAGGCCGAGGGTCAGCCGCTTCCACCGGCGGGCCAGCAGCGCCGATCCCGCGGCGCCGCACGCCAGGGCGCCGGCCGCGACGAGCGCCGCCTGCGCGACGTCCTCGCGCAGCTCCGACCGGACGCGGTCGGTGGCGATGCCGACGCTGACCTCGCCGACGACCCGCTCCGAGCCGGGGGCGACGACGGGCACCTTGGCCCGGACGGAGTCGCCGAGGGTGCCGCGCTCGCTGCGCACCACCTCCCGTCCGGCCAGGGCCTCGTCCGGGTCGGTGCTGACCCGCAGACCGAGCAGCCGCGCGTCGGGGTGAGCCAGCCGCAGTCCCTGCTCGTCGGTGACCACCACGAACAACGCGCCGGTGGCCGCGCGCACCGCCTCGGCGGCCTGCTGGACCGTGCCGGTCGCGAGCTCCGGGTTGCCGGGTGCGACGACTCCGTCGTCGGCGGCCGCGAGCCGGGCCACCTCGGCCCGGACCGTGGCATCGGCTGCGACGGTCCGGGCGACGGCGAGGGCGCGTTGTCCGTATTCGTCGGTGACGCGGTCCTCGGTGGTGGTGACGAACGCCGCGAACCCGAGTCCGAGCGCCACCGCCACCACGGCGGACTGCAACAGCAGCACCTGGGTGCGCAGCCTCACGACGCCTCCGGCAATTCGGGGTCCGACACGTTGATCCGTTTCTCGCGACGGTACGTCGGTGCGGAGCTCAGCCGAGCGGGATCTGGCCCAGGAGGATGCCGACGGCCAGCATGGTGAGCGACACGAGCGTCGCACGCCACAGCACCTTGCGGTGGTGGTCGGCGAGCTGGACGCCGGCGAGGGTGACGAGCAGCAGGATCGCGGGCACCAGCGGGCTCTGCATGTGCACGGGCTGGCCGGTGATCGAGGCGCGGGCCATCTCGACCGGTTCGATCCCGTACTGGGCGGCCGTCTCGGCCAGGACCGGCAGCACGCCGAAGTAGAACGCGTCGTTGGTCATGAAGAAGGTGAACGGGATGCTGAGCACGCCCGTGATCACGGCCAGGTAGGGGCCGAGCGCGTCCGGGATCGCGCCGGTCAGCCACTGCGCCATCTCCTCGACCATGCCGGTGCCCTGGAACACACCGGTCAGGACGGCGGCCGCGAACACCATGGCCACGACCGACACGATGCTCGACGAGTGCCGGACGATCGCCTCGGACTGCTCCGACACGCGCGGGAAGTTCACGGCCAGCGCCAGACCTGCGGCGATCATGAACAGGACGGGGATGGGCAGGATGTCGAGCCCGAGGACGACGAGCAGGGCGACGGTGAGCAGCGCGTTGAACGGCAGCAGCCTCGGTCGCAGGGTCGCGCGGGTCGGGTCGAGACCTGCGACGAAACCGCCGGTCTCGTCGTCGCCGGTCGCGTCCGGGCCGGATCCGCTGCCGGTGCCACGCGAACCCGAACGACCCGCTCCTGTGGAGCCGCCGCGGCCGGCGCCGGCCAGGACCGGCTCAGCGGTCCACACCAGCTTGCCGAGGCGCCGGCGCTCCATGACACCGAGGTGCAGCGCGAACCCGAGCACGACGACCAGGCCGACGAGCAGCGACGGGATCATCGGGACGAACACATCCGACGGGGACAGGCCGAGCGCGCTGGCGGCGCGGACCGTCGGGCCGCCCCACGGGATGATGTTCATCGTCGCGTTCGACAGGCCCGCGACAACCGTCAGCACCACCGGGCTCACCCGCAGCTTCAGGTACAGCGGCAGCATCGCGGACGTGGTGATGATGAAGGTGGTCGAGCCGTCGCCGTCGAGGGAGACGACCATCGCCAGCACTGCCGTCCCCACGACGAGCCGCGCCGGGTCGTCCCGGACGAGCCGCAGGACGAGCCGCACCAGGGGGTCGAACAGCCCCACGTCGATCATGATCCCGAAGAAGATGATCGCGAAGAACAGCAGCGCGGCCGTCGGGGCGAGGTCGGTGACCCCGTCGACGATCATGTCGCCGAGATCGGCGCCCGCACCGGCGAACAGGCCGAAGGCGACCGGAACGAGGATCAGCCCGACGACGGGAGTGGCCCTCTTGGACAGGATCAGATACATGAAGACGGCGACCATGAGGAAGCCGAGGAAGACAAGCACGATCTGCTCGCTTTCGTCGGTGGACGGTGCGGAGGAGGTTCGAGAATCCGGGTCGTCGCCCGGTGTGATCTCTGCTACACGGAAGTGTGGGGCAGGCCACTGCGGGTGGTCACCGTTGCGTGCGATAGCGCCGTTGTGCGCATTCTGCTCGAGTGCATTCGCCCCGGTCGGCGGGTTTACCGGGACCGCATGAGGGGTACGCCTTCCGCATGGGCGCACGGGGCGACAAGGGTGGCCGGACCGCATCCGGCAGCCCCGGCCGAACGGCTACCAAGGCCGCGGACCGGGGCAGCTCGACCAGGACGACCGAGCGGCCGCGTCGTGCGGCCCCGTCGTCCGGGACGGCGAAAAGGCCGACGGCGTCGGCCACCGCCGGCCGGGAACGAGCGCCCCGCAGACGCTCGTCCGCCACGAAACCGACCGCCGCGAAGTCGGCCGCCACGAAGGCCACCACGGAATCGACCACGGCGGCACCGCGGCGGACGGCGTCGAAGCCGCGCACCGAACGGGCAACGGCCCCCCGCCGATCGGCGCCGGAGACACCCCGCCGATCGACGTCGGATGCCCCCCGGCGCCGCCCGGGGCAGGAGGCCGCCACGAAATCGACCACCACGGCGGCACCGCGGCGGACGGCGTCGAAGCCGCGCACCGAACGGGCAACGGCCCCCCGCCGATCGACGTCGGAGACCCCCCGCCGCCCGGGGCAGGAAGCCGCCACGCGCCCGGCCCGTCCGCGGACGCGGACCGCCGCCGCGGGGGAGGCACGGCAGCGGCCCCGCGAGCAGTCCCGCACCTCCACGACATCCCGGCCCTCGTCGGCATCCCGGCCCTCGTCGCCGGAGCGCACGCCCCGCCGGCCGGCCTCGACCTCGCAACGCCCCGGACCCACCGGTCGCGGCGAGCCTCTTCCGAGCCGCAAGCCCGGACCCTTCGCGGCCCTCGTCGAGTGGCTGAAGATCCGCGTTCGCCGACTTGCGCGCGCGGCGCGGAGGCAAGGAGCCGCGGTGATGCGCAAGATCCCCGGGTGGACGGATCAGCTCACCGACTCCGTCACCGAGGGCCACCCGATCAAAAGTGCCGTCCTGGAGGGGATCCGGGCCTTCCTGACCGGCAAGAACGTCGTGTGGGCAGCGTTCAAGGGCCTGCTGTCCGGACTGAGCATCAAGGCCAAGATCCTCCTTGCTCTCGCCGTCGTCCTGGTGGCGCTGCTGGCTCCGGTCCTGCTCGTGGTCGCCCTGCTGGCCCTGCTCGTCGCCGGGGTGATCGCGGCGGTACGGGCCGCTACGCAGTGATCCGAAGGTCCTCGTGTCGAAGGGGTGGATCCTGCGCCATCGCGCGAGAGGGCTCCACAGCAACGCCTCCCTCACCACCGCTGCGGCCCCCCTACAGGGCTCCACCGCCGACCAGCCGGTCGCATAAGCTGACGGCGTGCGCCGTTTCGACTTCCCCGTGGACCTGCCCCACGCCAAGGCCGTCAATCAGACCGTCGCCGAGGTGCGGCGGCTGCGGGTCTCGGGGATCGTGCTGGCGGTGCTGTTCGCGGCGGCCGCGGTGTGGCTGCTCCTGATCGGCCAGGCGTGGTCCTTCGTCGTCGCGGCGGTGGTGATCGTCGCCGCACTCACCGCTGCGTGGGTTGCGGTATGGGCGCCGCGCAAGGTGGGCACGATCCAGCACCTGTACCGGGACAGTCCCCTGGTGCCGGCCGTGGTCTCCGAGCTCCGGCCGCGCGGGATGACGCTGCTCGCGCTCGTCGACATCGCCAAGCCGGAGACCGGCGTCCACCGCTATGCGCTGGTCGCCCGGGACGTCACGGCCGTACCGGGGCACCGGGTGCAGGTCGGCGAGCGCGTGCCGTGCGTCGCGGTGCTGTCGGACCGCACCACCCGCAACACGAGCGGCGCGTGGCAGATGGTCAGCCCGATGCCGATCGCGTGGGGCACCCGCGACGCCTCGGTGCTGCGGGAGGCCGCGGCCGCCATCGACGAGACCGAGTGGAAGGTGGTCGAAGGCAAACTGTCCCTCTCGGACGAGGTCGCGGCCCGCGACGAGCGCCGGCTCGTGCTGGACCCGAAGGACCTGCCCCCCGACCTGCGCTGACCATGCGACCCGTCGTCCTCGCCGGAAGCACCGTCGTTCTCACGGTGCCGGGCCCGGACGACGTCGACGCGATCACGGCCGCCTGCCGGGACCGGTCGATCGTCCGGTGGACGACGGTCCCCGACCCCTACACCCGCGCCGACGCGCAACGGTTCGTCGGCGACGTGGTGCCCGCCGGCTGGGAGGGACACAGTCCGGTGTGGGCGGTGCGGACCACCGCCGACGGCCCGCTGCTGGGCACGATCGGGCTGATCGCGCGCGACCCGTCGGCCGCGGAGATCGGGTACTGGATCGCTCCGGCCGCACGCACCCGCGGGCTCGCGACGGCCGCGGTGAACGTGTTGTGCGACTTCGCCTTCCGCGCGGACGGTCTGAAACTGGGCCGTATCGAATGGCGGGCGCTGGCCGCCAATCTCGCGTCGGCGGCGGTGGCGCGGCGCGTCGGCTTCCGCTTCGAGGGGGTGCAACGGCGCGGCGTGCTGCAGCGCGGGGTGCGGCACGACGCGTGGGTCGCGGGTCTGCTGCCCGACGACCCACGCGTGCCGGCCGACGGGTGGCCGATGTGATCGGCACGGCCGCCGGCGACCCCGGTCAGCGCAGTTCGGGCAGGACTTCCCTCTCGAACAACTCGATGCCCGAGGTGTCGTACGCGGCCTCGGGGAAATAGAGGATCGCGTAGGTCATGCCCTGCTTCTTCAGCGCGGTGAAGTTCTCCACGATCTGCTCGGGAGTGCCGACGGCGGGCAGCCCCCGGAACGCGTCGAGCGCGCTGTCGGCCTTCTCCGGCCCGACGTACGGTTCGAGCCGCGCGCGCAGCGCATCGAGGCGCTCCTGCACCTCGGCCTCGGTCCGGCCGATCGCGACGTTGTAGTTCGCCGAGCGGACGATGGCGTCGAAGTCGGTGCCCACGTCGGCGCAGTGCCCGCGCAGGATCTCCGACTTGTGGGCGAAGCCCTCCGGGGTGCCGTCGAAGTTGGTGTACTGCGCGTACTTGGCCGCGATCTTCAGGGTCACCTTCTCCCCGCCGCCGGCGATCCACAGCGGGATGCCGCCGTCCTGCAGCGGCAGGGGGCGCACGACGGCGCCGTCCACCTGGTAGTGCCTGCCGTGCAGGGTCGCGGTGCCGGTGGTCCAGGCCTGCCGGAAGATCTGCACGCCCTCGTCGAGCCGGCGCAGCCGTTCGGCGGCGGGCGGGAAGCCGTATCCGTACGCGCGCCACTCGTGCTCGTACCATCCGCCGCCGATGCCCATCTCGATGCGGCCGCCGGAGATGATGTCCGCGGTCGCGGCGACCTTCGCCAGGTAGGCGGGGTTGCGGTAGCTCATGGCGGTGCACATCTGTCCGATGCGCACGTTCTCGGTGACCGCGGCGAATGCCGACACCAGCGACCAGGCCTCGTGGGTGGCCTCCTCGGTGGGCAGAGGCACGGTGTGGAAGTGGTCGTACACCCAGATCGATTCCCACGGGCCGGCATCGGCGCGCTGCGCCAGGTCGCGCATCACCCGCCACTGCTCGGCGGGATCGATGCCGACGAGGTCGAGCCGCCAGCCCTGGGGGACGAAGAATCCGAAACGCATGTGGGTCCTAACTCGGTGTCGTGGTGTGTGCTGCCTTCTCGGACGCCGACGCCGGTTGCAGCGTGCGACGCGGCCAAGCCGAGTATCGCGGAATGTACCGGTACATGACGGCGGCACCGAGCATCGCGAGTCCTCCGACGGTCAGTGCGCCGGCCGCCAACGACAGCGCGGCGACGGCCCCGACCGCGAACGGGCCGGCGAACATACCGCTGTCGTGCATCAGTCGCCAGGCCGCGAGAAACTCCGCACGCGTCCGCGGCGGGGCGGTGTCGGCCCCGAGCGTCATGATGACGCCGTTGCCCAGGCCGTTGCCGATTCCGAGGAGCACGGCCACCGCCACGAGGGAGATGAGATCGTCCGCGATCGGGAGCGCCAGAAACGCCACACCGATCACGAGCAGCGACGGCACCGCCACGACGCGGCGGCCGAAGCGGTCCATCATCTGTCCCGCCGGATACGAACAGAGTAGGTCGACGCCACGATCAACCCGGCCACGGACACCGGGGCCCCGAGGTCGCGCGCGAGAAGCGCAACCACCGGGGCCCCGGCACCCTGCCCGATCCCGAAGATCGCGGACGGGACGAACACCGTCCGGACGAGCGACGTCGGTTCGAGGGGCGGACTCACGCCGTCGCGGCACCCGCGTATGCGGTGGCCGCGAGGCGACCGGCCGGGCGGTCGAGCCCGTAGTGGCCGCGCAACGTCGTCGCCGTGTACTCGGTGCGGAACAGCCCGCGCTCCTGCAGGATCGGCACCACGCGGGTGGTGAAGTCCTCGAGTCCGCCGGGCAGATACGGCGGCATGACGTTGAAGCCGTCGGCGGCCTCGCTGTCGAACCACAGCTGCAGTTCGTCGGCGATCTGTTCGGGGGTGCCGGCGAAGGTGCGGTGCCCGCGGCCGCCGCCGAGCTTCCCGATGAGCTGGCGCACGGTCAGGCCCTCGCTCTCGGCGAGGTTCTTCACCAGTTCGTAGCGGCTCTTGTTGCCCTGGATCCGGTCGATCGGCGGCAGCGGAGGCAGGGGCGCGTCCAGGGCATGCTCGGTGAGATCAACTCCCACCATCCCGGAGAGCTGGCGCAACGAGTACGCCGGCGAGATCAGGTCGGTGAACTCCTGCTCGAGCGCCTCGGCCTCGGCCTCGGTGTCGCCGATGAACGGCACGATCCCGGGGAGCACCTTCAGGGAGTGCGGATCCCGCCCCGCCTCGGCCACGCGGGCCTTCAGGTCGCGGTAGAACGCCTGCCCCTCGGCCAGGGTGCGCTGCGCGGTGAAGACCGCCTCGGCGTACCGGGCGGCGAAATCCTTTCCGCTCTCCGAGGATCCGGCCTGTACCAGCACGGGACGGCCCTGAGGTGAGCGCGGGGAGTTCAGTGGGCCGCGCACCGTGAACCGCGCGCCGTCGTGGTCGATGGTGTGTACCTTGGCCGGGTCGGCGAAGCGGCCGCTGTCGACGTCCAGCTCGACGGCATCGTCGTCCCAGCTGTCCCACAGGTCGACGGCGACGTCGACGAACTCGGCGGCGCGGTCGTAACGGCCGGCGTGGTCCGGTGTCTCGTCGTAGCCGAAGTTGGCCGCCTCGTCGGCGCCACCCGAGGTCACGATGTTCCAGCCGGCGCGGCCGTGACTGATGTGGTCGAGCGAGGCGAACTTGCGGGCGAGGTTGAACGGCTCGTTGTAGCCGGTCGACGCGGTGGCGATCAGGCCCACCCGCTCGGTGACGACGGCCATCGCGGACAGCAGGGTGATCGGCTCGAAGACCGCCTGGATGTTGTGTTCCACGCGGGGACCGGTCGCGAGGCCGTCGGCGAAGAACACCGAGTCGAGCTTGCCGCGTTCGGCGATCTGCGCGAGCTCCTGGAAGTGTGCGACGTCGAGGACGCGGCGCTCGTCGGTGCGCGGGTGCCGCCAGGCGGCCTCGTGGTGGCCGACCCCCATCAGGAAGGCGTTGAGGTGGAACTGCTTCGGAGACTGGGACATGACAACCTATCCGAGTACGTGGGAACGGAGGGACTACTGGTCTGCGCGCCAGCGGGACAGTCGGCGCTCGACTGCGACGAGGATCCCGTTGAAGGTCAGACCGACGAGGGAGATGGCGACGATGCCGGCATACATGTTCGGGATCTGGAAGTTGAGCTGCGAGGCGGTGATGAGATAGCCGAGACCTGCTTTGGCGCCGACCATCTCGGCCGCAATGAGCACGAGGATCGACGAGGCCGCAGCCATCCGGATGCCGGTGAAGATCGTCGGCACGGCAGCCGGCAGGATCACCTTCTGGAACAGGCGGTAGGAAGGCAGACCGAGGGAACGGGCCGATTTGACCAGCAGCGGATCCACGGTGCGCACGCCGGAGATGGTGTTGAGCAGGATCGGGAAGGTGCTCGCGTAGATCACCAGCGCCACCTTCGAGGTCTCGCCGATGCCCAGGATCAGGATGAACACGGGTAGCAGTGCGAGCGCGGCGGTGTTGCGGAACAGCTCGAGGATCGGGTTGAGGAACTCGGCCACCGGCCGGTACCAGCCGATCGCCACCCCGAGCGGGATCGCGACGAGCACTGCGATCACGAATCCGGTGACGGCCCGGGACAGGCTGGCGCCGAGGTGTTCGGCGAGCTGGCCACTACCGATCAGCTGGGTGAAGGCCTCCGCGACCACGGTGAAGGGCGGCAGGAACACCTCGTCGACGAGCCCGAGCCGGGGCGCGGTCTCCCAGACCGCGAGGAAGGCGAGGATCGCGAGGGCCGGCTTCACACCGCGCCATACGACGGCACCGACCCGGCGTCCGGTCCCGGCGCCCGGGGCGGGCACGGCCGGCGCGGGTCGCTGCTCCGCGAGGGCCCCGTCGAGCTCGACGGGGTCGATCAGCGTGGCGCTCGGACTAGACATGCTGCACCTCCTGGGTTGCGGCACCGAACTCGTGGTGCTGCGCGCGCTCGACCTCCGAGTGCAGCAACGACCAGATCCGGTGTCGATAGTGTCGGAACGCCTCGCCGGACCGGACGTCGTCGACGGTGCGATCGATGTCGATGTCCACGACGGTCTTGATCCGCCCGGGCCGGGACGTGAGCACGGCGACGCGCTGTCCGAGGTAGATCGCCTCGTCGATGCCGTGGGTGATGAACAGGATGGTCTTGCCGGTCTCGTGCCGGATCCGCAACAGCTCGTCCTGCAACGACTCCCGGGTCTGCGCGTCGAGGGCGGCGAACGGCTCGTCCATGAGGAGCACCTCGGGGTCGAACGCCAGGCTCCGGGCGATCGCGACGCGCTGTTTCATGCCGCCGGACAGCTCGTGCGGATAGCGATCGCCGAACCCGCGCAGCCCCACCAGCTCGAGGTAGTGCTCGGCCAGCGCGCGGCGCTGACGCCGGGGCAGGCCCTTCGCCTCGAGGCCGAATTCGATGTTGTGCCGCGCGGTGCGCCACGGCAGGAGCGCGTACTGCTGGAAGACGATGCCCCGATCCAGGCCCGGCCCGGAGATCGGCTGTCCGTCGAGCAGGATCCGTCCCGACGTCGGGCTGCTCAGCCCGCCGAGAAGGTCGAGCAGCGTGGACTTGCCGCAGCCGCTGGGGCCGACGAGGACGAGGAACTCACCGTCGGCCAGGTCGAGGCTGACATCGTCGAGGGCAGTGAACGCGGTGTCCGTACCGCGGACCGGGAACTGCTTGGTCACGTGCTCGAGACGGAGCTTCGGGGTGGTGCTCATTTCGCCTCCTCGACGGGTTCACCGTTCGGACCGCTCGACGGTTCGTAGGTGCCGTTGGCGTAGGGGTTGAATTCGTTGGTGTAGATGTCGGCCGGGGTGAACGTGCTCTCGGGCAGTTCGCCGTTCCGGGCGAGCCAGTCGAGCCAGGTCTGGATCTCCTGTTCGGTGATCGTCCCGCCCGGGCCGGCGACGCCGGGGCTCTTGTAGAACTCGACGAGGTTGGTGTTCTCGTTGCGGCCGCGGCCGTTGATGATCTCCTTGTACTCGGCGATGACCTCGTCGCGTGGGGTGGTCTGTGCCCAGCGAATGGCCCGCGCCGTGCCCTGCACGAAATCCGCCACCGCGTCCCGGTTCTCGGCGATGAAGTCGTCTCGGAAGACGTACGTGCCGTAGCTGAACGCCCCGAACAGGGACTCGTCGGTGAACAGCGGACGGATCCCGCCGCGCGAGACCGCGGTCTCGCGGAACACGCTGCCGAGGGTGCCGACGTCGATCTGCCCTTCCCGCAGCGCCTGCTCGGTGTTCACCGGGGGCACCACGATCAGTTCGACCTGCTTGATTTCGTCCGGGGTCAGTCCCTGCTGGGCGAGCCATTCGCGGACGAGGAACTCGTGGTGGGCACCGAGCGTGTTCATCCCCACCTTCTTGCCGATCAGATCCCGGGCGGTGCGGATCGGGCTGTCCTCGAGCACGTAGTAGCCGTTGAACGACTCCTTGTCGGAGCCGTAGTAGCTGATGACCGACGTGATCGGCGAGTTGGCGGCGGCGAGCTTGATGACGGCGCCGTTGAATGCGCCGCCGAACTCGGTCTGGCCGGTGGCCGCGGACTGGATGTCCTGCGGACCGCTGGTGGTGTCGCCCACCCAGTCCAGCGCGACGCTCTCGTAGTAACCGAGGTTCTCCGCGAGTTCGGGATAGGTGACCTGGCCGGCCGAGCCCTGGTAGCGCAGGACGGTGCGACCGTCCTCGGTGGTGGTGGTCTCCGACCCCGAGGAGCAGGCCGCGACCCCCGCGGCGAGGGTGACGAGGGTGGCTGCGACCGCAGCCGACCGGACCAGTCGGCTGCGCAGCGTGGAATACGACATCGCGAGAGTTGTCCCTTACGTTCGACGAAGAGGCCCGACACGGCGGGCACGGAGAAATGCGGCGCGCGGCGACAGTGAAGGCGTACGCGACACCGGGATTCGCGGTGCGGCAACGGAAGATCGCGCGACGGCGGCCGGCCGGGCCGGCACGCCGGGCTACACCGGGAGGGTCAGCGACAACAGTCCGGACACTCGTACACGGTGGACTCCTTCTGCGGCGATCGGACTCCGGAAGTCTGTCCCGGGCCGCCGCGACGGGTCAACGCTTCGGCGCATCCGTGTGCGGATCCCTTGACATGTTCGGTCCGGTGCCGTACCGGTCGCGATCGCGCCGTCGGTCGGTACGATCGCCCCATGCGCACCGCCGTGCTCGCCGACGCCTTCGAGCAGCATCGGCCGCACCTGCTCTCCGTCGCCTACCGGCTGACGGGCAGCGTCGCCGACGCCGAGGACGCGGTCCAGGACGCGTGGCTGCGCCTCGACGGCGCCGACACCGACCGGATCGACGATCTGCGGGCGTGGCTGACCACCGTCGTCGGACGCCTGTGCCTCGACCGGCTGCGGTCGGCGACGGCGCGCCGGGAGAACTATGTCGGCCAGTGGCTGCCCGAGCCGATCGTCACCCCGCTCGGCGGATCGCCGGCCCCGGATCCACTGGAAGCCGTGGTGCGGCAGGAGGACAGCAGGATGGCGGCGATGGTCGTGCTGGACACGCTCACCCCCGCCCAGCGCGTCGCCTTCGTCCTGCACGACGGGTTCGCCGTGCCGTTCGACGAGATCGCCGGCATTCTCGACGTCACGCCGGCGTCCGCGCGCCAGCTCGCCTCCCGCGGTAGGCGGGCCGTCGCGGCCGCGCCGCCCCCCGTGCCGGCCGCCGAGCACGTCGAGGCGGTGCAGCGGCTGATGACCGCCCTCGCCTCCGGGGACCTCGCGGCGGTGGTCGCGGCGCTCGATCCCGATGCCCGGGTGATCGGAGACGCCAACGGGGTGACCCGCACGGCCGTCAACGTCGTCGTCGGCGCGGAGCGGTTCGCCCGGTTCTTCCTGGGCCTGATGCAGCGCTACGGCGCCGAGGCGTTCCTGGCCGGCACACCGGCGCTCGTCAACGGCGAACTCGGGTTCGTCAGCGGGGGCGGCCCCGGCGACGAGACCCACCGGGCCTTCGCCGGCCGGGTCGTCGGCTGCACGGTCCGCAACGGGCGGGTCTGGGCGGCCTACGACATGGCCAATCCCGACAAGCTCCGCGGCGTCCTGCTCGACCGCGGGGACGGCGACCGAGCGTAGCGAACCGGACCGAATCCGCCGACCGGACGGTGCGATCGGTTTCACCCCAGGTGCAGCCATCGGCCGATCGACGGCACCTCGTGCTCGTCGACCGCGAACACGAGGTACCACCCCGGCGGCGCGAGGTCGGGGTCGGTGGGCAGATGCAGCGTGACCGATCCACCCGCCCCGGCGGTGAACGCGACGTCGATCAGGCGTTGCTCGCTGTCGCACGAGTGGGTGCAGGCGCCCGGACGGACGAGGCCGACGGTCTGTACGGCGCCGCGCGGGTGCACGGTCGCGGCAACGGTTCCCCCGTATCCGCCCTCGGCGGCGGCCAGCTCGAGGGTCGGCCGGTCGCCGTGGAACAGATACGGGGGCCAGTAGATCTCGATGCGCAGGTCCTCCGTCTTGCGGGCCGGATTCGAGCCGGCGGTGACCACTTTCCCGTCGGGGGTCAGCAAGGCGACCGAGTGGTAGAGCCGGGGCACCCGAGAGGGCGCGGTGTGCGTCCACACGCCGGTGGCGGGCCGGTAGATCTCCGCATGGGGCGGTGCGCCGTGCGCCGTCTCCTCCACCGCCGAACCGCCCATGGCGAGCACCGTGCGGTCCGGGAGCAGCACCGCGCTCAGATGCATGCGGGCATGGGCCATCGGGGGACCGGGCCGATAGGCGGGCTCCGGGTCGGTGAGGTCGACGATCCGCGTGTCGGCGAGTGCAGGTGCGGGACTGTGCAGGTCGAATCCTCCGCCGCCGAGGATCATGACCCTCTGCTGCTGGGCCGGCGGCAGCAGCACGCTCGCCGCCTGATTGCGGGAACCGGGCACGGCCAGGCCGGCCACGGCGGTGACGTGACCCGTATCGGGATCCCACACGGACGGCCGCATGCCGTTGTTCCCGCCGTATTGACCTCCGGAATAGAAGATCCGGCCGTCCGCGAGCAGGAACAGGTGCGCATACATCGGGATCGGGCCCGGCGACGGCAGTTCCGACCACGTCGCGGTCGCCGCGGTGTAGCGCTCGGGGACGACCGAAAGATGGTTGTCGGCGCCGAGTCCGGACACCGCGACCACGTTCCCGTCGCCGAGGGTGAGCAGCGTCGGGTACCACCGCCCGTACGTCATGTCGGCGGTGGCCGACCACTCCCCCGTGACCGGATCGAAGACGAGCGCGTCCTTCAGACCGTAGAACGGGTCGTACCGTTCGGTGCCCCCGGCCGCGAGAAGGCGCCCGTCGGGAAGAAACGCCTGCCCGACGCAGAACAGGTCGATCGGTGTGGCCGGAGCGTCGAGTTCGGGAGCGGGATAGTGCCAGACTCTGGTGCGGAATCGATGGGCTGCATGGTGGTCGGGATCGTTCCCGGAGCCTGCGAAGAAGAGCACGTCCCCGGTGTGCAGCAGCGCCGCGTGCACGGGATTGATCTCGGTGCCGAAGTCGAGCAGCCGCCAGAGACCCATGTCGGGCGCCTCGTCGACGTCCGTGACGAGTTCGACCACGCGGAGGTATCCGGTGTTGCGCTGCGGTGGGTTGTCCGTCGCGAGCACGACCAGTTCGGGCCGGGAACCGTCGCCGCGATCCAGCACTGCGGCTGCCGCACCCTGGTTCTCCCAGAAGCCCCACGCCGGGATGGTGGACCACACGCTCCAGCCGTCGAGGGCGTGACCGGATCCGTCCAGACCCCAGCCGATCGTGTAGTGACCACCGTTCTCCCCCGGCGGATTGTCGACGGCGAGCACGATCAGTTCGGGCCGGCCGTCGCCGTCGAGGTCGGTGACGGCGATGCCCGCACCCTGGTTCTCCCAGCCGTACCAGTCCGGTACGGGCACCCAGGGCGTCCAGCCGGCGGTCAGCGTTCCCTCGGGAGTCAACCCCCGGCCCAGCCGGAACTGTCCGCTGTTCTGGCCGGGCGGGTTGTCGACGACGAAGACCACGAGGGTGGGCAGGCCGTCGAGGTCGGCGATCGCGATGTCGGCGCCCTGGTTCTCCCACCCGTACCAGTCCGGGACCGCGATCCACGGCGTCCACCCTCCCGTGACCGTTCCGTCGGCGGCCAGGTCGCGGCCGATGCGGAAGTATCCGGAGTTCTGACCGGGCGGGTTGTCGACGACGAAGACGACGAGGTCGAGCGTGCCGGTACCGCCGAGGTCCGCGACGGCGATACCGGCGCCCTGGTTCTCCCAGCCCCACCAATCGGGAACGGGGATCCAGGACTCCCAGTTGCGCACCGTTCCGTCGGCGGCCAGCCCGTGTCCGACCCGGTACCAGCCGGTGTTCTGCTCTCGCGGGTTGTCGATCATGAGAGCGACGACGTCCGGTGCGCCGTCACCGTCGAGGTCGGCGACGGCGACGCCGCAGTCGTGATTCTCCCAGCTGAACCAGTCCGGAACAGGCACGAAACCACCGGCCATGGCGCCTCCCAGTATCCGGGTCCGGCCGCGGTCGGGTCCGCGAACGAGACACCACGAACAGTGTCGCCCATCCGCACTCGCGTGTCCGGGACGGACACGCCTAGGCTTCGGCCATGGAGCAACGACTGAGCTTCGTCACTCTCGCCGTCGCCGACCTCGAGCGCACCCGGCGCTTCTACGTCGACGGACTCGGCTGGACCCCGGTCGTCGACGTCCCCGGCGAGGTGGTGATGATCCAGGTCGGCCCGCACCTCGTCCTGTCCCTGTGGGACGAACGGCAGTTCGCGGCCGAGGTCGGCCCCGTGCAGCGGGGCGGCGTCCCGCCCGTGACGCTCGCCCACAACGTCGCCGACCGAGCGGACGTCGACCGGGTGCTGGACACCGCCCGCCGCGCCGGAGCCGATCCGGTCTCCGACGCGGTCGAACGTGAGTGGGGCGGCTACACAGGGTATTTCGCGGACCCCGACGGATTCCGGTGGGAGATCGCCTGGAATCCGGGTCCCATCGGTCAGCTCGTGCTGCCCTGAGCCGCGTCGTCCTGCAGCCACGGCACCCGGCACGCGTCGGTGCTGAATCCCTGCTCGTGGATGCCCAGGGCCGAGTTCATCCGGGCCCGCATGTTCTCGAGCGCGATCTGGTACGTCAGTTCCACCACCCCGGCCCGCCCGAAGCGACGCTCGAGGTCGGCGACCTGCTCGTCCGTCACCGCGACGGCCGCACCGCCGGCTCCCGTCATCGCGTCGGCGTACGCGATCGCCGCACGCTCGTCGTCGCTGTAGGCGTCGGAGGTCGCGTAGTCGGCGATGTGCTCGAGGCGGTCCACGTCGAGCCCGTCGAGCCGCTGCAGCATCGCGCCGAAGTCGACGCACCAGGAGCACCCGACGCTCCAGGCCACCCGGTACACCGCGAGCTCGCGGACGTGCGCCGGCAGCACCGTCGAGGCGCGCTCGACGAGCATCTCGTGCACGGCGCTCGCCCGCATCAACGCCGGATGGTGGGCGTAGACGGCGAACGGCTCGGGCACCTCCCCGAAGCGGCGCCGGGCCACCCGGTAGGCGATCTTCGTCGTGACGCCGGCCTCGGCCGGTGTCACCGCGGGAATGCGCGCCATTACCTTCTCCGTTCCTCGGGTCCCGAGCGGGACCGTTCATCCTTTGGACGAGACAGCCCCGCCGGATGTGACACGACCGCTGCCGGAGGCCGGGAAGGGCGCGGCTAAGCTGCAGAAATGGCAGAAATCGCGTCCTCACATCGGGTCCGCACCGTCCGCAGGCTGCGCCCGTTCGCGTCCACGATCTTCGCCGAGATGACCGCCCTGGCCGTTACGCACGACGCCGTGAACCTCGGCCAGGGTTTTCCCGACACGGACGGCCCCCGCGCGATGCTGGACGTCGCGCGCCAGGCCATCGCCGACGGCGTCAACCAGTACCCGCCCGGGCCGGGCACGCCCGAGTTGCGCCGGGCGATCGCGGCGGACCGCGCCGCCCGGTACGGGCTCGAGCACGACCCGGACACCGAGGTCCTCGTCACCGTCGGCGCCACCGAGGCGATCAGCGCCGCCATCCTCGGTCTCGTCGAACCCGGCGACGAGGTGCTGCTCACCGAGCCCTACTACGACTCCTACGCCGCGTCCGTGGCGCTGGCGGGGGCGAGCCGCCGCACGGTGCCGCTCGCCCGCGCGGGGTCCGGGTTCGTCCTGGACGTGGACGCGCTGCGCGCCGCGGTCACCGAGCGCACCCGCATGCTCGTGGTCAACACCCCGCACAACCCGACGGGCACGGTCTACGACGACGCGGCGCTCGCCGCGGTCGCGGCACTGGCCTGCGAGCGGGACCTGCTGGTGCTGTCCGACGAGGTGTACGAGCACCTGGTGTTCGACGGCCGCCGGCACCGGCCGCTCGCGTCGCTGCCCGGCATGGCCGAACGCACCGTCACCGTGTCCAGCGCCGCGAAGACGTTCAACGTCACCGGCTGGAAGATCGGATGGGCGCTCGGCCCCCGCGAACTGATCGACGGGGTGCGCGCGGCGAAACAGTTCATGTCGTTCGTCGCCGGGGCGCCGTTCCAGCCCGCCGTCGCGTACGCGCTGACCCACGAGCAGCCGTGGATCGCCGCCCAGCGCGACGATCTGCAGCGCAGGCGCGACCTGCTCTCCGGCGCCCTCGCCGACGCCGGATTCGGTGTATTGGACTCGGCCGGAACGTATTTCGTGTGCGCGGACATCACCCCGTTCGGCGCGACGGACGGTGTCGCCTTCTGCCGGACCCTGCCCGAACGCATCGGGGTGGCCGCGGTCCCGGTCAGCGCCTTCGTCGACGACCCCCAGCAGTGGAACCATCTGGTGCGCTTCGCGTTCTGCAAGCGCGACGACGTCCTCCTCGAGGGCGTCCGGCGGCTGCGCAGCCTGCGGGAGCACGGCTGAACATGACCGCCCCCGCCACCATTCCCTCCGACTTCGTGCGCCGCTCGGTGGTTCTCGCCGCGGCGAACGGCGTGGATCTGGCCCCGGCCCTGGACGCGGCCCGGATCAGTCGCGCGGTGCTCGCGCACCCGCACGCGCGCCTCACCCCCGAACAGGTCACCCGGTTCACGCAGAAGACCTGGGAGCTCACCGGTGACGAGTTGTTCGGCCTCGGCCCGGGGCCGGTGCCCCGCGGCACCTTCCGCGTGATGTGCCTGACGCTGATCCACTGCCGGGACCTCGCCCAGGCCCTCGAACGGATGATCGAGGTCAACCGCGTGCTGCCGACGCTGCCGAGACTGCGGCTGACGCCGGGCCCGCAGACGACCCGGCTCGAGGTGGTGCTGCCGGAGCCGTGCGACGACAAGACCCGCGTCATCATCGATTTCCTGCTCATCCTGCTGCACCGCTTCGCGGCCTGGCTCGTCGGCGGACGAGTACGGCTGGCGTCGGTCACGGTTCCCTACGGCGAGCCCGATCCGGTGCTCGCGAAGAACTACGACGCGATCTTCGGGGTGCCGGTCACCTTCGACGCCGACGGGGCAGCGCTCGAAATCGACAACGCGGCACTGCGGTCGCCCATCGTCCAGACCGAGGAGACGCTCGAGGACTATCTGCGCGAATCGCCGAATCTGATGATGTCGGAACGCGACTACGACTCCACCGCCGCGTCGCAGGTGCGGCGGATCTTCGAGTCGGGCATCGAGGGACGCACGGCGACCGCCGAGGAAGTCGCGGAGATGCTGTCGGTGAGCGCACCGCATCTGCGGCGCCTGCTCCGGCAGGAGGGCACCTCGCTCGGGCAGTTGCGCGAGGAGGTGCTGCGCGACATGGCGATCGCCGGGCTGCGCCGCGGCGAACCGGTGGACGCGCTGTCGGCCCGCCTCGGCTTCTCCGAGCCGAGCGCGTTCCGGCGTGCCTTCAAGCGATGGACAGGCAAGACCCCGCGCGCGTATCGGTAGGTCCGCCGGTTCACCCGACGCAGAACTCGTTGCCCTCCGGGTCGGTCATGGTGATCCACTCGCTCGGCCCCTGCCGGCCCCGGTGCAGGACGGTCGCGCCCGCCTCGACGAGCCTCCCGGCGAGCGCCTCACGTTCCTCCCCGGCCCGGATGTCGAAGTGCAGCCGGTTCTTCACCGTCTTGCCCTCGGGCACCCGCTGGAAGAGCACGCGCGGACGCGCGGGCACCTCGGGATCGGAGATCGCGGCGCCCGCCTTCCAGACCAGGACGCCCTCGAAGATCTCGGTGTCCTCCTCGCGGGCGTGGCCGGCCGCGACCAGGCCGCGGATGAAGTCCTCGTTGCTCGGCTCCACCCGCCAGCCCAGCGCGGCCGCCCACCATTTCGCCAGCGTGTGCGGGCTGTCGGAATCGACCGTCACCTGGAATTCGTAACCCATGCGGCGACGGTACGACGAGACTCCGACAGGTCAGGGCTGAACGAGGATCCGGATCGGATCCCCGATGTGGTTGTGCAGCTTCTCGATGCCCTCGGCGATGTTCTCTAGCGGCACGATCTCGCTGATCGAGCGGGAGATGTCCAGGCGGCCGCGGGAGACGAGCGCGGCGAGCGTTTCGATGTCGACATTCTTGTAGCCGAGGTGGCCCATCACGTGCTTGCGCGACAGTCCGAACGTGGCGGTGGGGCCCAGGGAGGCCTCCTGCCCGCTCAGCCCGACGACCACGACGCGGCCACCCGTCATCACGCACTGCAGGGCCTGGTCGAAGGTGGCCTTCACGCCCGCCGAGTCGAAGGCCACGTCGAGCATCTTCCCGCCGGTCGCCTCGGCGACCCTCTGCACCAGGTCCGGGTCGCGGGAGTCGAACGCGTAGTCGGCGCCGAGTTCGAGGGCCCGCTCCCGCACCGCGGGGTTGATGTCGAACGCGAGGACCGGCACGGCACCGATCAGCCGGGCGAGCTGCACGATGTGGGTGCCCACTCCGCCGACCCCCCACACGCCGACGGCCTCGCCCACCTGCACCTGCCCGGTGCGCACGACGGCGCCGAACGGCGTGGACACCGCGTCGGCGAGGATCGCCGCCTGCTCGAGCGGGACGTTGTCGGGCACGAGGGTGAGACCGCCCGCCTGTGCGACGGTGTACTCGGCCCAGGCGCCGTCGTACGCGAAGGCCATCAACTGGATGTTCAGGCAGTTGGTCAGGTCGCCGCGCCGGCACTTGCGGCACTGCATGCACGGTCGTCCGGCCGAGGGCACGACGCGGTCCCCGACCTCCCACCCGGTCACGCCGTCCCCGACGGCCGCGATGATCCCGGCGGCTTCGTGGCCCTGGGTGACCACCGGCAGCAGGGCCGGGAAGGTGCCGTCGAGCAGGCTCAGGTCCGAGTGGCAGATGCCGCAGAAGGCGACCTTGACGAGCACCTCGCCGGGGCCCGGCGACGGAATCGGAACATCTTCCAGCACATTGGTTCTGGTGTCCGCATGAAAACGCGCGGCGCGCATCGTCTCGGTCATGATCCCCTCATCCTGTTGTGCGGCGGCAGCCAGGGGCGACCCTACTCCCGGCGCATGCGGCGTTGCGCATGTTTGTGCCGCGGATCTCCGCGACGGGTTGCATCCGCCCACGGTGGGTGAGAGCGTCGGAAGGAACCGTCATCGACTTCGAGAGGGTGATTCGCAACAATGCAGACGGCCGTCATCGACGACTACCCGACCCGGAACCGCACGAACTGCGTGAGCGTGTCCCGGCCGGATCCGGTGGTGTGGGGATCGGCAACGGGGCCGCTGGACGCCCCGGCCGTCGCCGAGTACGACCGGCGCGGGTTCCACACCGTCGACGCGCTCCTGCCGGCGCACGACGTCGGAAATCTGCTCGACGAGACGGCACGTCTGGGCCGGGATCTGGCCGACGACGAGCGGGTCGTGCGGGAGGCGGGAAGCGGGGACGTGCGCTCCGTGTTCGACGTGCACCGCCTCTCCGGCACGGTCGCCGAGATCGTCCGGCGACCGGAGATCGCCGGAATCGCCCGCCAACTCCTCGGCTCGGCGGTCTACATCCACCAATCGAGGCTGAACGTCAAGCCGGGATTCCGCGGCGGACCGTTCTACTGGCACTCCGATTTCGAGACCTGGCACGCCGAGGACGGGATGCCGCGTCCGCGGGCGCTGAGCATCTCCGTCGCGCTGACCGAGAACTACGGTTACAACGGCGGTTTGATGATCATGCCCGGTTCGCACCGGACCTTCGTCTCGTGCGCCGGTACCACCCCCGACGACTACTACCGGCAGTCCCTCGTTACGCACGTGCCCCCCACCGGTTCGCCCGACGAGGACACGCTGACCTCGATGGCCGCCGAGCACGGCATCGCCACGTTCACCGGCTCGGCCGGTTCGGCCACGGTGTTCGACGCGAACTGCATGCACGGCTCGAACGGCAACATCACCCCGTTCCCCCGCTCGAATCTGTTCGTGGTGTTCAACAGTGTCGAGAACGCGCTCGTCGAGCCGTTCTCGGCGCCGCGCCGGCGGCCGGACTACCTCGGCAGCCGGGACTTCACTCCCCTGCACTGACCCGAACAGATGCGCTGACAGGAACGGACGCGGGGTGCGACCGGCGCGGGCCGGGCGCACCCCGCATCGCGGCGCTCACACGCGGGCGGTGTCCGCCACGTCGATCGGCAGCGTGCGGGCACGCGGTGTGCGCAGCAGCCGGGTGAGCGTGAACCGGCCCAGCTCCGGATCGTAGGGCCGGTAGGCCAGATACACGAGCACGTGGAACGCCCAGTGCGCCCGCAGGATTCGGCGAAGCACCGGATTCATCCGGCCGTGCAGTTCGAACGTGGCGGTTCCGGAGCGGATGTACTTGGTGTACTCCCGCGGCGGCGTCAGCGCACGCCGTGGGGAGATGTCGACGAACAGCTCGGAGAGCTGGGCGATCTCGATGTCGGCCTCGCGCAGACACAGGGCCAGGTCGAGGTCTTCGTGGATCCCGGCATCCGTGCTGACCGCGTCACGGACGCGCTGCCAGGCCGACCGGCGCACGGCCATGTTGGCACCGTGCAGGTTGTCGATGCGGCGCTCACCGCCGAAGAAGCCCTTGCGCACGCGCTGCTCGATATACCGGCGCTTGAGCTCCCGGTACGGCGAGTCGTAGGAGTTGCTGAGTCCGCTGACGGCACCGACGCTCTCGGTGTCTGCACGCGCGAAGAAGTCGAGGATCGCGCGGGCCCATCCGGGCCGCACCCGCGTGTCGGCGTCGATCCGGCCGAGGAGATCTCCTGTCGCCGAGTCGAATCCGGCATTGCGGGCGAATGCGACGCCGGGGCGGGGCTCGACGATCCGGCGGACGATCGGAGACCGCTCGGCGATCGCGTCGACGATCTCGCCCGTCCTGTCCGTCGAATTGTTGTCCACTACCACGATTTCGCGGATGTCCGCTTCCTGCTCCAACAGCGCCGCCAGGCACGGACCGATGTAGCGTTCCTCGTTGTACGCCGGCACGACCACCGACAGCGTGTGCTGATGCATGCCTCCGACGCTACCGCGACCGGCCGCGCGCCGCCGAGGGCGGGAACCGTTCCGGGACATCCCCCGAGACGGTTCCCGGCACCGGCGTCAGGGGCGCCGCGGGCCTCAGGCGCGCCGGCGGCGCACCGCGTCGGCCAGCCGGTCGAGCTGGTCGGCCGTGGTGGCCCAGTCGAGGCACGCGTCGGTGATCGACTTGCCGTACTCGAGCTCGTCGGACCGGCCCAGGGTCAGGTCCTGACGGCCCGCCTCGAGGAAGCTCTCCAGCATCACACCGACGATGCCCTTCTCGCCCGCGACGAGCCGCTCGGCGATGTCGGTGACGACGTCGACCTGCTTCTCGTGGTTCTTGCTGCTGTTGCCGTGGCTCGCGTCGATCACGACGCGCTCGGGCAGACCGGCCTTGCGCAGGCGGGCCATGGTGTCGGCGACCGTCCCGGCGTCGTAGTTGGGGCCGGCGGAGCCGCCGCGCAGGATGACGTGGCAGTCGGGGTTGCCGACGGTCTCGATGAGCGCGGCCTGCCCGTCGAGATCGGTGCCGGGGAACACGTGGCTCGCGGCGGCGGCGCGGGTGCCGTCGACGGCCACCTGCACGTCACCCTCGGTGGAGTTCTTGATGCCGACCGGCATGGACAGGGCGCTGCACAGTTGCCGGTGTACCTGGCTGGCCGCGGTGCGGGCACCGATCGCGCCGTAGGTGACCAGATCCGCGTAGTACTGCGGCAGGATCGGGTCGAGGAACTCGCACCCGACCGGCAGTCCGAGGCCGGACACGTCGAGCAGCAGCTTGCGGCCGATGCGCAGACCAGTGTTGATGTCGTAGGTGCCGTCGAGGTGCGGGTCGTTGAGCAGGCCCTTCCACCCGAGGGTGGTGCGCGGCTTCTCGAAGTACACCCGCATCACCACGTGCAGGTCGTCGCGCAGATCGTCGGCCTTGGCGGCGAGGCGGCGCGCGTAGTCCATCGCGGCGGCGGGGTCGTGCACCGAGCACGGCCCGACCACGACGAGCAGCCGGTCGTCGGTGCCGTCGAGGATCGCCACGGTGTCGGCGCGGCCCGAGCGCACGGTGGCGGCGGCCACCTCGTCGGGGGCGTGCTCGCCGCGGACGACGGCCGGGGCGACGAGCGGGCTGATCCGCACGGTCCGCTGTTCGTCGAGATTCGCGGTGGAGATGGAGGTGCTGGTGGTCATCGGGGTTCGGTTCCTGTTCCCGGGCCGACCCTGGCTGAACCTGAAAGATCCCAGCGAGCCGGTCCGTGTCCGGCTCGTAGGTGGAAGAAGTCAGCGCGCGGTTACGCCGACCGACCCACCCCGGGCCGGCCTGCTAAACCAGAAATATGCACGCTGCATGACGGACACCCTACCCGAGCCCCCGCGGGGGTGCACATCGGGGGCCCGGGGCGAGTCCGCATTGCCAGCGCGACGGCGCCGACCCCCCTACGATCGGAACGAACCGAGAACACTGCCCGTACCGCCGAGACGATCGCCGAGGTGTTATGCCGCTCGAAGGTTCACACGAGTCCAGGGACCGGTCGAACGAACCGGAACACACAGCCGACGGCCATCTCGTCGAGGCCCAGTCCGAGGACTTCTCCCATGCCAGAAACCTCGCGGTGGATCCCGACTGGTTCAAGACCGCGGTGTTCTACGAGGTCCTGGTGCGCGCCTTCAACGACTCGAACCACGACGGGACGGGTGATCTGCGCGGGCTGACCGAGAAGCTCGACTACATCGCCTGGCTGGGCGCCGACTGTATCTGGCTGCCACCGTTCTACGACTCCCCGCTGCGCGACGGCGGGTACGACATCCGGGACTTCCGGGCGGTGCTCCCGGAGTTCGGCACCGTCGACGACTTCGTCACGTTCCTCGACGAGGCGCACAAGCGCGGTATCCGCGTGATCACCGACCTGGTCATGAACCACACGTCCGACACGCACGCGTGGTTCCAGGAGTCGCGTACGGACCCGGACGGCCCGTACGGCGACTTCTACGTGTGGTCCGACACCGACGAGCGCTACCCGGATGCGCGCATCATCTTCGTCGACACCGAATCCTCCAACTGGACGTGGGATCCGGTGCGCAAGCAGTACTACTGGCACCGGTTCTTCTCGCACCAGCCGGACCTGAACTACGACAATCCCGAGGTGCAGGACGCGATGATCGACGTCCTGCGCTTCTGGCTCGACCTGGGGATCGACGGGTTCCGGCTGGACGCGGTGCCCTACCTGTTCGAGCGCGAGGGCACCAACTGCGAGAACCTGCCCGAGACACACGCGTTCCTGAAGAAGTGCCGCGCGGTGATCGACGCGGAGTATCCGGGCCGGGTGCTGCTGGCGGAGGCGAACCAGTGGCCCAGCGACGTGGTGGAGTACTTCGGCGAGCCGGAGGTCGGCGACGAATGCCACATGGCGTTCCACTTCCCGCTCATGCCGCGCATCTTCATGGCGGTGCGGCGCCAGAACCGGTTCCCCATCTCCGAGATCCTCGCCCAGACCCCGCCGATTCCGAGCAGTGCGCAGTGGGGCATCTTCCTGCGCAACCACGACGAGCTGACCCTCGAGATGGTCACGGACGAAGAACGTGACTACATGTATGCCGAGTACGTCACCGACCCGCGGATGCGGGCGAACATCGGCATCCGGCGCCGGCTGGCCCCGCTGCTCGAGAACGACCGCAACCAGCTCGAGCTGTTCACGGCTCTGCTGTTGAGCCTGCCCGGCTCGCCGGTGCTCTACTACGGCGACGAGATCGGGATGGGCGACAACATCTGGCTCGGCGACCGCGACGCCGTGCGCACGCCGATGCAGTGGACACCCGACCGCAACGCGGGCTTCTCGCGGGCGGACCCCGCGCGGCTGTACCTGCCGACGATCATGGATCCGACCTACGGCTACCAGTCCGTGAACGTCGAGCGGCAGATGAACTCGACGAACACGCTGCTGCACTGGACGCGCCGGATGATCCAGGTCCGCAAGCAGCATCCGGCGTTCGGCAAGGCCGCCTTCACCGAATTGGGCAGCGCCAACCCGGCCGTCCTGTCGTACCTGCGGGAGATGCCGCTCGGCCCGGACCGCAACTACAGCGACGTCATCCTGTGTGTGAACAACCTGTCCCGGTATCCCCAGGCCGTCATCCTGGACCTGTCCCGGTTCGCAGGGTGGATTCCGGTGGAGCTCACCGGTTCCGTCCCGTTCCCACCGATCACGGAGGAGGGGTACATGATCACCCTGCCCGGTCACGGTTTCTATTGGTTCGCGCTGCAGCCCGATCCGACGAGGGAAGGCGTCGGCGAACATCCGGTGAGCAGCGAAGCCGAGGCGGCGGTGCAGCCATGAGGGATCCGAACGTGCAGCACTACTCCGATGCGGAGCTCGAGGCCCTGCTGGCCGAGTGGCTTCCCCACCAGCGTTGGTTCGCCGCCAAGGGCAGAACCGTCGCCGCCGTCCGGATCATGCTGCGGGAACCGCTCACCGACACCCCCGCGTTCGGAGCGGACCACCTGCTGGTGACCGTCGAGTTCGAATCCGGCGCCGAGCAGATCTACCAGGTGCCGCTCGGGTATCGCCCGCACCTGCCCGACGAGCTGGCACCCTGGGCGCTGCCGCGGCCCGACGGGAGCGGCGACGACCGCCCCCACGCCTACGACGGCCTGCGCGACCAGGAGATCATCGACCTGTACGCGCACTCGATCGCTACCGGGCAGGTGTACGGCCCGGTCGAGCTGCACACCGTGCCCGGCACGGTCATCGAGGAGGGACTGCGCGGGCGGGCGCTCAGCGCCGAGCAGTCCAACACCTCCGTCGTGCTGGGCGAGCAGTTGCTGCTCAAGCTCTTCCGCCGGATCACTCCGGGCGTCAACCCCGACGTGGAACTGCACCTCGCGCTCGGCGAGGCGGGCTGCCGGTCGGTCGCCCCCGTGCGCGCGTGGATCGACGCCGAGATCGGCGGCGTGCGCACGACGCTGGCGATGGTGCAGGACTTCGCGGCCAACTCCGCCGACGGCTGGTCGATGGCTCTGGGCAGCGTGCGGGACCTGCTGCTCGAGGCCGACCTGCGGGCGGACGAGGTGGGCACGGACTTCGCCGGCGAATCGCAGCGGATGGGCGCGGCCGTGGCCGAGGTGCACGCGCTGCTGGCGCAGTCCCTCGGGACGTCGCAGCGACCCGTCGGCGAGATCGTCGACGGCATGCTGCGCCGCCTGGACGCGGCCGGTGCCGTCGTACCGGAACTGGCGGAATTCGCCCCGGCGGTGCGGGAGCGGTTGGCGGAGGCGGCGGCCACCGGCACGACCACGGTGCAGCGGGTCCACGGGGACCTGCACCTCGGGCAGGTGCTGCGCACCCCGGAACACTGGCTGCTCATCGATTTCGAGGGCGAGCCCGCCAAGTCCCTCGACGAACGGCGGGAACCGGACAGCGCCCTGCGCGACGTGGCGGGGATGCTCCGCTCGTTCGACTACGCGGCCCACCACTCCCTGCACGATGCGACGTCGGAGGCTGCCGCCGCGCAACGCGAGTTCCGGGCGCAGGAATGGGCGCAGCGCAACTCCGCCGCGTTCTGCGACGGCTATGCGGGCGCGTCCGGCGCGGATCCGCGCGAGTCGGCCGCGCTGCTGCGCGCGTACGAACTGGACAAGGCCGTTTACGAGGTGGTCTACGAGGCCCGCCACCGGCCACAGTGGATCCGGCTGCCGCTCAACGCGATCCGTCGGCTGGTGCAGGCGACGTAGGGCTGTGGCCGTCGGTGGTATCCGCCAGGGGATCCTCACCCGAGGGTGCCGGGTCGTCGAGTCCGCCCCGATGCGGCCGGTGGACCGGGTCGATCGCGGCCGCCCCCCGGTCCGGGGAGGACCCTTTCCGGCGTGGTCGGCGCAGGTCCACGGAGGACCGGTGCCGGCCCGCGGCGGGTGTCGACCGGCCTCTCGCGGTGGCCCGGTGGCGCGGGCCCGGGCCCTCGGACCATCCGTGCACGATGCGTCGGTGCAGGCGTGCCAGGGGTGCCGGCGCCCACCAGTTCGCGTCGCCCATCAGCTTGATCAGTGAGGGAACCAGCAGCATGCGGACCAGCGTGGCGTCGATGACGAGGGCGAAGATCATTCCCAGTCCGATGAACCGCATGATCGTCATCGGGGAGAGCGCGAAGGCCGCGGTGACCGTACCGAGTATCAGCGCGGCGCAGGTGACGACACGACCGGTGAGGGCGGTACCGGTGTGCACCGCCGTCTCGGTCGACGCCCCCGCAGCATGCGCTTCGACCATCCGCGACATCAGGAAGATCTCGTAATCGGTCGACAGGCCGAACACGACGGCGAGGATCAACACGACCAGGGTGGGCTGGACGGGCTCCGGAGCCACGCCGATGAGACCGGCGCCGTGTCCTTCCTGGAAGATCCAGGTCAGCAGCCCGAAGGTCGCCCCGAGGCTCAGTCCCGCCATGGCGACCGCCTTGACCGGCAGCACCACCGTGCCGAAGGCCAGGAACAGCAGCAGCAGTGTCGCGCCCACCATGACGGCGATCATGGTGGGCAGCGCCTCGGTGATCGCGTGATTGTTGTCGGCCTCGAGGGCGAACGGTCCGCCGACCTCGATCCGGGTTCCTGCCGGCGGCGCCAGCTCGCGCAGTGCTGCGACGGCCGCGTTCGCGCGCTCGACGTCCGATCGGTCGGTCACCGCCGCGGAGATGACGGTGAAATCCGAGGTCGTGGCGATCGGCTGCGCCCCGGTGACCCCGTCGACGGCATCGGCCTGTGCCACGAACCCGAGGCTCGCATGCAGGGGCGGGGGCGAGCCGGCTGTTCCGTGCACCAGGACGGTGATGTCGCCACCAGGTGACCGAAATTCCTGGACCAGCTGTTCGGTGGCCGCGCGAACCGGATTGCCGGGCGGCAGCGAGGTGTAGCTGATCGAGCCGAACCGCGTCAGAACGACCGGGGCCGCGAACACCACCAGCACGAGGGTGATCGGGACTGCGACGCGCAGCGGATGGCGCATCACCCGGTCGGCGACGGCTCCCCAGAATCGGTGGGCTCGCACCTCGCCGCGCTCGACCGCCCCGCGGCGCCAGGTCAGACTGTTGATCCGGGCACCCAGAACGGCCAGGGCCGCGGGCACGGCGGTCAAGGACAGCAGGGCCGCGCTGAGGGCGGCCGAGATGGCGCCCAAACCCAGCGACCGGATCACCTCCTGGGGAAAGACGAGCATTCCGGCGAAGGCACATACGAGCAGCAGCGCGGAAAAGCACACGGTGCGGCCCGCGGTGAGAACGGTCTGCCGAACCGCGTCGTTCGGCGAGGCGCCGGAGCGGAGTTCTTCCCGGAACCGGCTGACGATGAACAGTCCGTAATCGATGGCCAGACCGAGACACAGAAGGGAGGTGACGTTGAGGGCAAAGGCATTGACCGCGGTGAACATGGTCAGCAGCCGAAGCGTCCCGAGCGCGCTGAGCACCGACAGCGCGGCGACGAGAACCGGCACCGCCGCGGCGGTCAGTCCGCCGAAGATCATCACCAGCAGAATCAGGGTCAGCGGAAGCGACACCGACTCGGCGACGACGAGGTCGGTCTTCAGTTGTGTGTTGAACGAATCGTCGACCACGGTCTTGCCGGTCAGCTGGGTGTCGACTCCGGGAACCTGCAGCACGGACAGCAGATCGTGGTACGGCGGCCGATCACCCGACCCGGAATGCTGCAGGGTCACCGTCGCGAGCGCTCGGGTGCCATCGGCGGAGCGCAAGTACGGTTTCTCGACCACGGGCACCGTCCAGTAGGTGTCGACGCGCTCGACCCGGGTGCGATCGAGAGCGGCGAGGTGCCCGGCCACCTCGGGTCCGATGTCGTCGATGCTCTGCCCGGGTGGGGCGGTGTAGATGGCGACGATGTCCGGCTCCCTGCGGCCGAGGTGCTCCTCGACCTGGTGCGTGACGTGCGCGGCTTCGCTCCCGTCGTCGAGGAAGCCCTCGAACCTCAGATGGGGGAAGACCCCCAGCCCCCATGCGCCGCCGAGCACCAGCGCGGTGACGGTCACGATCAGCACGAGCCACCGGCGTGCGAGAAGAAATGCGGCCCAGCGGGTCATGGCCGTGGCGGAGGCCGGGTCGGGGACGTCGACATCGTCATCGTGCGACCTGATGGACGGCGGCAGCGAACAGGCGTGGTGACCGCGCAGCCAACGGCACGATGACAGGGCCGAGGCGGGGTTGCCGACGCGCCCACAGCAGGGAGGAGGTCAGCAGGCGTGAGCGCCGCGACGCCCGCGACCATGCCCGTTCGTAGCGTGCCGGTTGCCCGCAGACGAGGCACTGCACAAGGGCGCGTGCGCATTTCAGAGCGACGTCGATGCCTTCGCCGGTGATCGCGTCCACGTATCCGGCCGCGTCGCCGACGAGCAGCACACGGCCCGCGACGCGGGCCCTGGCGTCCTGACGCATCGGTCCCGCCCCCCGGACGGCGGTCGCCGCGGTGTCGGGGAGCCGCTGGGCAAGGGCGGGGAATTCGGCCAGCTGCCGGGCGAACGACCCGCGGGTAGCGGAGAGCAGCGCGACGCCGACGAGGCGGGGACCGACCGGGGTGACGTAGGCCTCGCGGTCGCGGGCCCAATGCACTTCCACGAAGTCGGTCCATGGGGCCACCTCGAAGTGCCGGCGTAGCCCCCACCTGTGGTGACCGGACGGTGGGCGGTCCAGGCCCAGCTGCCGTCGGATGGCGGAGTGCAGCCCGTCGGCCGCGACGAGGTACCGCGCCGTGGCGCCTGCGGCCGTCACGCACCGGGCATCCTGCGTGATCTCGGAGACCCGGCGCTGCAGCACCGGAACACCTCGTGTCACGACCTCGGACTGCAATGCTGCCTGCAGATCGGTGCGGCGCACCCCCAAGCCGTGGCCGTCGCGGAAGACGGCCTCGGCCCGGCAGCGCCCGTCCGTGTACCGGATCCCCCGGAGGGGATGTCCGTCGACCGGCACACCGAGTTCGCGCAGGCAGGCGACCGCGCCCGGCATCAGACCCTCCCCGCAGGCCTTGTCGATCGGCGACGGCCTCGACTCGATCACGACCGTATCGAGGCCGGCCCGGGCGGAATACAGGGCCGTGGCCAGCCCGGCGGGGCCGGCGCCGACGACGATCAGGTCATGCATCGCGCACCAGTTCGCGCAGGGCGGCGTTCTCGGCGCGGATCCGCACCCGAAGTACCACGGCATCGAGCGCAGTGAAGGTCACCGCGGTCACCCACGCGGAGTGGACGAGCGGCAGTGCCGCACCCTCGACGACGACGGCCACGTAGTTGGGGTGCCGGAGCCGGCGGTACGGCCCACGGCGGATCAGGGGCAATCCGGGCACGATCACGATGCGGGTGTTCCAGCGGTGTCCGAGGGTGAGGATGCACCACCATCTCAGGCACTGCGACGCCAGGACGAGTGCCAGCATCGGCCGGCCGAGAGCCGGCACGTACCGGCGGCCGACGCCGAACGTCTCGATCAGGCATCCGGCCAGCAGCCCCGCGTGCAGTGACGCCATCACCGGATAGTGTCCGCGGCCGCTCTCCCGGCCCCCGCGCTCCATGCTCCACGCCAGGTTCCGCCGGGACACCACCAGCTCGGCGAGCCGCTCCGTGGCGACCGCGGCGACGAGCAGGAGATAGAACATGGCGTCCGCGCTACCACTCGAGGAGGACGAGTTCGGAGCAGAACCCCGGCCCCATAGCCATCATGAGCCCCGGAGTGCCCGGTTCCGGGGGGCGCTGTTCGAGCGTGTCCCGCAGCACGTGCAGGACCGACGACGAGGACAGGTTCCCCACCGCGGCCAGCGACCGGCGGGTCATCTCCAACGCCTGCGACGACAGACCGAGCACGGACTCGACCGCGCGGATCACCCTCGGCCCTCCCGGATGGCAGACCCAGGCGGTGATGTCGTCCGTCCGCAATCCGTGTTCGGCCAGGAACGAGCGGACGTCCGCACCGAGGTACTTTTCGATCACGGCGGGCACCTGGGCATCGAGGACGATCTTCAGGCCGCTCGACCCCACATCCCACCCCATGGTCCGCTCGGTGTCCGGGTACAGGTGGCTGCGCGACGCGATCACCCGGGGCCCGCGCGCCCGGGTCCGTTCGGCGCGCCGGGCGCCGACGGCCGCCACCGCTGCCGCACCGTCGCCGAACAGCCCGGTCGCCACGAGATTGGCGATGGAGTGATCGTTGCGCTGCACCGTCAGCGAACACAGTTCCACGGACAGCAGGACGGCCACGTCGTCGGGGTGCCCGAGCAGATAGTCGTACAGACGCGCTGTTCCCGCCGCACCGGCAACGCACCCGAGCCCGAAGATCGGCACCCGTTTGACGTCGGGTCGCAGCCCGACCCGATACGCGATCCGGGCCTCCATCGACGGGGCGGCGACACCGGTGACCGTGGTGGACATGATCAAGTCCACCTCGTCGGGTCGAATCCCGGACTGGGCGAGCGCGCCGGTCACGGCGGCCGCACCCAACTCGATCGCACCTTCGATGAACGTGTTGTTGCAATCGTCGAAGTCGTGCAGCTCCGGATAGCGCTCGAGCGGGCGCACCAGGTGCCGCGTCCGGACCTCGGCATTGGCGTGCAGCCGCTGCAGCAACCTGATGTCGCCGTCCTCGCCGAGGCAGTAGTCGGCGAACATCTTGGTGAGCTCGGCCTGAGCGTAACGGTGCGGTGGTACGACGCCGCACACCCCCGCCAGCGTCGTCCCCTCGACGAGGGGTTTCGGTGTGGAGCGCTGCCCCGGAGCGGCCCGGGGGTCTGCCTGCAGGTTGACGATGCTCATGAGTGACTCCTCGCATCGCGCGGCTTGTGGCGCCGCGCCACTTACCCAGCTCGACACTTGTCCGGGATCGGGAGCCTCGATAGCCACCCTAGGGGTGAGAAGTGTGACCCTGGGGTGAGAGCCGGGAGCGCGGGGACGTCCGGTTCGGAACCCGGAACGGCGTCCCGCCGCCGGGGCCACGTCTTCGGAGCGTGCGGCCGCTATGGGACGTGGGCGCCGGACCGAACGATCATCTCTCGGTTGGGGATGCCGGTGCAACTGCTCGGATGTGCAGTCCCGTGTCGGCGAGCGGAGGTGGGCCGGTGGCGGTGCGGGCGAAGCGGCGTGACCTGTCTGCGCTGCGGCCTCATGCGACGTCTGCCGGTCAATTGCCTTCCATCGTGCGAATGGGACTGCGCGGCGCCGAAATATCCGGCAACCCGGGCGGGGTGAGATTCACGATGACTCCCTCGAACCAGCGCCCGTTGCCGATGATGTTCGTGTACATGCGGATGAAGGGGTAGTACAGCTCCAGCGCCCGGTTCAGGTCGTCGTTGCGGGCGTCGAGGATCTGCACGACGCCGCGGAGTTGTTCGAGTGCCGGTCCGATGGTGGCTTCGTTGTCGCGCACGAGTCCGGTCAGTTGCCGGGACAGGCGCTGGGTTCCGGTGAGCAGCTGGGAGATCGCCTGCTGCCGGCTGTTCAGTTCCCCGATGAGCAGTCCGGCGTCGGTGATCAGTTGAGTGAATTCGGCATTGCGGTCGGCCAGCACCCCTGTGGTGTGCTCGGTCGCGTCGAGCAGTCTGCGCAATTCTCGGTCGCGGCTCGCGATGGTCTGTGAGAGTCGGGTGACGCCGTCGAGGGAGGCGCGGATGTCGTCGGAGGTGTTGTCGAATGCCTGGGACAACACCGTCAGGCTCTGGGCGAGTTGGGTGGAGTCGATCTCCCCGATGGTCTGTGCCGCCGCCGAGAAGGCCTCGAGCACGTCGTAGGGAGACGTGGTGCGGTCGCGTGGGATCACCTCCCGCGGATTCAGGACCTCGGAGCCACGGGGGTCGAGGGCCAGGTACTTCTGCCCCAGGATCGTCTTGATCTGTATGGAGGCGGAGGTGTTGTCACCGATCCACGCGTCCTTGGCTCCGAACGTCACCTCGACGTGGTCGCCTTCGAGTTCGACCGACATGACCTTGCCGACCTTGACACCGGCGATCCGGACTTCGTTGCCAGGTCTCAGGCCCGCTGCTTCGGTGAACTCGGCACGGTAGAGGGCGCCGGCTCCCAGGAGCGGTAGCGAATCGAAGGAGAAGACCGCCAGCGTCGCCAACAGCATCACGAGGATGGCGAGGGCCCCCACCGCGGCCGGGCTGCGAGGTTCGGCCATGGCGTCTGCAACTCCTCCTCGTCGACCGCGATCCGCGTCTCCCCCTGCTGCACATCCACCTGGGCGGCTCCTTCGTTGCGACCCCGGGCCCGCACGGGATCGCAGACCGCTGCCCAGTCAGTGTGATCACTGTCACTGCGGGTGACAAGTTGCGCGCCCGGACAACGGACAAATGCCGCAGGGGCCGGTGGAACAGGGCCGCGTCGCCGACGCCCGGTCGGAGCCGGGCTCGACGACGACCCGCGGACCCGTTGCACAGCAAGCGGGGCGGTGACCGGTTCCGGTCACCGCCCCGCGTGCCTGCGCGTCGGTGGCAGCGTCAGCGCACCATCAGGTCCAGTTCGTCGTCGGCGACGTCGACTCGGACCTGCCCACCCTCGACGAGCACGTCGTCGAGCAGCAGGTCGGCGATGCGGTCGTCCACGGCGCGCTGGATGGACCGGCGCAACGGCCGCGCCCCGAACTCCGGCTGGTGGCCGTGCTCGGCAATCCAGTCGACGGCGGCCTCGGTGAACTCGATCTCGATTCCCTTGGCGTGCAGTCGCTTGCGGCTGTCGTCCAACAGCAGGTCGGTGATCCGGTGCAGCTGCTCGGTGTCGAGCCTGCGGAAGATCACGATCTCGTCGATGCGATTGAGGAACTCCGGCCGCATCGACTCGCGCAGACGACCCATCACCCGGTCCCGCAGCGGCTTCTCGGCCGCCTCGGCGTCCCCGGTGCTGAAGCCCAGCGCCCCGCCGCGGCTCGAGATGATGTCCGAGCCGAGGTTGCTGGTCATGATCACCACGGTGTTGGTGAAGTCGACCGTGCGGCCCTGGCCGTCGGTGAGCCGGCCGTCGTCGAGCACCTGCAGCAGGGTGTTGAACACGTCCGGGTGCGCCTTCTCGATCTCGTCGAGCAGCACGACCGAGTACGGGTTGCGCCGCACCTGCTCGGTGAGCTGACCCGCCTCGCCGTAGCCGACGTAGCCCGGGGGCGCCCCCACGAGACGGCTGACCGTGTGCCGCTCGCCGAACTCGCTCATGTCCACCCGCAGCATCTTGCGCTCGTCGCCGAACAGCACCTCCGCCAGCGCCTTCGCCAGCTCGGTCTTGCCGACGCCGGTGGGACCCAGGAACAGGAAGCTGCCGACCGGCCGATGCGGATCGCTCATGCCGGCGCGGCTGCGACGCACGGCCCGGGCCACGGCCCGGACGGCCTCGTCCTGCCCGACGACGCGCCGGTGCAGTTCGTCCTCGAGGCCGCGCAGCCGCTCCTTCTCCGCCTGGGTCATCCGCGTCGCCGGGATGCCGGTGGCGCGGGAGACGACCTCGGCGATCAGTTCCGCGGTCACCTCGGGCACCTCGGCACCGGCGGGGGCGCCGGCATCGAGACGGGCCTGCACCTCGGTGATCTGGTCGCGCAGTCGCGAGGCCTGCTCGTAGCGTTCCGCCGCGACGGCCCGGTCCTTGTCGGCCTCGAGCCGGGCCAGCTGCTCGCGCAACGCCTTCTCGTCGACGCGCGGTGAGCGCAGCCGCAGCCGGGCACCGGCCTGGTCGATCAGGTCGATCGCCTTGTCCGGCAGGTGCCGGTCCGGCAGGTACCGCACCGACAGGTCCACCGCGGCGTCGAGCGCGTCGTCGGTATACCGCACACCGTGGTGTTCGGCGTAGCGGTCCCGCAGGCCGCGCAGGATCGCGACCGCGTCGTCGTGGCCGGGTTCGCCGACGGTGACCGGCTGGAAGCGGCGCTCGAGCGCCGGATCCTTCTCGATGTGCTTGCGGTACTCGTCGAGCGTGGTGGCGCCGACGATGTGCAGTTCCCCGCGGGCGAGCTTGGGCTTGAGAATGTTGCCGGCATCCATCGCGCCTTCGTTGCCGCCGCCCGCGCCGACGACGGTGTGGATCTCGTCGACGAAGACGATCAGCTCGTCCGAGTGCGCGGCGATCTCGTCGAGCACCTTGGTCAGCCGCTCCTCGAAGTCGCCGCGGTACCGGGTGCCGGCGACCATACCGGTCAGGTCGAGCTGCACGATCCGCTTGCCGCGCAGGCTGTCCGGGACGTCGCCGTCGACGACGCGCTGGGCCAGACCCTCGACGATCGCGGTCTTGCCGACACCGGCCTCACCGACCAGAACCGGGTTGTTCTTGGTGCGGCGGGAGAGGATCTCGACGGTCTGCTCGATCTCGTCGGCACGGCCGATGACGGGGTCGATGCCGCCGCCGCGGGCACGCTCGGTCAGGTCTACGCCGTACTTGTCCAGGGTGGGGGTGGCGGACTGCTCCTGCGCCGCCTCGGCGGGCGCGGCGGGCTGCAGGGCGGCCTGGAGCGACTGAGCGGTGATCCCGGCCGAGACGAGCAGCCCTCCGACCCCGTGTTCCTGGTCGGCGGCGAGGGCCACGAACAGGTGCTGGGGTTCGATGTAGGTCGCGCCGAGGGCGCGCGTGAGCTGGTGCGCCTCGAGCAGCACCGTCTTGATCGCGCCGGTGAGGGCGGGAGCGGTGACCGCGGTGCGGGTCTGTTCCTGCGGGAGCCGTTGCTCCACCGCGGCCAGGACCTCGGCGGGATCGGCCCCGGCGCGGGTCATGACCGACCGGACCGGGTCCTGTTCCGCCATCACGTGCAGGACGTGGAGCGCGTCGAGGTCCGTGTCGCCGCGTTCGGCGGCGAATCGGGCCGCAGCGGCCATGAGTTCCTGGGTGCCACGGCTCAGGTAGCGGGTGATGTCGATACGCCCAGGGCCACCAGGCCCGAAGAATGCCGGCATTCCGAAGCCTCTCTCTCGGACTTGAGTCTTTCTCACTCAACTAACGTGTCGGGTCCCCTGTCAATTCCACAGATGGTGTGATGTGCGCCATATCCTTGAGGCCCGAATTTCAGTTGTGCACAACATAGCGGTGCGCTACTTTATTTCTCGTGTCCGACGATCTCGCGCTCGACCGGCAGGTCTGCTTCGCGCTCTACTCCGCCTCCCGGGCCACCACCGCCGCCTACCGCGGCATGCTCGACCGGCTCGGCGTCACCTACCCGCAGTACCTCGTACTCCTGGCCCTGTGGGAACAGGAAAGCCGCGGGGACCACAGCGGCCGCGGCGTCCGCGACCTGTGCGACGCCCTCGACCTCGACACCGGCACCCTCTCCCCGCTCCTCAAGCGGCTCGAGAGCGCCGGACTGCTCGAACGCCGGCGGCAGAGCAGCGACGAGCGCCGCGTGCAGATCCACCTCACCGAGGCCGGGCGCGAGCTGCGCGCCCGCGCCGAGGACATCCCCGCGCGCATGGCCCGCGCGAGCGGCCTCGCGGCCGACGAGCTGGCCGCCCTTCGCGACACGCTCCACCGCATGACCGAGGCGCTGCACCGCCCCGAAACACCCGATCCCCATCCCGCCACCCCACAGGAGAAGCCATGAACGTGCTCTACACCGCCGAAGCACTCGCCACCGGAGAGGGTCGCAACGGCCGCGCCCGGACCTCCGACGGCAAGCTCGACCTGGGCCTCGCCATCCCCACCGAAATGGGCGGCACCGGCGAGGGCACCAATCCCGAGCAGCTCTTCGCCGCGGGATACGCCGCCTGCTTCCACTCGGCGCTGCAGCTCGTCGCCCGGCAGGACAAGGCCGACGTCGCCGACTCGGCGGTCGGAGCACGCGTCGGCATCGGCCGCACCGACGGCGGCGGCTTCGGCCTGAAGGTCACGCTCGAGGTGTCGCTGCCCCACGTGCCGCGCGCCCAGGCCCTCGAACTGACCGAGAAGGCCCACCAGGTGTGCCCGTACTCGAACGCCACCCGCGGCAACATCGATGTCGAACTCGAGGTCACCGAGGACTGACCCGCGCGGCTCGCCGCGGTCACACCTGCGCGGCTCGCCGCGGTCACTCTCGCGCGGCTCGCCGCGGTCCGTCCCCAGGCACGCGTAGCGTGGATTGCGTGTGCAGGCAGGACGGGCCGCGGCTCGCGCAGTTCACCGCGGGACTCGGCTTCACGCTCGACGACTTCCAGGTCCGCGCCTGTCGCGCTCTCGACGAGGGCCGGGACGTGCTCGTCTGTGCCCCCACCGGCGCCGGCAAGACGATCGTCGGCGAGTTCGCGGTGCACCTGGCGCTCGCCGCCGGCGGCAAGTGCTTCTACACGACGCCCATCAAGGCCCTGAGCAACCAGAAGCACGCCGACCTCGCCGCGCAACTCGGGGACGAGCGGGTCGGCCTGCTCACCGGAGACGTCTCGGTCGACCCGCACGCACCCGTGGTCGTCATGACGACCGAGGTGCTGCGCAGCATGCTGCACGGCCGCTCGCCCCTGCTCGACGGGCTCACCCACGTCGTGATGGACGAGGTCCACTACCTCGCCGACCGCGAGCGCGGCGCGGTGTGGGAGGAGGCCATCCTCTATCTACCCGGCACCGTGCGCCTGGTGAGCCTGTCCGCGACGGTCAGCAACGCCGAGGAGTTCGGTGCCTGGCTGGGCCGGGTCCGCGGCGCGACCACCGTCGTCGTCGAGGAGACCCGGCCGGTTCCGCTGCACCAGCACGTGCTCGCCGGGGGCCGGCTGTTCGACCTGTTCTCCCCCACCACCGGTGCGATCGACGAGAACCTCGTGCGGTACGTCGCGCATCGCCAGCTCGTCGACGCCGCCCCCGCCGTCCCGTCGCGTCGCCGGCGCCGCCGCACGGCCACGCCCGGCCCGGCCGGCGTCGACCGGCCCGAGCTCGTCGCGCGGCTCGAGGCCGAGTCGCTGCTGCCGGCGATCTGGTTCCGCTTCAGCCGCAGCGGCTGCGACGAGGCCGTCGCCGAATGCCTGCGCTCGTCGCTGCGGCTCACCGAGGCCGCCGACGTCACCCGCATCCGCCGCATCGTCGACCGGCACACCGCCGGCCTCTCCCCCGCCGACCTCGACGCGCTCGGATTCGCCGACTGGCTCGACGGACTCGAACGCGGCTTCGCCGCCCATCACGCGGGCATGGTGCCGGTATTCCGGCACGCCGTGGAGGAGCTGTTCGGCCTCGGCCTCGTCCGGATCGTCTTCGCCACGGAGACTCTCGCCGTGGGCGTCAACATGCCCGCACGGACAGTCGTGCTCGAACGCCTCGTCAAGCACACCACCGCCGGGCCGGTCCGCCTCACCGCCGGCGAGTACACCCAGTTGACGGGACGGGCCGGCCGTCGCGGCATCGATCGGGAGGGCCACGCGGTCGTGCTGTGGAGTCCGGAGGTGCAGCCGGCCACCGTCGCGGGGCTCGCCTCCACCCGCACCTACCCGCTGAACAGCTCCCTGCGGGTGGGCTACAACACCGCTGTCAACCTCGTCGACCGGCTCGGCGTCGCCGGAGCCCGGGACCTGCTCGGCCGGTCCTTCGCCCAGTTCCAGGCGGAGCATTCGGTGGCCGCGCTGGCCACCGCGGCGACGACGAACGCGGCGACGCTCCACCGGCTCGACGACGAACTCGGGGACGCCGAGGGTTTCGCCGAGTACCAGCAGTTGCGCGAGCGGCTGGCCGCGGCGCGCACCAGCGGCACCGCCGACGCGGTGACCGCTCTCGCGCGGGCCGTGCGTTCGCACCCCGGGCACCGGCACGCCGATCGGGAACGCCTGATCACCGTCGCCGAGCGCCGTCGCGCGCTGGCCGCCGACACCGAGGTGCTGCGCGGGCAGGTCGCCGCCGCCACCGGCCGGCTCGTGGAGACGTTCGACCGTGTCCTCGGGCTGCTCGACGAACGCGGGTACATCCTGTCCGACCCGTACACCGGCGAGGCGGTGGCCACCGACCACGGCCGGATGCTGGGCCGGATTTATTGCGGCAGCGACCTTCTCGTTGCCGAGTGCCTGAGAACCGGCGTGTGGGCGGGCCTCGATCCGGCCGAGCTGGCCGCCGTCGTGTCGAGTGTGCTCGGCGAATCGCGACGGCCGGCGCCCGGCGGCGGAGCCCCCACGGCCGGTGTCGACGCCGCGTACCGCGCGACGGTCCGGCTGTGGCGGGAACTGTCCGACGCGGAGCGCCGGCACGGCCTGCCCGCGGGCCCCGAACCGGATCCGGTGGCGATGCGCGCGATCCACCGGTGGGCCCGTGGCGACGGCGTGTCCGCGGCCCTGCGCGAGGCGGCGGAGTCGGATCTGTCGGCGGGCGATCTCGTCCGGCGCTACCTGCGCACCCTCGACCTGCTCGGGCAGATCGGCAGGGGCGAGTGCCCGGTGGAGCCGGCCGGCTTCACCGCGGCCGGGTACCCACAGCGCTCTCCAGTTCGGTGAGCGCGCCCTCGAGGAGCTCGACCAGCCGGTCGAGGGCGGGCACCGCGTGGCGGTCGCCGACCACCCCGAGATCGAGCCGGCCGTCGTTCCCGGTGAGGGTGATGCTCAGTGCCTGCCCGTTCAGCACGGCCGGCACGGGGTAGATGCCGGTCAGCCGCGCACCGTTCCAGTACCGGGTGCGGGAAGGTCCCGGCAGGTAGGAGATCAGCACGTTGAACGGCGGCGGGATCTCGTCGACGAACCGCCGCACCGGCTCGAGCGCGAGCGGGCTCAGCGACAACGCGCTGAGCATCAGGAACTGGGTTCCGCTCAGCGCGGTGACCACCCGGTCGGTGTGGACGAGCGAGTCGGCGATCCGGGCGAGCCGCACCGCGGGATCGGGTTCGTCGGTGGCCAGGCCGATCACCATCGCTCCGACGCCGGGTTCGCGGCCGCCGGGACCGACCGCGGCGCCACCGAGGTTCATCGGCACCGGGAGCATCGCGGTCAGCGGTGCCTCCGGGAGCGCGTACCGCTCGGACAGATACGCGCGCAGGCCGCCGGCGCACATCGTCAGCACGACCGCGTCGATCGTGGTGTCCGCCGACGTCGCAACCGAGTGGAGCCGCTCGATCGGCCAGGAGCGCGCCGCGAGGGTCCGGCCCCGCCCCACCGCGACGTTGAACATCGTGGGCGGCGTCTGCCACGGCAGCGCCACCTGGTGCCGGCGCACGCCCTCCGTGACCAGCCTGCCGATCTCCGGGGTCATCGCGAACACCTCCGCGCCGACCCGGAGCCCGGCGCGCAGCCACGAGGTGGGAAGGGGCGACAGCCGAGCCCGGGGGGCCACCACCTCCGGGCTCCACGGCGCGGGGCAGTCGCGGGCGCCGGGGTCGGTGGACATGCTCCGGTGCAGCAGGCGCAGGCCGGCCGGGCCGTCGGCGAGGGACAGGTGGATCTTCGCGTACATCGCGGTGCGCCCGTCCTCGAGTCCCTCGATGACGTACACCTCCCACATCGGGTGGAGCGGGTCGAGCGGGGAGCCGTGGATCCGGGAGACGAGGGCCAGCAGGTCGGCCATCGAACCGGATCCGGGCACGGCGGTGTGACGTACGTGAAACCGCAGGTCGACGTCCTCGGGACGCGACCACCACGGGTAGCCGGCCCCGCGCAGCGTCCGCACCGGACGCCGGCGCAGCGCATCCGCCACCTCGTCGTGGGCGAGCAGGGTCTCGTACATGCGACGGGCGTGGTCGTCCCCGGCATCCGGCGGGGGCTCGAACAACGCGAGAGCCCCGAGGTGCAGTGGACGCGACGAGGTTTCGAGCAGCACGAACAGCGCCTCGGGAAGGCTCATCACCTGCATTCCCCCATCGTGGCGCCGAAACAGCCCGCGCGTGCGGTAACCCGGCCATCTCCGCAGGGACGTGCCCGCGACGCGCGGAAATGGTGTGACGTCTCCGCGCCGCGGGGACTACCCCTCGTCCAGTCCCGGACGACGCGGAGACGTAGGGGGCCGGGACTCCCCGCTCGCATGCCAGGCGGAGTGACCTCCCTGCCGGGATCGCGGCCCGAAGCGACGATAGCAACAAACCGGTCGCACGGTATGTCTTTGGAGCTGGTCCCGCCCTTATTTCTCCGCGCGGGCGTGTTTCGACTCGGGAGCGCGTGGCTATAGCCCTTACACGGGCACCGCCCCACGAGAGGTCTCCCGCGCGGCGCGGCGGCTCGCGGACCGTTGGAGCGACAGGAGCGCGGACCATGACCATCCAATCCGCAGGCGGAGGTGGGGGCGGCGGCACGATGGCACGGCCGAACTCGTCCGGCCTCGCCGACGTCATCGACACCATCCTCGACAAGGGACTCGTCATCGACGCATTCGTCCGCGTCTCGCTCGTGGGCATCGAGATCATCACGATCGACGCACGGGTCGTGGTGGCGAGCGTCGACACCTACCTGCGTTTCGCCGAGGCAGTCAACAGGCTCGAGATCTCCACGACCGAGCCGAAGGGCCTGACGGACGTCGTCGGCGGCGTGGCCGGGAACGTCGTCGAGAAGGCCGCCGAGCACAAGACGAAGGGCGCACTGGACTCCGCCGGCGAACGGGTCCGTGGCCTGCTCGCCGGCAACGAGGACGAACGGGAGCCGGCGCCACGCCGATCCCGCAGCAGAGACCGGTGACGTTCACCTCCGCCGATCGGCGGCCCGCACCCGCCGCCGTCATGGCATGGGTCCGAACTCCGGCCACCGCCGTCCGGTTCCCCGGCGGCCCGGAGCGGGTCTAGTCGCCTCCGGGTGAGGACACGCACCGGTGCGTTCGCGCCGTCCCTGCTGCGGCGCATGGCGGCGCGGGCGACGCTCACTCCTGTCCGGGTCGTGGCGCTGAGCTTCGCCGCCGCGATCGCCGTCGGCACGCTCCTGCTCCTCACGCCCGCGGCGAGCCTGCCCGGTACCGCGACTTCCCTCGTCGACGCCCTGTTCACCGCTACCTCGGCGATGTGCCTGACGGGCCTGGTCGTCGTCGACACGCCCACGCACTGGTCCGGCTTCGGCCAGGGCATCATCCTGGCCCTGATCCAGGCCGGCGGGTTCGGGATCATGACCATGGCCTCGCTCGTCGGCCTGCTGCTCGCGAACCGGATCGGCCTCAAGGCCCGATTGAATACCGCGGCCGAGGTGCGTGCGTCGGGGCTCGGCGACGTCCGCTCGGTCGTCGTCGGCGTCGTGCGGATGAGCGTGTTCATCGAGTCGGTCACCGCGGTGGCGCTCGCCCTGCGGTTTGCGCTCGGCTACGAGGAGCCGCCCCTGCGTGCGGTGTGGCTGGGAGTGTTCCATTCCGTCTCGGCGTTCAACAACGCCGGCTTCGCGCTCTACAGCGACAACATCATCGGCTTCGCCGACGATCCGTGGATCTGCGTGCCGCTGATGCTCGCGGTGATCCTGGGCGGCATCGGGTTCCCGGTCCTGTTCGAAGTGACCCGGCACCTGCGCGGCCGCAGCCACCGCTGGAGCCTGCACACCCGCCTGACCGTGACCGTCACCGCGGTGCTGTTGGTGGTGGGACCGATGCTGGTGCTGGTGCTCGAGTGGACCCGCACCCTGCAGCACTACCACTTCGGCCAGAAGCTGCTCGTCGCCGCGTTCCAGGGCGTGATGCCCCGCACCGCCGGCTTCAACAGCGTCGACTACGCCCAGATGGACCCGGCCACCCTCCTGGTGACGGACGTGCTCATGTTCATCGGCGGCGGCAGCGGCGGCACCGCCGGCGGAATCAAGGTCACCACCTTCGTCCTTCTGCTGTTCGTCATCCTCGCCGAGGCCCGCGGCGAGCGCTCGGTGAGCGTCTTCGACCGGCGCATCGACACCCGGGTCCAGCGTCAGGCGTTGTCGGTGGCCCTGATCGGTGTCGCCCTGGTGATGGTGCCGACCATCGCCCTGTTGGCGGGGACCTCGTTCGACCTCAACGTCCTGTTGTTCGAGGTCACCTCCGCGTTCGCCACCGTCGGCCTGTCCACCGGGATCACGGCGCAGCTGCCCGTCTGGGGGCAGCTGATCCTGGTGCTCCTGATGTATCTGGGCCGCATCGGATCGATCACCCTCGTGAGCGCTCTCGCCGCCCGCGATCGCGGCCGGCGCTACGAACTCCCGGAAGAAAGGCCCTTCATTGGCTAGGAAATCCGCCGCCGACGTGGTGGTCGTGCTCGGGCTCGGGCGGTTCGGCAAGTCGCTCGCGCTCGAGCTGATGAGCCAGGGCACCGAGGTCCTCGGCATCGACTCCAGCGACGCCGTGGTGCAGAAGGTCGCCCACCGCCTGACCCACGCCGTGGTCGCCGACACCACCGACGAGGAATCGCTGCGGCAACTGTCGGTGCACGAGTACGGCCGCGCCGTCGTGGGAATCGGTTCCGATCTCGAGGCCAGCCTGCTCACCGCCTCCGCCCTGATCAACCTGGGCGTGCACAACATCTGGGCCAAGGCGATCAGCAACGCGCACGCGAAGATCCTCACCCAGATCGGGGTGCACCACGTCGTCCGGCCGGAGCACGACATGGGCAAGCGGGTCGCCCACCTGGTGCGCGGCCGGATGATCGACTACATCGAGTTCGACGACGGCTTCGCGATGGTCAAGACGACCCCGCCGGCGTTCGCGATCGGCCGGCGCCTCGGCGACACCGCCGTCCGCTCCGACTTCGGCGTGACCGTCGTGGCGATCAAACGTCCCGGCGAGGACTTCACCTACGCCACCGCCGACACCGTCCTCGCCCCCGGGGACACCATCATCGTCTCCGGGCGGGTCCGGAACACCGAACGATTCAGCGAACTCACCTGACAGCACCGGAACGACGTAGGCTGCAGACGATGTCACCGACAGCGCACCAGGAGCGACCGGACCCCCACCCGGCCGCGGCACCGAACGGCACCGGTCGTGCCCGGTAGCACGCTGAGGACCCGGTTCAGCCGTTCCGACGCCCTGACCGAGCGACCCGACTTCGCGCTGGTGGGCATCCTGCGGGTGCCGCAGCTACAGACCAGCCCGGGCCGGGCGATCGTGCGCCGGATCGGGTACGCCCTGATCGCCCTGGCCCTGGTGGTGCTCGTCGTCTACCTCGACCGCGACGGCTACTCCGACGCCCAGGACAACGAACTGTCGTTGCTGGACTGCCTCTACTACGCGACGGTGTCGCTCTCGACCACCGGCTACGGCGACATCACCCCCATCACACCGCAGGCCCGCCTCGTCAACGTCCTGGTCATCACCCCGCTGCGGATCTTCTTCCTCATCATCCTGGTCGGCACCACCCTCTCCGCCCTGACCGAGAGCTCCCGCCAAACCTTCCGCATCCAACGCTGGCGACACCGCGTGCGCAACCACACCGTCGTCGCCGGCTACGGCACCAAGGGCCGCACCGCGGTCGAGGCGATGCTCGGCGACGGCGCCGCGCCCTCGGACATCGTCGTCGTCGACACCGACCCCGTGGTGCTCGACGCCGCCAGCGGCCAGGGCTTGGTCACCGTCCAGGGCTCGGCGACCAAGTCCGACGTGCTGCGCCTGGCCGGGGTGCCGCACTGCGACTCGATCGTCGTCGCCGCCAACCGCGACGACACCGCGGTGCTCGTCACCCTCACCGCCCGTGAACTCGCCCCCGCCGCCAAGATCGTCGTGGCCATCCGCGAATCGGAGAACACCCATCTGCTCCGACAGTCGGGCGCCGACACGGTGGTGATCTCCTCCGAGACGGCGGGCCGGTTGCTCGGAGCCGCCACCATCACCCCGAACGTCGTGGAAATGATCGAGGACCTGCTCACCCCGGAGGAAGGCTTCGCGATCGCCGAACGCGAGGTCGAACCCGGCGAGGTCGGCGGCTCACCGCGGCACCTCCCCGACATCGTCCTGGGCGTCGAACGCAACGGCCGCCTGCTGCGTGTCGGGTCCCCGGAGGTCGAGGCGGTGGAGGCCGGCGACCGGCTGCTCTACCTCCGGCGCGTCTCGGACTGATCGGAACGTCCCGGACCGGCCGGGGCGTCTCGGACCGACCGTGCGGTTGCCGTCCCGGGTTCCGCTATCCGGCCGGGGCGCACAGCCGCGCCGACAGCTCCCAGAGTCCGCGGGCGACAGCCTCGTCGTGCGAGCGCGAATTGGATTCGACACGCTCGGGGGCGCCCCGCAGCTCGAACAGGCCACCGGGACCGTAGTACCCGCCGGGCTCGACGCCGGGCGCGGTGGCCGCGTACAGCAGCGGCAGCGCTCCGGTCTGCGGGGACTGCCCCACCAGCCGGTTCGCCACGCCCAGGAACACGTCCTGGATCGACTCGGTGTGTGACTGCAGGTTCGTCGAGGAGTATCCCGGGTGCGCGGCCACCGCCACGACCGGGGACTGCTGCTCGGTGAGCCGGCGCTGCAGCTCGTGGGTGAACAGCAGGTTGGCCAGCTTCGACTGCCCGTACGCCAGCCACCGGTCGTAGCGACGGTGCTCCCAGTTCAGGTCGTCGAGATCGATGCGGCCGATCCGGTGCATGCCGCTCGACATCGTCACCACGCGGTCGGTGACGCGCTCGCCCAGCAGGGCGGTGAGGGCGAAGTGGCCGAGGTGATTGGTTCCGATCTGCATCTCGAATCCGTCGACGGTGCGGCGCAGCGGTACTGCCATCACGCCGGCGTTGTTGACCAGCACGTCGACCTCGTCGACGCCCCCGGCGAATTCACGCACCGATGCCAGGTCGGCCAGATCGAGGCGCCGCACCTGCGCGTTGGGCCCGATCTCCCGGGCCACGGCCTCGCCCTTGGCCACGTTCCGGCACGCCAGCACCACCCGCGCCCCCGCGGCCCCGAGTGCGCGGGCCGCCACCTCGCCCAGGCCGCTGTTGGCGCCCGTCACCACGAAGGTGCGGCCGTCCTGCTTCGGGATGTCGCGTGTGGTCCAAGCCGTCATGTCGGCCACCCTACGGGGAACGGGACATCCGGGAAAGGAACCCGCTCGGCCACCCGCCCGGCGCCGACACGTCGCCGACACGTTCCCGAAACAGGCCGGCGATAGGGTCGCCTCGCTTCCGTCGCCCGTCGCGCCGGAATTCCGAAGGGAGCAGTAGGAGGGGTCCCGTGCCGCCACGTCGCAGGTCGATACTGCTCGACCGGCTCGAATCCGGGACCCCCGGCCGTCCCCAGCAGGCCATCCTCGACGAACTGCGCCGCGTCATCCTCTCCGGCGCCGTCCCGCCGGGAACCCCCATCCCGGTACCCGAGGTGGCGGAACTGTTCGGCGTCAGCCGCATCCCGATCCGGGAATCGCTGAAAACCCTCATCGGCGAGGGACTCGTCGACCACCGGCGGAACCACGGATACGCCGTCGCCCGGCTGACCGCCGCCGAACTCCGCGAGATGTATCTCGTGCGGGAAACCCTCGAGACGGCAGCACTGACGGCGGCGGTGGCGCTGGCCACCGAAGCCGATCACGCCCACGCCGCATGGGTCCACGCACGCCTCGAACGCGCCGTCGCCGACGACGATCCGCACACCTACCACCGCGAGAGCCGCGAGTTCCACCTGGCGCTGGCCGGCCCGTCGCGCATGCACCGGCTGCTGCACATGCTCGAATCGGCTTGGAACATCACCGAACCCGTGCAACCGATGGTGCACGTGTCCGCGGTGCAGCGGACGGTTCTGCATGCCGAGCACGAGCGGATGCTGACCGCGTTCCTGGCCCGGGACACGGCGGGGCTCCTCGCCGCCGCCGACGCCCACAACCATCGGCTCGATTCCGTGATCGCGACGCTGCCCGCCGACGCCGGGTTGCTGACCCCGGAAGATATACCGATCGGGAAACCCACCGGCAACACCTGATCGTTACCGTTCACCTCATCGGAATTCACCACCGTCGCTGAGATTCCGGGTCCACTGCCTTCCTCGCGGACCTGCGCCGTGCCGAACCGATCGGCGCCCCGCCGGTCGTCGACGTCCAGGAGTACCCATGACCGAATTGATCTCTCCCCGCCGTGATCTGCCGCGCGGCGCCGTGCTCGGCGCCGACGACCTCGTCGAAGCGGCGGGCCACCCCGTCGGCGGCGGGCTGGTCGAGCCGGACTACGACCCGCGGCTCACCAACGAGGACCTCGCCCCGCTGAAGAAGCAGAGCTGGGGCTCGTACAACATCTTCGCGTTCTGGATGTCCGACGTGCACAGCGTCGGGGGCTACGTCACCGCCGGCAGCCTCTTCGCCCTCGGCCTGGCCAGCTGGCAGGTGCTGGTGGCCCTGCTCGCCGGCATCACGATCGTCTACTTCTTCTGCAACCTCGTCGCCAAGCCCAGTCAGGTGACCGGCGTGCCCTATCCGGTGATCTGCCGCAGCGTCTTCGGGGTGCTCGGCGCGAACATACCCGCGATCATCCGCGGCCTGATCGCGGTGGCCTGGTACGGAATCCAGACGTTCCTCGCCTCGGCGGCGCTCGATGTGGTGCTGATCAAGCTGTTCCCGTCGCTGGCCCCGTACGCGGTGGTGGAGGACTACGGCTTCGCCGGACTCTCCGCCCTGGGCTGGGGCAGCTTCCTGACCCTGTGGATCGTGCAGGCCTGCGTATTCTGGCGCGGCATGGAGTCGATCCGTAGGTTCATCGACTTCTGCGGTCCCGCAGTCTATGTCGTGATGTTCCTGCTGTGCGGCTACCTGATCTCCCAGGCCGGTTGGAGCGCAATCGATCTGAATCTCGGCTCGGTGACCTACACGGGCCTGGATGCGATTCCGGTGATGCTGGGCGCGATTGCGCTGGTGGTGTCCTACTTCTCCGGACCGATGCTGAACTTCGGCGATTTCTCCCGCTACGGAAAGTCCTTCGCCGCGGTGAAGAAGGGCAACCTCCTCGGCCTGCCGGTCAACTTCCTGGTGTTCTCGCTGCTCGTGGTGATCACCGCGTCGCTGACCCTGCCCGTGTACGGCGAGCTGATCACCGATCCCGTCGAAACGGTCGCCCGCATCGACTCGACCTTCGCGATCGTGCTCGGTGCCCTGACGTTCACCGTCGCCACCATCGGCATCAACATCGTCGCCAACTTCATCTCCCCCGCCTTCGACTTCTCCAACGTCAGCCCCCAGCGGATCAGCTGGCGCGCCGGCGGAATGATCGCCGCCGTCGGCTCGGTGCTGATCACCCCGTGGAACCTGTACAACAACCCCGATGTCATCCACTACACCCTCGAGACGCTCGGCGCGTTCATCGGTCCGCTGTTCGGCATCCTGATCGCGGACTACTACCTGGTGCGGAGGCAGAAGGTGATCGTCGACGATCTGTTCACCATGTCCGAGCGCGGCGCGTACTGGTACCGCAAGGGCTACAACCCCGCCGCGGTGATCGCCACCGTCGTCGGCGCCGCCGTCGCGGTGATCCCGGTGCTGGTCAAGTCCGCGCCCGGCATGCACACCGCCGCGCAGTACAGCTGGTTCATCGGGTGCGGCCTCGGCCTGGCCGTCTACTACGTCCTCGCCACCCGCACCGCCCTCGCGGTCCGCGTCGGCGACGGTTCCGCCGAACCGGTGAGCGTGGGCTGATCGGAATGCGCATCAAGGTCGTCAACCCGAACACCACCCGGTCGATGACCGCCACCATCGAGGCGTGTGCCCGGACCGTCGCCGGCCCGGGCACCGATGTCGAGGCGGTCAGCCCCACGATGGGTCCCGCCTCGATCGAGAGCCACTACGACGAGGCGCTCGCCGTACCGGGTGTGCTCGCCGAGATCGCCGCGGGCGAGGAGGCCGGCGTCGACGGATACGTCATCGCCTGTTTCGGCGACCCGGGGCTCGACGCAGCGCGGGAGATCGCCGCCGGGCCCGTCGTCGGCATCGCGGAGGCCGCCATGCACGCGGCCGCGCTCCTGGGTCGTGGCTTCTCCGTCGTCACGACGCTGGGCCGGACCACCGGCCGGACGTGGGATCTGGCCGAACGGTACGGCCTGCGCCGGTCCTGCCTCGGCGTGCACGCGTGCGAGCTGCCGGTGCTGGACCTCGAGACCGATCCCGACGCCCGCAAGATCGTCACGGAGGCCTGTTTCGAGGCGCTCGACTCGGACGGCTCCGACGCCGTCGTGCTCGGGTGTGCCGGCATGGCCGACCTGTGCGCACACATCTCCGAGGAGCTCGGCGCCCCGGTCGTGGACGGGGTGGCCGCGGCGACGTTGTTCGTCCAGTCCCTGGTCACGCTGGGTCTGCGCACCGGCAAACGGGGCGAGTTCGCCGTCCCGCCGGCGAAGCCGTACGCGGGCCTGCTGGCGCCGTTCGCTAGAGCTCGAACCGCACGCCCGTGAGCTTCTCCGACAGCTCCCACAGTTGCCGGGCGGTGTCCGGATCTCCGGCGCGGCGGCTGTAGGCGGCCACGGTCGGCGGGCCGTACAGCTCGAAGAAGCGGTCCGGCCCGATGTAGCCGCCGGTCACCTCGGGATCGGCGGCGGCCACCACCACGGATTCGGCGCCCTGGGCCGGGGTGCGCTCGAGCACTCTCTTCCCGAGGCGGAACAACTGGTCGAACCACGTTCCGGTGTGCGTGCCGACGTCGGTGGCCGCGTAGCCCGGATGCGCGGCCACCGCCCGCAGCGGCGATCCGGCGGCCGCCAGCCGGCGCCCGAGCTCGAGGCTGAACATCAGGTTCGCCAGCTTGGATTCCGCGTAGGCCAGCGAGCGGCTGTAGTGCCGGCGGCGCTCCCAGTTCAGGTCGTCGAGATGGATGCGCCCGAACCGGTGACTCATGCTCGAGACGGTGACCACGCGGTCGGTGAGCCGATCGAGCAGCAGCCCGGTCAGCGCGAAGTGCCCGAGGTGGTTGGTGCCCATCTGCATCTCGAAGCCGTCCACCGTGCGGCTCAGCGGCACACCCATCACGCCGGCGTTGTTGACGAGCACGTCGACGGTCTCGATGCCCGACGCGAACTCCCGCACCGACGCCAGGTCGGCGAGATCGAGCCGGCGCACCTGCGCGTGCGGGCCGATATCCCGCGCGACCGCCTCGCCCCTGGCCACGTTCCGGCACGCGAGCACCACGTCGGCACCGGCGGCACCGAGCGCCCGGGCGGTGGCCGCACCGAGGCCGCTGTTCGCGCCGGTCACCACGAAGGTGCGGCCCCGCAGGGTGCCGGGTGCCGGCGGGGAGAACCGTTCAGGCACCGATGGAGGACTTCATCATGGGCAGCATCGCCCACAGCTGGTCCTGCCAGTAACCCCACGTGTGGGTGCCGGCGGCCGGGAAGTCGAAGTGGGCGGAGTTGATGCCCAGGGTCGCCAACCGCACCTGGAACGCGCGGTTCTGCGCCAGGGCGAGCGCCTCGAGTCCCATCGCGTTACCCGTGTTGAACACCCCGATCGCGGAGTTCGGCCGGTCGTGCTGGCCGGGCAGGCCGCTGCCCGCGGAGATCCACATCGGCAGCCCCCGCATGCTGGGCGCGGCGACGAACGGGTCGTTGCGCAGCCACGCCGAGTTCCACGGCGGGCCCCACATCGAGTCGGCGTTGTAGCCGCCGGAGTCGATCATCGCGAGGCGGATCGCCTCCCGCATACCGGGCGCGGACAGGTTCAGGTAACCGGACATGGAACCGGCGAAGCGGAACTGGTCGCGGTGGTAGGCCGCGAGGATCAGCGCCGCGTTGCCTCCCATCGACAGGCCCACGATCGCGTTGCTGGAACGGTCGATGCCGTACGTACCGGCCAGGAAGTCCGGCAGGTTCTGGGTGAGGAAGGACTCCCACTTGTAGGTGTAGCGCTGGCCGTTGAGGTTGCTCGGCGCGTACCAGTCCGTGTAGAAGCTGGACTGGCCGCCGACCGGCATCACCACGTTGACGCCGTGATCCGACAGCCACGCGGCGTTCGTCTCGTGCTCCCAGCCGCTCACGTCGTTGGTGGCGCGCAGGCCGTCGAGCAGGTACATGGCCTTGTTGCTGCCGTTGTTCGCCAGCCAGATGCGGACCTTGATCTGGCCGACCCCGCCCGGCGCCGGCACCCAGTGTTCCCGCAGGCGGGAGTAGGGGTCCGCCGAGGCGGTGCCCGCGCCGGCGAAGGCCACCGCGAGCGGCAGCACGAGCGCCGCGATCAGGAATCGGACGAGCGCCCGAACCCCCCGGCGTCCGGCCTTGGTTCTGGAAGTATGAGTCACACCAGGCTCCATCAGCACATCTGTAGCAACAACAACTGTGGCCCCGACAGTTACGCAACAACACGGTAGAGGTCCACGTCGGCCTGTACGAGGCTTGCACATAATCGTTATCGAGCAAAGCCGAACCGAAAGGCAGGCGCAATGAGCAGCGACCTCGGCAGGCGGCCGGTCACCGTCGGAATCGACGGCTCCGACGCCGCGAAACAGGCTGCGACCTGGTCCGCAGCCGTCGCCGCGCGGCTCGGCACGAACCTGCAGCTCGTCCATTCGCTGCCGGGCCCCCGGAATTATTTCAGTGACGCCGCGCTGCGCGCGCGGACCGAATACACCCAGCGCCTCGCCGAAATCGGCCGTGAACTGCTCGACGACACCGCGGCGGCGCTGCACCGGCGGCACCCGGATCTCGAGGTGGTCACAACCGTCCATGACGGCCCACCCGACCTGGCGCTGCTCGAACACGGCGACCGCAGCCGGATGCTCGTGCTCGGAGCCACCGGCACGGGTGCGCTCGGTTCGCTGCTCACCGGCTCCACCGCGCTGCGGGTCGCCAACCGGTCCACCTGCCCGGTCGTGCTCTGGCGGGGCGATCCGGTCCCCGAACCGGGCACGGACCGCCGGCCGGTGCTGGTCGGCATCGACGGCAGCGAGGACGCCGGCCCGGTGGTCACCGCCGCGTTCGACATGGCCGCGGCGCTCGGGGTCGGCGTCCTCGCCGCGCACGCGTGGGGTGCCGGGGAGGTGGCGGGCCGCACCTCGGCGCTCGAACTGATCGACTGGGCAGTCGTCGAGGCCGAGGAGACGGCGTTGCTGTCCGAGTGCATCGCCGGGCAGCGCGAGCGGTACCCGGACGTGCCGGTCACCGAGATCGTCGAGCAGATCGGCGCCCGGCACCTGCTGCTGCGGCTGGCGACGCACGCTCAGTTGAGCGTCGTCGGCAGCCACGGCCGGGGACTGCTCGGCGGCCTGCTCCTGGGCTCGACGAGTCAGGCGCTGCTGCACCACGCGCCGTGCCCGACCATGATCTGCCGTCCGGGGGTGTGACGATGCTGCGCGGATCGATCCGGCTCGGCCGGGTCGCGGGGATAGAGATCCGGGCCCACTGGTCGCTGCTCGCGACGCTCGGGCTGCTGTCGTGGCTGCTTGCCGGGGCGATCCTGCCCGCCCGGATCAGCGGTCCGAGCCCCGCACAGTTCTGGATCGCGGGCGTCGCCGCGGCGGTAGGCCTGCTGGTGTCGCTGCTCGCCCACGAACTTGCGCACTCGGTGGTGGCGGGCCGCTACGGAGTCGGGGTGGACGGGATCACGCTGTGGCTGCTCGGCGGCGTCTCCGAGCTGCGCGACGAACCCCCGAACCCGAAAGCCGATCTGCGTATCGCGCTGGCCGGACCGCTCACGAGCGTCGGGATCGGCGTCGTCGCGCTGGCGGCGGCCTCGTTCCTCGGCCCGCCCGTCCCGGAGCTGGTGACCGCGACGATCGGCTGGCTCGGCGCGACCAACCTGGTACTGGCCGTGTTCAACCTGTTGCCGGGTGCGCCGCTGGACGGCGGACGGGTCGTGCGGGCGGTGCTGTGGCGCCGCACCGGCGACCGCCTCGCGGCCGCGAGCGGCGCCGCGCGCTCCGGCCGCGCGGTCGGGCTGGCGCTGATCCTGCTCGGCGCCGCCGAGACGCTCGCCCTCGGCAGCGCGGGCGGCCTGTGGCTGATGCTCCTCGGCTGGTTCCTGCGGACCGCGGCCAACGCCGAGCTCGCGAACGCGTCGCTACGGCATCAGCTCGGCGACACCCGGGTCGGCGACGTCATGACGCCGTCGCCGGTGGCCGCCCCCGCGCGCTGGAGCGTAGCGCAGCTCCTCGCCGTCGCGGCCCGCGGCTCGCACCACCGGGTCTTCCCCGTCGTCGACGACGGCCACCGGCCCACCGGGGTGGTGTCGCTGTCCGACCTGACGCCCGTCCCGGAGGGCGAGCGCACGGTCGTCGCCGTCGCGGACCGGGCCCGGCCGCTGCCCGCGGCGGCGCGGGTGCCCGCCGACGCGTCGCTCGCCGAGGTCGCGAGCCGGGTGCTGCTGCGGCCGGGGCTCGACCTCGTGGCCGTCGTGTCGGGCGAACGACTGGTCGGCATCGTCACGGCGACGGACCTGGTGCGGGCCTGCGATCGCAGCGCGCTGGGCCTGCCCATCCGCCGCACACCGCCGCCGGACGAGCAGACCCGACCCGGGTCTCCCTAGTCGCGCCGGACCACGAGCAGCGGACACGGCGTCGTGTGCAGCAGCGCCCGGCTCGTCGAGCCGAGCAGCATGCCCTCGAAGCCGCCGCGGCCGCGGCTGCCGACGACGAGCAGCCGGGCGTTCTCCGCCCGCTCGAGCAGGTGGCGCACCGGGCGGTCCCGCACGACGACCCGTTCCACGTCGACGTTCGGATAGTCCTGCGTGCGGCCGGCGAGGGACTCGGCGAGCACGACGCTCTCCTGCTGGTCGACGTCCTCCCAGGTGGCTCCGGGCGTGCCGGCGACGACGTCGACGAGGTCTCGGTCGGACCATGCGTGCACCGCCACCAGCGGCGCCTTGTAGCGGTCTGCGGCCTCGAACGCGACGTCGAGGGCGTGCAGGCTCGCCGGCGAGCCGTCGACACCGACCACGACGGGGCCGTCCGCGCCCCGTCCGCTCTCGTCGGGCCCGGGGATCACCGCGACGGGACAGTGCGCGTGCGCGACCACCGCGGAGGTCACCGATCCGACCAGTCCGCCGGTGAACTCGCCGAGACCGCGCCGGCCGAGGACGAGCATCCGTGCCCGACCGGAATACCCGAGCAGCGCCTGTGCGGCCACCAGGCTCGACTGTTCGGTGCGTACGGACAGCTCGGGGTGCTCGCGTTCCACGGTCTCCGCGGCGGACGCCAGGTTCCGTCGCGCGGTGAATCGCAGTTCGTCGACGAACGGCGACGAGGCGCCGATCCCGCCGGCGTTCGCGCTGGAGACGAGCAGCAGCGGCGCCCCCGTGGAGACGGCCTCGCCGGCCGCCCACCGCAGCGCGGCGCGCGCCGGCGCCGATCCGTCGACCCCGACCACGATCGGCGCATCATTCATCGCCCGCTCCTTGTCCCGTTCCGTCCGGTTCTTCCGCCACCAGTGTCGCCATCCTGCGGTCGCCGCGCGGTCGGTTGGCGGAAACAGTTACCGTGCGGGTGTGCGCCGTGCCCCGCTGCCCGTCCGCGACGGCCTGAATCCGACCCGCCTGCGCCTGCCCGACGGCGGCTCCTGGGCGACGGTGGCGGAGTTTCTGCTGGCGCGCTTCCCCGCCGACGCGGCGCGCGTGCAGGAGAAGGTCGCGGCCGGTGAGGTCGTCGACGGTGCCGGCGCGGCGATCACCGGGAACACCCCGTACGCGGCAGGTCGATTCGTGTACTTGTACCGCGATCCGCCGGTCGAGGAGCGGGTGCCGTTCGAGATCGCTGTCCTGCATCGCGACGAGCATCTGCTGGTGGTGGACAAGCCGCACTTCCTGGCGACGACACCGCGTGGGTCGTGGGTGGCCGAGACGGCGCTGGTGCGGCTGCGCCGGGAACTCGACCTGCCGGAGCTGAGCCCGGCCCATCGGCTCGATCGGCTCACGGCGGGCGTGCTGGTCTTCACCGTCCACGCCGGTGCGCGCCGGGCCTACCAGTCGCTCTTCGATGCCCGCCGGGTCGACAAGGAGTACGAGGCCGTGGCCCGGCACGTGCCCGGGATGCGGTTTCCGCGCGAGGTGCGCAGCCGCATCGTCAAGGAGCGCGGCGTGTTGCAGGCGCGGGAGGTGCGGGGTGAGATCAACGCCCTCAGCCGCGTCGAACTGCTCGAAACGGACGCCGGGCTGGGCCGTTACCGGTTGCTGCCCCGCACCGGCAAGACGCACCAGTTGCGTGTGCACATGAATTCGCTCGGCCTGCCGATCCTCGGGGACAACCTGTATCCCGATGTATATGACGTTGCGCCCCAAGACTATTCACGACCACTGCAGTTGCTGGCCCGCGCGGTGGAGTTCGACGATCCGTATACAGGTCGACGGACCCGCTTCGCCAGCGCCCGAAACCTGGCAGCATGGAGGCACAGCACACCAGGACCCCGTTGATCGCACGGGCTCACGTCTTGGAGGACCCCATGGATAACGGCACCGTCTCGCGCACCTACGACGGCCGCGTCGCCCTGCGCTTCCAGCACGCCTTCGCCCATCCCCCGGACCGCGTATGGCGGGTCATCACCGACCCCGAGTACCTACGCGCCTGGTTCCCGGCCCGCGTAGAACTGGATCTCACCCCCGGTGCCCAGCTCGTCTTCCATGCCACCGAGCAGCAGGCCGAGCGCCTCGGGCTGCCCGCCGACCACACCGCCACGGGGACCGTCATCTCCGTGCATCCCGGGCGCATCCTCGAGTACATGTGGGACGCCGAGGTCCTGCACTGGGAACTGGTGCCGGACGGGTCCGGGGGCTGCTGGCTGACGCTCACGCACACCGTCGAGGACGAGGACTCGGCCTACGCGCACGGCGCCGACTGGCACGCCGGGTTCGAGGTGCTCGAGGCCCAGCTGGAGGGCCGGGACGTGAACTGGTCGCCGTGGGAACGCGCCCGGGAACTCGCCGACAAGTACCGCAACCCGTCCGACTGATCCCACTCGGCCGGTTGCCGGCGGCTATCCGTCCCGTCCGCTCCGGTCGACGAAGACCTCGTCGACCGGACGTCGCGACGTGGTGGGCAGTCCCCGCGCGCTGCGGGCCCCCAACCGGATCACCACCTGGGGAAATCCCGCGACCTCCCCGGTCCGCGCCGTCGCCGTGCGCACGATGCCGCGGCTGGCCTCGATCTCCGTCACGTGGGTGAGCGGGCACGTCGCCAGATGCGCCGCGGTGGCCTCGAGCAGTACCGCGGACATCGCCTCCCCCGCCCGCAGCCAGTCGATCCGCTCGTCGACCCGGGTGCTGAGCACCGCCAGCGCCGACGCGTCCGCCTTCGGCTGCGCAGTGTCCAGAGTTCCTGCGCCCGTGGGGAACCGCCGTCCCACATCGATGTCCCCGGCGGCCTCGTCGTCGAGCAGCGCGGACGCCGGCACGCCCGTGTCGCCGGGCTCCGCGCGACCGGTCCACCAGGCCAGCTCCTGCCGGTAGGCCTCGTCGCCCTCGCGGATCGCCGCGCTCAGTTCCGACGCCCGCGCGAGGTCCGAGCGGGCCTCGGCGTCGAGGATCGACAGCGACGCCCCCTCCCGGCGGGCGGCGTTCTCCAGATCCACCAGGCTCTCGCGCAGGGTCGTGGGCGCCGCGAACGGCCGCCGGTCGGTGTGCCGGGCGCCGATCGCGAGGGCGAGGGCGGCGTCACGGGCGTCGACCGTGTGGGGCCGGTCGAAGTCGAGAACGGCCAGCAGGTCCGGTCGCGACGGATCCGGAAGCCGGGTCACGGTGGGGATCCACGACGCGGCGGACAGCGCGACGCGGGCGTGGTGCAGCGCCGCTCCGCAGCCGAGAACCAGCTGCCGGCCGCTCGGATCGGTGTGGCCGAGCATGCGCTCGGCGACGGCATACAGTTCGAGCCGTTCGCCCGTCCACTCCCAACGCCACGGCTGGCTGTTGTGCAGGGACGGCGCCCGGCACGCCGACTCGACCGCATCCCGGATCGCCGCGGTGTCCGGCCGGATCTCAGTAACCATCGTTGTCTCTCCCCCAGCCGCTCGACTCGACCGCATGCCGCTCCACGGACTCGACGATCTGCGCGGCCCAGGTCCCGATCGCGTCCCAGTCCCGGAAGTCTCCGGTGCGTCCTCCGGTCATGCGGGCAACCACGCGTTCGCCGGCGCCGAGCACCTCCGGATCCAGTTTCCCCGCGAACATCCGGTGCTCGCGCGCGCCCGTGCGCTCCGTCGCCAGGGAGGCGTCGTACGGCCTGTTCACGGGGCGGTCCTGGTCGCCGATCGGGCCCGAGGAGAACAGGAACACGGCGCGCTCCCGCAGCGCGCCGGCGTGCCGATCGACGAAGGTCTTGGCGGGATGCAACCAGTGCCCGAGGTAGACGGCGCTGCCGAGGACCACCGCGTCGTAGCCGTCCACGGCGTCGACCTGCTCGGGCGCGACTACGTCGACGTGCGCTCCCTTGTCGCGCAGGGCGGCCGCGAGCGCCGTGGCGATCTCCGTGGTGGAGCCGTGCCTGCTCGCCGCCGTCACCAGAATCCTCATCTGTGTCCTCCCCGGCCCAGGTTATTCGATGATCGCCCGACGGGCACGCGGTCGGACAGAGTCGAAGGGCCCCGCTCCCGGGCCGGCCGCAGCCGGGCCGATGCGGCGATCACGTGCGACGGGCACAGGTCGGTGCCGGGGTGGCAGAGTGGTCTGACGAACGCCGCCGACGAGCGCGACGAGGACACGCAGGGCAACCGCCGGAACAGGAGTCGGATCGCATGACCACGCCGCCCAGGATCGACGCGGTTCAGGAATCGGAACGCAAGTACGCGGTCGGGCACGCGCAGCAGCTGCCGGACCTGTCGGGCCTGCCCGGCGTCGCCGCACACCCCGAACCCGACCTTCAGCAGCTGTCGGCGCGGTACTACGACACCGACGATCTGCGACTGCTGCGCGCCGGGATCACCCTGCGCCGCCGCGAGGGGGGTCACGACGCCGGCTGGCACGTGAAGCTCCCGGCCGGCACGGACACCCGGACCGAGGTGCGCTTCCCCCTCGGCGACGACACCGCCCGGCCACCGGCCGAACTGCTCGCCCTCCTGCACGGGGTGCGCCGTGCGCGTCCCGTCGCGCTCGCGGCGGTGCTGAACACGCAGCGGTGGCGCCACCGCCTGATCGACGACGAGGGGCGGGCCCTCGCCGAGATCGTCGTCGACGACGTCGTCGCGACCCGAGGGGAGGGCAGCGAGCCGCAGCGGTGGCGCGAGATCGAGGTCGAGCTCGCCTCGGCCGGAACCGATCTGCTCGATGCCGTCGAGGATCGGCTGACCGCCGCCGGAATCGAGCGGGCCCCGAATCCCTCCAAGCTGCATCGGGCGCTCGCCGATCTGCTGCCCACCGAGGAGCCGGTGCCCGGCCCGGCCGGGCACCTGCGCGACTACCTGCGCGGCGAGTTGCGCACCCTCGAGCTCGCCGAGATCGGCGTGCGCCGGGACGCCCCGGACGCCGTCCACAGCATGCGCAAGGCCCTGCGCCGGATCCGCAGTGCCCTGCAGACGTATGCGGGAACCTTCGCGATCGACGACAGCCTGGTCGACGAACTACGTTGGACGGGAAGGAAACTCAGCCCCTCGCGCGACCTCGAGGTGCAGTGGGAGCGAATCGTGGACCGCGTCGCGGAGGTGCCCGTGGAAGCGCAGCGCGAGGCCATCCGCGCCCGCATCGACGAGTACTTCTCCGCCCGGTCGGACGCGGCCCGGCTCGAGGCCGTCGGCACCCTCGACTCGGACCGCTACGCGGCCCTGCTGGGTTCGCTCGACGCACTGATCGACGGGCTGGCGAGGGGGGCAGTCGGATCCGGTCCCGGCGAGCAGCGACGACAGGTTCGCCCGAAGGACCTCGACCGCGCCCTCGCCCGCCTCGCGAAGAAGGTCTCGCGCCGGGTCCGCAACGCCGGGGAGGCAGCCACGCACGCCGAGCGGGACGAACTCGTCCATCGGGCCCGCAAGGGCGCCAAGCGGATGCGCTACGCCATCGAGGTGCTGCGGCCGCTGCATCGCAAGCGCGCCCAGCGCGCCCTCGATCACTTCGACGACTTCCAGGATCTGCTCGGCGAATTCCAGGACTCGGTGGTCGCCCGCGAGCACCTGCTCGACATGGTCTCCGAGCAAGACCACACCGCCGAGTCGAGCTTCGGCCTCGGGATCGCCTACCAGCGCGAACTCGAGATCGGTGAAGCGCAGGTCGCGCAGCTCGAACGCGCGTGGAAGCGGGCGCGGCGGGCGGCGAAACCGCTGTGGAAGTGAACCACTGCCGACCGGGTCCTTGTCCCCTGGCCGACCACCGCCGAGAAAGGGCATGCTGAGCCCGGACGACGGAAGGAGGCGCGCATGAGCACCCCTGAAGAGATGCGAGCATGGCGTGTCGACATCCCACGCCCCGCGGCGGAGCATCCGCTGCGGCCGGTCCGGGAACCGATTCCCGAACCGGCGCCCGGGGAACTGCTGGTGCGTGTCCTCGCGTGCGGGGTGTGCCGTACCGACCTGCACGTGAGCGAGGGCGACCTGCCGGTGCACCGGCCGCACGTCGTCCCCGGCCACGAGGTCGTCGGCGAGGTGGTCGGTGGCGACCTCGGCGAGCACCGGGTAGGCGACCGGGTGGGCATCCCGTGGCTGCGCAGCACGTGCGGCCGGTGCCGGTACTGCCTGCGCGGGGACGAGAACCTGTGCCCGAACTCCACCTACACGGGCTGGGACGCGGACGGCGGTTACGCCGAATATGCCACCGTCCCTTCCGCTTTCGCACTGCCACTGCCGTCCGGGTACGCCGACGCGGAACTCGCCCCCCTGCTGTGCGCCGGCATCATCGGCTATCGGGCGCTGCTGCGCGCCGAGGTTCCGGACGGCGGCGTGCTCGGCCTGTACGGCTTCGGCGGCAGCGCCCACCTCGCCGCGCAGGTCGCCCTCGCCCGGGGTGCCCGCGTGCACGTCATGACCCGCGGCGAGACCGCCCGGCGGCTCGCCCTCGAACTCGGCGCGGCCTCCGCGCAGGGCGCCTACGACGAGCCGCCCGAGCCGCTGAACTCGGCGATCCTGTTCGCCCCCGCCGGGGAACTGGTGCCCACCGCCCTCGCCGCACTGGACGCCGGCGGCACGCTCGCCGTCGCCGGCATCCACCTCAGCGACGTGCCCCCGCTGAACTACCAGCAGCACCTGTTCCGCGAACGCCAGGTGCGCAGCGTCACGGCCAACACCCGCTCCGACGCCCACGAGTTCCTCGGCTTCGCGAACGAACACCGCCTGCGCGTCACCACCACCGCGTACGGGCTCGACCGTGCCGACCGCGCGCTCGAGGACCTGTCCGCGGGGCGTTTCGGCGGCGCGGCGGTCCTGGTTCCGTGAAACACTCGATATGCGCCCCCGAGCGCGGAGAATGCACCGAGAAGGAGATCGAATGAGCACACTTGCCAACCGGAATGCCGTCGTAGCGGGCGTGGACGGTTCCGCCGTCGCCACGAGTGCGGCCCGGTGGGCGGCCGCCCTCGCCGCTCGTCTCGGAGCGCCCCTGCACCTGGTGCACTCGCTGCCCAGCGAGGGCATCTTCTACAGCGAGGCCGCGGTGCTCATCCAGGCGCAGATGGTCGACCAGCTCCGGGAGGACGGCGAAGCGATCCTGTCGAACGTCACCGACGTGCTCCGCTCCGACCATCCGGATCTCGAGGTGCAGAGCTTCATCGGTCCGGGCCCCGCCGCCAACTCACTGCTCGAGGCCGCCGAGGACGCCCGCCTCGTGGTGATGGGCGCCACCGGTGCCAACGCCGTGGAGAACTTCCTGCTCGGCTCGACCGTGCTGCGCGTGGCCAACCACGCCCCGTGCCCGGTGGTGGTGTGGCGCGGCGACACAGCACGACCGCTGCCGGACACCCGGCCCATCGTCGTCGGCGTCGACGGCAGCGAGCTGTCGACGGCCGCGGTCGGGCACGCCTTCGAGTACGCCTCGCTGTTCGGTGTGCCGCTGGTCGCGGTGCACTCCTGGATCGGGGACGCCGCCCTCGGCGTCGGCACGGTCGCGACGCTGGTGGACTGGGAGGCGGTGGGTGAGTCCGAATCCGCGGTCCTGTCCGAGACTCTCGCCGGCTGGCACGAGAAGTTCCCCGACGTGGAGGTCCGCCGCGTCGTGGACCGGGGCCCCATCGCGAAGGTGATCCTGCGCCAGCTCGAGGACGCACAGCTCGTCGTGGTGGGCAGCCACGGCCGCAGCCAGTTCACCGGGGCACTGCTCGGGTCGGTGAGCCAGAACCTGCTGCACAACGCGCCCTGCCCGATCATGATCAGCCGCAAGAAATGACCACCGGCCGGTGCCGCCCGTCGCCGGGCGGCACCGGCTCAGGCCGTCACGGTCCCGAACGCCATACCCACCGCGTACGTCACGATCATCGCGAGCGCACCGCCGATCACCACGCGGGACGTCGCCCGGCCGCGGCGCGCGCCGCCGAGCCACGCGCTGACCGAACCCGTCAGGGCCAGCGCCACGAGCACCGACACGAACGTGACGGGGATCCGCAAGCTCGCCGGGGGCAGCACGATCACGAGCAGCGGCACGAGGGCGCCGACTGTGAACGAGACCGCCGACGACAACGCCGCGGCCCACGGATTGGCCAGCGCCTCGGGATCGATGCCGAGTTCGACCTCGGCGTGCGCGGCCAGCGCGTCGCGCTTGGTCATCTCCTTCGCCGCGGAGCGCGCCGTCGCCCTCGACATTCCCTTGCCCTCGAGCAGCGCGGTCAGCTCCTCGAGTTCGGCGTCCGGCATCTCCTCGAGCTCGCGACGTTCCTTGTGCAGCAGCGCCCGCTCGGTGTCACGCTGCGTGCTGACCGACACGTACTCCCCCAGGGCCATCGACACCGCGCCGGCCGCGAGCCCGGCGAAACCCGCTGTGAGGATCGTCGATTCGTCGGTGGTGGCGGCGGCCACACCGACGACGAGGCCGGCCGTGGAGACGATTCCGTCGTTCGCGCCCATCACGCCGGCGCGCAGCCAGTTCAGTTTCGCCGAGATGCCTCCGGAGTGCGGCTCGACATCGGCGTGATTGAGGGAAGGATCGGTCGACATGCCGCCAGGCTAGGGCGATTCCGCGCGCCGCGGTAGCAATGCGAGCCTGTCCTCACCACGGTCCCGGACCGAGTTCCCGCTCCAGCCACGCGGCATCGGGGAGGGCGCCGTCGCTCGTGTCCACGACGCGAGCCGTGGGCCACTCGTCGCGCACGTGCAGCTGCTCGTCCAGGACGGCGGGCGTGGCGTCGGACGCGTCGTCGCCCCGCTCGCGCCGGGCCACGATGCGGCGGACCAGCACCGCCGGGTCCGCCCGGCACTCGATCTCGACGAGGTCGGCGGTCGCGGCGGCCGCAACCGCACGCGCCGCCGCGCGACGAGCCTCGGTGAGCCACGTCGCGTCCAGCACGACCGACTCGCCGTGGGTGAGCGCGACGGCGGCGCGGCGCAGCACCTCCCCGTAGGTCTCGTCGGTGTGGGCGGCACTGTAGAGCCCGGCACCGACGGCGGCGGTCGCATCGGCGGTCGGGGCGAGACCGGCCAGTTCCTTGCGGACCACGTCGCTGCGCAGCACGGTCGCACCCAGGTGCTGCCCGGCGAGATGGGCCACGGTGGTCTTGCCGGTGGCGGACAGACCTCCGACGACGACGAGGCGGACCCGGCCCCGGTCGAGGTTGCGCCGCGTCTGGTCCAGGAACGCGAGCGCGCCGGCGCGCGAGTGCTCGTCACCCTGTTCGTGCCGCAGCGCGGCGACCTTGGCCCGGACCACGGCCCGGTACGCGATGTAATGGTGCATCAGCGACGGCGGGAACGCGTCGGCGGAGAACTCGGCATAGGCGGGCAGCAGCTGCCGCGCCGCCGCCTCGCCGCCGAGCCGTTCGAGATCCATCGCGAGGAAGGCGATGTCGAGTGCGGCGTCGCCGTAGCGCAGCCGGTCGTCGAACTCGAGGCAGTCGATGATCCGGGGGCCGTCGTCGAGGCAGAAGATGTCGTCGGCGAGCAGATCACCGTGGCCGTCGACGGCCCGCCCGGCGGCGATCCGCTCGTCGAGCACCCGTCCGCGGCCCGCGAGATAGCGGCCGGCCATGTCCCGGATCGCGGTGAGCGCGTCGCCGGCCTCGGCCCCGACGGGCAGGCGGTCGAGGTGGTCGAGGCTCTCGCGCCACAATCCGTCGAGGAACTGCGCCGTGGCACACCGGTCGATGGCCGGATCGCGCGGCGACGCGGCGTGCAGGGCCGCGACCTGCCGCGCGACGGCGGTGACGACCCCGGCGACGGGCTCGCCCCGCTGCACCAGCGCGGCGAGCCGCCGGTCGTCGGGCAGCCGGCGCATCTCGACGAGGTGCTCGCACACCTGCCCGTCGGGCCCGCGCACGTCGGCGACGCCGAGGTAGACGTCCGGGGCGAGACGCCGGTTGAGTTCGACCTCACGGTGGCAGGCCCGCTCCCGCGCCTGCCGGGTCCGGTTGTCGAGGAACCCGAGATCGAGTGGCTTCTTGAGCTTGTGCACGCGGCCCCCGACGAAGAACACCACCGAGGTGTGGGTCTCGCGGATCGCCGCGTATGCGGGTTCGGATCGGTCGGTGCCGGTCACGGAGTTCCTCCCCGATGAGGCTTGTCGAACGTCGGTACGCTGCCCACCTTGCCTCAGGGTGGACCGGATCGCGCGCCGGCAGAAGTGCCGAAGGTCTCTCGTGTGGTTGCACCGGAGCCGGTGCCGGAGACGCGGTACGTTTCACTCGGGCTATCCGGGAATGGGGTGACATGAGCACGAACGGGCGAGGCTCGGAATCCGGGAGACAACCGACGGTGGTCGTCGCCGAGACGACGACACCGATCGAGCGCAAGCTGATCGCGAGCTGGCTGCGGTCGGACCGGGTGCCGAAGGAGTACCGCGCCGACGGACCGGTCGAGGAGATGGAACTCGACCCGCGCCGGCTCGCGCGCGATCTCGTGAACCGGGACGACGATCCCCTCGTGCTCCCCGTCGGGGTGGTGTGGCTGCCGGAGGCCCGGGACGGCGAGCGCCGGGTCCGGTTCTCCGACGTCGTGGCGCTGACCAACCCGCGCAGTCCGAACCGGCTCCTGCAGAAGTGGCTGGTCGGGCGGTCCCCCGACCGGTATCGGATCGTTCTCGCCGAGCCGGCGCGGCTGAGCGAGCTGCGGGCCCGGCACCTGGCCGAGGACGGCGATCCGGCACCCGAGTCGTTCGCCCGGTTCGTGACGCACCGCGCGGTGGTGGGCCTCGACCGGGCCGAGCGTGCCGTCATCGGCGACCGGTACAAGGTGCCGAGGCTGGTGGCGGAGCAGATCATGGATTCGGCGTCGTTCCGGCGGCGGCTCGACGCGATCAGCACCGAGCACAACATCGCGCCCGAGGAGGTCCGGTTACGAGCGACGTCCGCCCTCGGGGAACTCGTCGCCGTCCAGTCCCGGCTGGTGACCGACCTGTTCACCGAGATGATGCGCCCGCTGCACTCCGCGGCGTGGACCGTGCACGCCGACGAATCCGGGCTGCGGAGCCTGCGCGACGTCAACCGGCGGTATCCGCTGGTGTTCCTGCCGTCGCACCGGTCCTACGCGGACGCGTTCGTGCTCGGCGACGTGCTGGCCCGGAACGATTTTCCGCGGAATCACCTCATGGGTGGCGCCAACCTGACGTTCTGGCCGATCGGCCCGATCGCCCGGCGCACCGGCACCGTCTTCATCCGCCGTAGCTTCGGCGACGACGCCGTCTACAAGGCGGCGCTCGAGGAGTACTTCGCGTATCTGCTGACCAAGCGGTTCAACCTCGAATGGTATTTCGAGGGTGGCCGCACCCGCACCGGCAAACTCCGCGCGCCCCGCTACGGCCTGCTCAACTATGTGGCCAACGCCATCCGGAGCGGCCGGGTCGAGGACGCGATGCTCGTGCCGGTGTCCATCACCTACGAGGGGCTCGCCGAGGTCGCGGCCGTCGCGGCCGAACAGACGGGCGCCCAGAAGAAGCCCGAGGGCCTGGCCTGGCTGGCCCGGTACGCGCGCAATCAGCGGCGCCGTGCGGGCAACGTGTACGTGCGGTTCGGCGAACCGCTGTCGATGCGCTCGCAGCTCACCACGAGCGGGGATCCCGAGCTGTCCGGGGAGCCGGCCGAGCCCGGGAGCGAGCGCAGCCGCAAGGCGCTGCAGAAGGTCGCGTTCGAGGTGGCCGTGGGCATCAACTGCCACACCCCGGTCACGGTGAACTGCCTGGTCACCCTCGCTCTGCTCGGCGTCCGGGACCGGGCGCTGACCCTGGACGAGGTGCGGGCGGTGATCGCGCCGGTGCGCCGGTACATCGACGCCCGCGGGATACCCCAGGGCGAACTCGGCGTCCTCGACATCGAGGGCGGCCTCGCGAACGTCCTCGCCTCGCTGAGCGATGCCGGTGTGGTCACCACCTACGCCGGCGGGGACGAGCCGGTCTACGCGATCCAGCCCGGGCAGCACCTGGTCGCGGCGTTCTATCGCAACAGCGGCGTGCACTGGTTCGTCAACCGTGCCCTGATGGAGCTGGCCATCCTCCACGCGCACGCCAATCCGGGCCTCGACCCGGTGCGGGCGGCGTGGGAGGAGGCCAAGGCGGCGCGCGACCTGCTCAAGTTCGAGTTCTTCTTCCCCGACCGGGACCGGTTCGAGGCCGACATGCGCGACGAGATCGCCCTGCTGATGCCGTCCTGGCGCAACGCCTTGCCGGACGTGGAACTCGCGCTGGCCGCGCTCCTCGAAACCGGGTTCTTCATGGTGCACCGAGCTCTGCGGTCCTTCTTCGACGCGCAGCTCGTCGTCGCCGAGCGGCTCGCGCGGCGCGACCCGTCCCTGCAGGTCGACCGCAAGGCGTTCCTGGACGAGTGCGTCGCGGTCGGCCGGCAGATGCTGCTGCAGGGCCGGCTGTTCGGACCCGAATCGGTCTCGTCGGAACTGTTCACGACGGCGTTACAGCTTGCCGCCAACCGCGGGCTGCTGGAACGTGGGGGCGAGGAGATTCGGCAGAAGCGGGAGGAGTTCGCGGCACAGCTGCTGGCGGTGGGTGAGCGGGTCCGGCTCGCCGAGTCTCTCGACGTATCCAACAGAAAGGCGGAGCGGTGATCCTCGAGGAAGCGCTCGAGCGCGTGCGTACCGGGCCGAAGGGTCCGGAGATCGCGGCATTCTTCGACTTCGACGGCACCATCGTCCACGGCTTCTCCGGTCTGCACTTCTTCCGCGACCGGTTGCTCGCCGGGAAGGTCGGCGCCGCCGAACTCGCCGCAACCATGCTCAACGGCCTGCGCGGCCACGACACCGAGGCGGACTTCGAGCGGTTCGTCGCGGTGGCGTTCAAGGCGTGGGGCGGGCACACCGAGGAGGAGCTGTACGAGATCGGGCGCCGGCTGTTCGCCTCCACGATCGCCGGCCACATCTATCCCGAGGCGTGGCAGCTCATCCGGGCGCATCAGGCGGCGGGGCACACGGTGGTGATCGCGTCCTCGGCGTCGCGCTACCAGATCCAGGCGACGGCGGATGCGCTCGGCGTCGAGCACGTCCTATTCAGCCCCCTCGAGGTGCGCGACGGGGTGCTCACGGGCCGTGTGGACGGGAAGTCGTTGTGGCGCAGCGGTAAAGCGCAGGCCGTAGTGGCGTTCGCGGAGGCGAACAACATCGATCGCGAGCAGAGCTACACGTATTCCAACGGGGGCGAGGACGCCGACTTCCTCGCCACGATGGGCAATCCGACGCCGACCAATCCGGACCGGAACCTCGAGCGCACCGCCGCCGAGCAAGGCTGGCCGATCCTGCGATTCAGGCCGCGCGGAACGCCGGGCACCAAGGAGGTGATCCGCACCCTCGCGGCGTACGGCGGGCTGTTCGGCTCGGTGTGGACGGGCGTCGGCCTCGGCCTGCTCAACCGCAACAAGAAGGTGGCGCTCGACTCGATCGCCACCCTCACCGGCGAGGTGCCCCTCGCGCTCGCCGGCATCGACGTGAACATTCGGAACGAGGCCAACGCCTGGTCACATCGCCCCGCGGTGTTCATCTTCAACCATCAGAGCCAGCTCGATCCGGTGATCATGGCGCGGGTGCTGCGGCACAGCTTCACGGGGGTCACGAAGAAGGAGATGGCCAGCGACCCGCTGTTCGGGCTGGTGCTCCGCTTCGTCGGTGCGGCGTTCGTGGACCGGGCCAACACCGAGCAGGCGAAGGCCGCACTCGGTCCTGTGGTCGACACGCTGCGCGAGGGCACCTCGGTGATCATCGCGCCGGAGGGCACCCGCTCCCTGACCCCGGAGATCGGCCGGTTCAAGAAGGGCGCGTTCCACATCGCGATGCAGGCGGGCGTGCCGATCGTGCCGGTGGTGATCCGCAACGCCGGGGAGGTGCTGTGGAAGCACTCCACGGTGCTGCGGCCGGGAACCGTCGACGTGGTGGTCCTCGATCCCGTCGACGTGAGCGACTGGACCCTCGAGGAGCTCGGCACACGGGTCGCGGAGGTCGAGGACCTGTACCGGAAGACGCTGGCGAACTGGCCCACGACCACATGACCGATGCGGGTGAGAACGGGGGCGCGTCCGTGGGCGAACACGACCACACCCCGAGCCACGGAAGAGACAACGGCAACGGCAACGGCAACGGCAACGGCAACGGCAACGGCAACGGCGGAATGTCGCCGACCCGGCGCCGGCGCCTCAAGTGGCTGCTCGGCCTCGTGCTCGTCGTCGTCCTCACCGTGGAGGTCGTTCTCGTCTGGCCGGAACTAAAGACCAGCGTCGGCAGCCTCGGCGACCTGCGCTGGTGGTGGGTGGGCGCGGCGATCCTGGCCGCGCTGACCGAGATGTCGAGCTTTGCCCGGGTACAGCGCACCCTGCTGTCCGCGGCCGGGGTCACCGTGACGCAGCGCCAGTCCCTGTCGGTGGCGTACGCGGCGAACTCGATGAGCGTGACCCTGCCCGGCGGACCCGTGGTGGCCACCACCTTCACCTACCGGCAGATGCGCAAGTGGGGGGCCAGCCCCGTCGTCTCCACCTGGCAGCTGGTGATGGCCGGTCTGCTGCAGGCCGCGGGCCTGGCGCTGCTCGGTCTGGTCGGCGCGCTGCTCGTCGGTGCCACCACCAACCCGTTCTCGCTCATCTTCTCCCTCGGCGGATTCGCGGCGTTCGTGGTGCTCGTGCAGTACGCGGCAAGCCGGCCGGATGCGTTCGAGTCGATCGGCATCATCGCGCTGCGCGGCGTGAACCGCCTGCGCAAGAAGCCCGCGCGGGCCGGCGCCCGCGCCTGGAAGCGGATCGTGGCGCAGCTCCAGGCGGTCCAGCTCGACCGCACCCACGCCGCGCGCGCGTTCGGCTGGTCGTTGTTCAACTGGCTGTGCGACGGTGCGTGCCTCGCCTTCGCCGCGTACGCGATCGGCGGCAAGCCCAGCCTGGCCGGCATCGCCGTCGCGTACGCCGCGGGTACCGCCGCCAGCCGCGCAATCCCCCTCCTGCCGGCCGGGCTCGGGGTGATGGACGCCGTGCTCGTGCCCGCGCTGACGGCCAGCGGGATGACCGGCGCGCAGGCCCTGGCCGCCGTCGTCGTATACCGGCTCGTGAGCTTCCTGATGATCGCGTCGATCGGCTGGGTGATCTTCGCCCTGCGCTACCGCGGCGCCCCGCCGGACGAGGAACCGGGTCCGGAACTCGACAAACTGTGGCGGGACTGAGCTCCGCTCCGACACACCGCGTCCGCCCTCCCGGATCAGCCGCGAGGCAGCCGCGGGGGCGCTAGCGTCGACAGTCTGTAACCGAGGAAAGGTACGTCAGTGACAGAGGACGCAGCGGTGCGCAAGAGAGAGGTCTGGTCCGGCCGGTCGGTGTTCATTCTCGCCGCCATCGGCTCGGCGGTCGGGCTGGGCAACATCTGGCGTTTCCCGTACATCGCGTACGAGAACGGCGGCGGTGCGTTCATCGTGCCGTATCTGGTGGCCCTGCTGACCGCGGGCATCCCGTTGCTGTTCGTCGACTACGCGATCGGTCACAAGTTCCGCGGGTCGCCGCCGCTGGCGTTCCACCGCCTCAAGCGCGCGACCGAGAGCCTCGGCTGGTGGCAGGTGGGCATCTGCTTCGTCATCGGCGTGTACTACGCGGTGATCATCGCGTGGGCGCTGCGCTACACGTTCTTCTCGGCCACGCAGGCATGGGGCGACGACGCGGAGACCTTCTTCCTGCAGGACTTCCTGCAGATGAACGCGGACGCCACGTTCGGCCTCGACTTCGTCCCGGGCGTGGCGTGGCCGCTGCTCGGGATCTGGCTCGTGGTGCTCGTCATCCTGGGTCTGGGCGTGCAGCGCGGCATCGGCGCGGCGAACCGGTTCTTCGTGCCGTTGCTGCTGGTGCTGTTCGCCGGCATGGTGGTGCGGGCGCTGACCCTCGACGGCGCCGCCACCGGTCTCGACGCGTTCTTCCGGCCGGACTGGTCGGCGCTGACCGACACCGGGGTGTGGATCTCCGCCTACGCGCAGATCTTCTTCTCGCTGTCCGTCGCGTTCGGCATCATGGTCACCTACTCGTCGTACCTCAAGCACCGGACCAACCTCACGGGCTCCGGTCTCGTCGTCGGCTTCTCGAACTCGAGCTTCGAGATCCTCGCCGGAATCGGCGTGTTCTCGGCGCTCGGCTTCATGGCACAGGCGCAGGGCGTCGCCGTCGACGAGGTGGTCAGCGGCGGTATCGGGCTGGCGTTCATCGCGTTCCCGACGATCGTCTCGGAGATGCCGGGTGGTTCCCTGTTCGGCCTGCTGTTCTTCGGCTCGCTCGTCTTCGCGGGTTTCACGTCGCTGATCAGCATCATCCAGGTGTGCGTGTCGGCCGTCGAGGACAAGACCGGCCTCACCCGCGTGCCGGCGGTCCTGATCGTCGGTGGCGTCGCAAGCGTCACCTCGCTGCTGCTGTTCCCGACCACCACCGGCCTGAACACCCTCGACGTGGTCGACCGCTTCGCCAACCAGTTCGGCATCGTCGGGGTCGCCTTCGCGACGCTCGTGGTGCTCGCGTGGGGGCTGCGCCGGCTGCCCGAACTGCAGGACCACCTGAACTCGGTGTCGTCGTTCCGGGTAGGCCTGCTCTGGCGGGTCTTCGCCGGCGTCCTCACACCCATCGTGCTCGGCTACATGCTGATCAGCGAGATCGTTGATCGGAGCCGGGAGGGCTACAACGACCTGCCGGATGCACTCGTCATGACGTTCGGGTGGGGCGTGCAGGCGCTGGTGATCGTGATCGCGGTGGCATTGTCCTTCGCACCGTGGGGCCTGACCGACGCCGAGCTGGCGCATACCGAATCGACGGAAGCGGGAGAGAGACTGTGAGTGGATCTGCGATCGGGATGATGCTCGTCGCGCTGGGGCTGGTGTGGGGCGGTCTCACCGTCAGCCTGCTGCATCTGCGCCGGAATCCGGACGAGACGTCGGGGCAGACGCCGGTTGAACCCCACCACGACTGAAATGTCCGGTCTCGAACCGGCCACAACTCGTTTCGTTTGAATAACGCCACGCCGCGCCGGACTGGCCGGTCTGTTCTTCCTGTGGTCTGCTAGATCCCACCAACACCATGAGTCACACGAGTAACACCAGACCCATGGGTCTCCGCCCCGGAGCCGTCGCACGACTCCGGGGCGGGGGGTGTTCCGGTTCCGACCACGTACAGGAGCGAAGCATGACCACCAGGACCACCCGGCGCAGGCTGCGCCGGCTCACCGCCGCAGCCTCCCTCACCGTGGCCGCTGCTCTGGCGCTGCCGACCGTCGCGGCCGCCGAACCCCCCGCGGACCCCGCAGTCGCCGCGGCGCCGGCGCCCGACCCGCTCCTCGGCGCCCTCGAGACGCTCCGGGCCCAGCCGGGCGCCGATGCGCTCGCGCTCGCCGCCGCCGAGGCCATCGGCTCCGCCCGCGGCGGTGCCACCGACGTCGCCGAGAACTCGCCGCTCTCCGCCTACGAGGACGCCGTGGAGTTCCTGCGCGGCCTCGGCATCGAACCGTTCCTCTACCCCACCGGCGCGCCCTTCTGCACCGAGGGCGGCAGCCTGCCGCTCGGTATCGCCCCCGCCGTCGCCGGCGCGGCTCCCGGCCCCTGGCCCAACCTGAACATCCCGATGGTCGGTCCCGTCAATGCCGTCGATCCCGGCGAAACCCTGTTCGCCTTCGTGCCCATGGGCGTCGAGAAGGACAGCGGGAACACCACCGGCATGCAGGTCGCCTGGTTCAACGTCAACACCTTCCAGGGCGGATTCGTGCCCATGGGCACCATCGCCGAGGCCGCAGCCCTCGCCGTTCCCGGCGGCCTGCCCGAGTTCGCCAAGCCCCTCGTCGCCGCCGCGGTACAGAACTTCTTCGCCGGCGCGGTCCCGCTCGGCGGAGTCCGCGCGGCACCGGTCGCGACCGGCTCGGGAACCGTCCTGGCCGCCGTGTTCGGCACGGTGCAGAACGGCGAGACGTCGTGCTTCTTCCTCCCGACCGTGGGCATCGTGGAGGTTCCCGCCTGATCCGTCGTGTCCGGGGCGCGCATGCGCGCCCCGGACGCGACGGCCGCGTCAGCCGATCGCCTGCAGCTTCTCCAGCCGGTCGAACACGAGCCGCACCACGCTGTCCATGTGCGCCATCACCTGATCCGCCGTGGCCCGACCGGCGGCCCAGCTCACCAGGTTCGACATCCACACGTCCGCGATCACGTGCACCGCGTTGAGGAGCTGCTCGCTGACCACCTCGACCCCGGCCGCCCGGGCGTACATCCCGGTGATGATCGCTCCGAGCCGGTCGAGCTCGGCCGACGACGAGGCGTCCGCGAACATCGCCGCACGCACGAGCGCGTCGTAGAGGTTGTGGTCGCTCTCGAGCCGGCCGATGTAGCCGTGCAGCACCGACATGATCCGTTCGTGAGCCGAGTCGCCGGGGATGTCGGTGTCGCCGAACCTGTTGCTCAGATCTTCGAACAGCAGCACCATCGCCACCACCAGCAGGTGGTTCTTGGACGGAAAGTAGCGGTACACGGTGCCCAGCGCCACGCCCGACCGTTCGGCGACGGCACGCATCTGGACCGCGTCGTATCCGCCCTCGGAGGCCAGTTCCTTCGCGGCCTCGATGATCCTCAGGTAGCGGGCGCGCTGGGCCGGCTTCAGGTCCGCGCCGAGAAGCGAAGCGGACCGCGCCTTCGTTCGGGATGCTGCACTCGGCTCCGCCATCGTCCTCACCTTTCGTACGCCTGCCCGCCAGCGTAGTGCGCCTTCCCCGGGCCGGCGCCGGGACCTGACCGAAAAAATGGACAGGTGTCTGGAACGGGTTCCACCAATCACTAGAACGCGTTACAGTTGCGGGGACCCGACAAGTAGGGAGGCAGCTTCCGTGCGTCACGGCATCACCCTGTTCACCAGCGATCGCGGTATCCGGCCCGAGAGGGCCGCCCGAGCGGCCGAGGAACGCGGCTTCGACGCGTTCTACGTCCCCGAACACACCCACATCCCCGTGCGCCGCGAATCCGCACACCCCGGCACCGGCAACGCGACGCTGCCCGACGACCGGTACCGCCGCACGCTCGACCCGTGGGTCGCCCTCGGACTCGCCGCGGCCGTCACCTCGACCATCAGGCTGGGCACCTCGGTCGCCCTGCCCCTCGAGCACGACCCCATCACGCTGGCCAAGACCGTCGCGACCCTCGACCACCTCTCCGGCGGGCGCGTCGTCCTCGGCGCGGGCTTCGGCTGGAACGCCGAGGAACTCGCCGACCACGGCGTACCTCCCGGCAAGCGGCGTACCGCCCTGCGCGAATACCTCGAGGCGATGCAGGCGCTGTGGAACGAGGAGGAAGCCTCCTACGACGGGCAGTTCGTCTCGTTCGGCCCGAGCTGGGCCTGGCCCAAGCCGATCCAGCAGCCCCGCCCACCGGTGCTGATCGGCGCGGGCGGCACCGAGCGCACCTTCGCGTGGATCGCCCGCTCCGCCGACGGCTGGATCACCACCCCGATCGAACGCGACATCGACGACAACGTCGAGCGGCTGCGCGCCACCTGGGCCGAGGCCGGCCGCGCCGGCGCCCCGGAGATCGTCGTCCTCGCCGGCCGGCCCGACCCCGCCAAGCTCCAGCAGTGGCGCGACCTCGGCGTGACCGAAGCGATGTTCGGCCTGCCCGACCGCTCGGAGGACGAGATCCTCGCCTACCTGGACAAGCTCGCCGCCACGCTGGAACCGACCCGCTGACGGTCACGACCGAGAAGGAAACACCTCCATGACCACAGCTCCCTTCCGCCCGCTCCGTGCCGCAGAGGTCACCGCCTGGGACCACGAAGCCGACGTCGTCGTCGCCGGCTACGGAATCGCCGGCGTCTCGGCCGCCATCGAGGCCGCGCGGGCCGGCACCGACGTGCTGATCCTCGAACGCACCGGCGGCTGGGGCGGTGCCGCCTCCCTGTCCGGGGGAATCGTCTACCTCGGCGGCGGCACCCCGCTGCAGCGCGAGCTCGGGTTCGAGGACACCCCGGAGAACATGAAGAGATTCATGCTCGCCGCTCTCGGCCCCGGCGCCGACGAGGCCAAGATCTCGGAATACTGCGACGGCAGCGTCGAGCACTACCACTGGCTCACCGACAACGGAGTGGTCTTCAAACCGGCGTTCTGGGGCGAGCCCGGATGGGAGATCCCCGGTGACGACGGTCTGATGTACTCGGGGGGCGAGAACTCCGCGCCGTTCAACGAGATCGCCACACCCGCCCCGCGCGGCCATGTGCCGCAGATGAGCAACAAGCGCACCGGTGAGCAGGGCGGCGGGTACATGCTGATGAAGCCGCTCGCCGAGACGGCAGAATCCCTCGGCGTGACATCCGTCTTCGACATCCGGGCGCAGCGGCTGATTGTCGACGACACGGACCGGGTCGTCGGGATCGCCGCCAAGAAGTACGGGAACGAGGTCTTCGTGCGGGCGCGGCGCGGCGTCGTGCTCACCACCGGCAGCTTCGCCTACAACGAGGCCATGGTCACCTCGTTCGCCCCGCAGCTGATCGGCCGCCCGGGCGCCGCGATCGAGGAGCACGACGGCTGCTCCATCCGGATGGCCCAGGCCCTCGGCGCCGACCTCGCGCACATGAACGCCACCGAGGTGGCGTTCTTCGCCGACCCGCAGCTGATGGCGCGCGGCATCCTCGTCAACGGCCGCGGCCAGCGGTACGTTCCCGAGGACACCTACCCGGGACGCATCGGGCAGCTCACCCTCCTCGAGAACGACAACCAGGCGTACCTGATCATCGACGAGGCGGCATACGAGGAAGGTTGCACGACGACGAGTTCCACCCCGTACTTCCGGTTCCCGCCGAAGTGGGCGGCGGAGACCGTCGCCGAACTCGAATCCGACATGGGCCTGCCGGAGGGCACGCTGCAGGCCACCGTCGAGGTGTACAACCGGCACGCCGCGGCCGGCACCGATCCCGTCCTCGGGAAGAAGCCGGAGTGGGTCACGCCGATCGGCACCCCCGTCGCGGCCCTGGACCTGCGCAACTGCACCGCGGGCTTCACCCTCGGCGGCCTGCGCACCACCGTGAACTCGGAGGTCCTGCACGTCTCGGGCGAACCGATCCCGGGCCTGTTCGCCGCGGGCCGGTGCACCTCCGGCGTGTGTGCGGGGGGCTACGCGAGCGGCACGTCGCTCGGGGACAGCAGCTTCTTCGGCCGTCGCGCCGGCGTCGCCGCCGCCGCCGAGAACTGAGCGTTCCCGAATCCCGTTGTGTGGCCGAATGTCACATGGGTTCAATCGAATCGAACCCATGTGACATTCGGCCGGTTCGGGGTGCTCAGAAGCAGGTCGGCCGGGAACGGCACCGGGCCGGTGACGATCATGAGCGGACCGGCCGGATTCCCGAGGTCCTTGAAGCCGACGCACGCGGGACCGCCCTGCCATGCACCCGGACTGAGCAGCGAGGTCGTCACCGAGAACACGCGGTCTCCGTTGTTGCCCCATCCCGTTCCCACGGCGTCGGGCAGATCCGGGATCAGATCCTTCGCGAGCGCCTTGACGAGAATCCTTGTGGTACCCGGTGATCCGGCACCGAGAAACAGCGCGTCGGCGACGATGCGCTTGCGTTCGAGTACCACACCGTCCATGGAGATCCGGTCCGTATGCGCGATCCACGTGCCGTCCCGTCCGCGCTCGATGTCGTTGACCCGGTGCAGCGTCTCGATGCGGACGTGACCCGTCGCCTCGGCCTCCGCCAGGTACGTCACGTCGACGGAGAACTTGCCGCCGTTGTTCACGCCGTAGATCAGGTCGCCGTTGGTGTACGACGGCGCCAGTTCGCCGGCCAGCTCCCGCCGGGCGAACTCCCAGTCGATGGGCATCGGCACACGGAGTGGCTCGAAGCCCTCCTCGGCGACCCGGTCGAGGAATTGCCTCGACGAGCGGTAGCGCTCGTGGTTCAGCAGATCGTCGGGGATGGTCTGCAGGCGCAGCGTCCGCGCCACGCGGGGAAAGTGTTCGGTGGCGAGCAGGTCGTAGTCGATGCGCGACGACACACTCTGCGCGAAACGCTCACCGTCGGGCTGCAGCGTCATCCCTTGGTAGAGAAGGGAACTGCCGCCCACCCTGACTGCACGCAGCCACCCGAGCGAATGTATCGCTCACCTCTTCAGGCCGACAGAACGATACATTCGCTCACCTGGGGGCGCGTGGGGGTGGGG
>NZ_JAALEG010000190.1 GCF_011058165.1 Rhodococcus aetherivorans
CCCTGCGTGTCAGGCTGAGTTGAGTCCAGCGGTTCACAGCAACCCCGCCTGCAGGGCGAGATACGGATCAACCCCACGATGACGATTTCCAGCATGGTTCCGGTCGAGGACAATGACCGGATGGACCCCTCGCATCCCCGCGCCGACGGCCCGCAACGCCGCGCCTTCAGCGCCGCCGACAAGCTCGCCCACCTCGCCGCGTACGAGCAGGCCTGCCAGAGCAACGGAGGCGGTGCGTATCTGCGCCGCGAAGGCCTGTACTCCTCGCTGATCAGCGAATGGCGTAAACAACGCGACGCCGGCGTCCTCGACGGCAAGAAACCCGGCGAGAAGACCGGCAAACTCACCGCCGAACAGGCCGAGATCGCCCGGCTCACACGCGAGCTCGACCGCGCGAACAAGAAGCTGGCCACCACCCAAACCGCCCTGGGGATCATGGGAAAAGCACACGAGCTCTTGGAGCAGCTCTCCGAGAGCACGAATGTGGACGAGCAGCGCAAGAAGCGTTGATGCACGCCCATCACGAACTCACTGAGTCCGGTGTAACCACAAGGGATGCAACCACACTGACCGGAATTGCGCGTTGCACCGCGGCGCGAGACAAAGCCCGTCCTACGGCAACGGACCCGGCTGCCACCACTGCCGGGCGCACCCCGGAGAACAAGCTCACCGAGGCGGAACGTCGCGGCGTCCTCGACGTGCTGTGCAGCGCCCGGTTCGTCGACCGGTCACCGCTCGAGGTCTACGCCCAGCTCCTCGACGAGGGGATCTATCTATGTTCGGTGTCGACGATGTATCGGATTCTGCGGGAGAACGCGCAGGTCAACGAGCGGCGCCGGCAGGCTCGCCATCCCGCCCGGGTTTGTCCGGAACTCGTAGCGACCGCGCCGCGTCAGGTGTATTCGTGGGACATTACGAAGCTGCCCGGCCCGGTCAAGGGCACCTACTTCGATGCCTACGTGATGATCGACATCTTCTCCCGCTACATCGTCGGAGCGCACGTCCAAACCCACGAGTCCGGGCTGCTCGCCGCGGAGATGATGACCGAAATATTTGCTGTGCACGGGATCCCGAACGTCGTGCACGCCGATCGGGGAACATCGATGACGAGTAAAACCGTCGCGACGCTGCTCGCCGATCTCGAGGTCACCCGCTCGCATTCACGGCCGCGGGTATCGAATGACAACCCCTATTCGGAAGCGCTGTTCAAGACTCTCAAGTACGGACCGATGTGGCCCGAGCGCTTCGCCTCGATCCACCATGCGCGGAATCTCGTGGACTCGTTCACCGCGTGGTACAACCACGAACATCGCCATACCGGCATCGGACTGCACACGCCGGCGGACGTGCATTTCGGTCTCGCCGGGCAGAAGGCCACCGAACGCGCCGTCGTGCTTGCTCGAGCCCGCGCGCAGCATCCCGAACGCTTCGGAAAGGCCGGCACCCCGAAGATCCTGGATCTGCCCACCGATGCATGGATCAACAAACCCGCAGCCGAACCTGACCCGGACCAACCCGACGTCGATCAGGTCGCCGCGTAACTCCCGTTGGACTCAATTACCTTGACACATTCCG
>NZ_JAALEG010000191.1 GCF_011058165.1 Rhodococcus aetherivorans
GGGTAAGTCCCGGGGAGTGGTGGGAATCGGCTGAGGGCATCGGTCCAGGTCCGCGGCGTGTCGTTCCCGCTCTGCGGGTGGGCCATCGCGTAGTGATCAACGAGTTACCTCTCACAGTGACTCACAGAAAGCAGCCACGCGATGACCCACGACCATTCTGCACTGCTCGCCCAGCTCGACGCGCTCAAGGGCGCCGACAGCGCCAGCGTGTTCGCCGAACTGATCCGCACCGGCCTGCAGGCTCTGATCGAAGCCGAGGCCACCGACAAGCTCGGTGCCGGCCGCTACGAACGCACCGACACCCGGATAACGCACCGCAACGGACATCGAACGAAGACCGTGGCCACCACCAGCGGCGATGTGGAGGTCAAGATCCCCAAACTACGGTCAGGATCGTTCTTCCCGTCGCTGCTGGAACGCCGCCGCCGGATCGACAAGGCGCTGTACGCGGTGGTGATGGAAGCGTATGTGCACGGCGTATCGACCCGCAGCGTCGACGACCTGGTCGGCGCGTTGGGTGTCGGATCCGGGATCTCGAAGTCGGAGGTGTCACGGATCTGCGCCGGCCTCGATGCCGAGATCGCCCGGTTCCGGGAGCGCACGCTGACGCACACGAGCTTTCCGTACGTGTTCCTCGACGCGACGTTCTGCAAGGTTCGGGTCGGTGCACACGTGGTCTCGCAGGCGCTGGTGGTGGCCACCGGAGTGTCGATCGACGGTACCCGCGAAGTGTTGGGCACCGCGGTCGGCGACAGTGAATCCTTCGAATTCTGGCGTGAGTTCCTCACCAGCCTCAAGGCCCGGGGTCTGTCGGGGGTGCATCTGGTGATCTCCGACGCCCATAGTGGGCTCAAAGCCGCTGTGATGCAGCAGTTCGCGGGATCGTCGTGGCAGCGATGCCGGGTGCATTTCATGCGCAACATCCGAGCAGCTGTGGCGGCCAAGCATGTGCCGCCGGTGATGGCCGCGGTCAAGACGATCTTCGCGCACACCGATCCGGTCGAGGTCGCCGCGCAGTGGGATCAGGTCACCGACACCTTCTCCGGGTCGTTTCCGAAGGTCGCGGCGTTGATGGAGGCCGCCAAGCACGATGTGTTGGCGTTCACCGCGTTCCCGAAGGCGCACTGGCAGAAGATCTGGTCCAACAATCCCATCGAGCGGCTCAACAAGGAAATCAAGCGTCGAGCCGATGTCGTGGAGATCTTCCCGAACCCGGCGGCATTCCTACGGTTGGCGACCGCGGTGGTCATCGAGCAGCACGACGAGTGGCAGGTCACCCGCCGGTATGTCTCGGATGTGAGCATGGACGAGCTCCGGGCGGTGATCGCCGCCAAGCAGCACGCTACCGAACCAGCGTTGTCGTTGACCGGCCCGAGCGAAACAGCATAGTATTCACCGCGACTCGTTGATCACCGCGCATACCGCGAGCCGATCCGAAGTCCACCACTCCACGGGGCACTATC
>NZ_JAALEG010000192.1 GCF_011058165.1 Rhodococcus aetherivorans
GGCTCTTCGCAGTTAGCAGTGGCATTGATGCCGACTGGGTGTGCTCCGCCGGGAGCGGCGGGTGCAGGCCCACCGTACCCTGCGTCGCTGGTTGTCGGGGTTGCGGAATCCGAATGCGATCCGCCCGACGTGCTTGACGATTCGGTTGTAGCCCTCGCTGCGCGCGTTGGACAGGCCCGTCTGGATGGCCCGGACGATGGGGTCCTGCCAGGTCTCGACGGTGCGAGCCAGCGCGGTGACCTCGGGCACCGAGCAGGCGGCACAGAACTTGTAGAACCGATACAGGGCGGCCCGGATCTCGTGCCGCAGCCCACCGCGGGCGGTGCACGCGAGCAGATCGCGCAGCAGTTCCTTGGCGATCCAGGCGGCGGCGATCTCCTCGCTGGGGTCGGCGGCGAGCAGCTTGGTAAACAGCTCGGTGCGCTGCCCGCCGGTGAGGGTCTCGGCGCCGCGCAGCAGCCGGCGCCGGTTGATCCACTCCACATCGCTCTTGCGGCCGCGCCGGCCCCGCTGGGTCTGGGTGACCCGCCGGCGCACCGCATCGACGACCTCGTTGGCCTTCTTGACCAGGTGGAACCGGTCGACCACCAGCTCGGCGTGCGGCAAGGCCTCGCGCACCGCCTTGGCGTACACGCTGGACAGGTCGATGGTGACGTGGGTGATCTGCCGGCGCCACTGCTCGTCGCGTGCATCGAGCCACTCGATCACCGTCGCCGAGCTGCGGCCGTTGACCTGGGCGAGCAGGCCCTGATCACCGGCGACGTCGACCAGGCCGGTGTCCCAGCGGTCCACCCACCGCCGTGCACCGGTGACCGGATCGGTCTCCCACTTCGCCTTGCCGCGGCGGGTCTCGTCGATACCGAGGACGGTCACCGGCTCGGGTTCGTCGTCGAGGACGGTGTCGGCGACGGCGGCGACCCGATCGTGGACGGTGTGCCAGGCGCACCGGTACTCGGCGGCGACGGCGGCCACCGAACGGTCGTCGTCGAGGACACCGGCGGCCATCATCGTCTTCGCCCGCGGGGTGACCCGGGCACGGGCCGGGATGCCCGGCACCGACTCGGTGAACACCTTCCGATCGCAGACACTATTGGCGCACAACCATTTCCGCTTGCTCCATTCGAGCCGGGGACGGTCGGGGCCGACCTGCACATCGCGGGGACGAGTGGTGACCCAGCCCTTCGACCGCGTCGCCCTCTGCCCGCACTGCGGGCACACGCCGACCCATCGGGGGTCGGTGCCGAGCCGGACGATCCGACTGCCGTCGTCGACGCGCCGCACCGATTCGACGACGACGCCGTCGAGATCGAGCAGCAGTGAACCACTACTGTGGAGCATGCCCGCGTTCCTTGCTGGTCTGGTTGCCTGAAGAACACCCAGCTCACAAGGGCGCGGGCCCTTTTTCAATCACCGACACGGCACGGGGTCGGACAACATCACGCCCCTACCAACTGCGAAGAGCC
>NZ_JAALEG010000193.1 GCF_011058165.1 Rhodococcus aetherivorans
GCGACGGCGTCGGCCAGCGAGGGGGCCGCCCGGTCCTTGTCGGACAGCTGGTGGTGCAGGGGCGCCCCGTCGCGGCCGGTGGTGGGCCAGTCGATGCCGATCTGCGGGTCGAGGGGGTCGATCTCGTGTTCGCGGTCGGGGTTGTAGCCGGTCGAGCACAGGTAGACGACGGTCGAGCCGTCGGCCAGGGAGCAGAAGGCGTGGCCGAGGCCCTCGGGGAGGAAGATCGCGCGGCGGTCGACGTCGTCGAGCAGCACCGCGTCCCACTGCCCGAAGGTGGGCGAGCCGACGCGCAGGTCGACGACGACGTCGAGCACCGCGCCGGCCGGGCAGGTGACGTACTTGGCCTGCCCGGGGGGGACGTCGGCGTAGTGGATGCCGCGCAGCACCCCGGCGGCGGAGACCGAGCAGTTGGCCTGGGCGAGGTCGAGGGCGCGTCCGGCGGCGTCGGTGAAGGTGGGCTGTTTGAACCACTCGTAGAAGACGCCGCGGTCGTCGCCGAACTGTCGGGGGGTGATCTCGTAGGCGCCGGGGATCTTCAGTTCGCGGTAGTGCACCGTCAGTGTCCTTCCCGGTCGAGCAGGTCGAGCAGGTAGCTGCCGTAGCCGGATTTGACCAGCGGCGCGGCCAGGGCGCGCAGGTCGTCGTCGGTGATGAAGCCGCGCCGCCACGCGACCTCCTCGGGGGCGCCGATCTTCAGGCCCTGGCGTTGTTCGATGGTACGGACGTAGTTGCCGGCGTCGAGCAGCGAGTCGAAGGTGCCGGTGTCGAGCCAGGCGGTGCCGCGCGGCAGGACCTCGACCTGGAGCCGGCCGGCCTCGAGGTAGGTGCGGTTGATGTCGGTGATCTCGTATTCGCCGCGGTCCGACGGGCGCAGGCCGCGGGCGATGGCGACGACGTCGTTGTCGTAGAAGTACAACCCGGGCACCGCGAAGTTCGACTTCGGGGTGGCCGGCTTCTCCTCGAGCGAGAGCGCCCGGCCCTCGGAGTCGAACTCGATCACCCCGTAGGCCCTGGGATCGGAGACGCGGTAGGCGAACACCGCGCCGCCGTCGAGGTCGGCGAACCGGGTGAGCTGGGTGCCCAGGCGGGGGCCGTAGAAGATGTTGTCGCCGAGGACGAGGGCGACGCTGCCGGTGCCGATGTGCTCGGCGCCGAGCACGAACGCCTGGGCGAGCCCGTTCGGCTCCGGCTGGACCCGGTAGGTCAGGTTCACCCCGTAGCGCGACCCGTCGCCGAGCAGGCGCTGGAACTGTGGAGCATCCTCGGGCGTGGTGATGATCAGGATGTCGCGGATCCCGGCGAGCATGAGGGTCGAGAGCGGGTAGTAGATCATCGGCTTGTCGTAGACCGGTACGAGCTGCTTGCTCACTCCCAGGGTGATCGGGTGCAGGCGGGACCCGGTGCCGCCGGCGAGAATGATTCCGCGCAT
>NZ_JAALEG010000194.1 GCF_011058165.1 Rhodococcus aetherivorans
GGTTGCGTCCATCAGGATGGTGTACGAGCCGGATCGGATCCCGATGACCGGCGTGTCGTAACCGAACGAAAGACGGTCACCGCGTGATTCTTCGAGAGAGCTACCAACTCGACTCGACGAAAGAGCACGCGATGACCACTGCCCACGATATCGACCTGCGCCGGCTTGTCGAAGACCGACTCACCGACGCCAGCCCCGACCTGCTGCGTGAGCTGCTGACGATGTTCATCCACGCCCTGATGGGCGCCGAGGCTGACGCTCTGTGCGGTGCCGGCTACGGCCAACGCTCCGACGAGCGCACCAACTCCCGCAACGGCTACCGGCACCGCGACTTCGATACCCGCGTCGGCACCCTCGACGTGGCCATCCCCAAGCTGCGGCAAGGGTCCTATTTTCCGGACTGGCTGCTCGAGCGGCGCAAGCGGGCCGAACGTGCCCTGACCTCGGTTGTTGCGACCTGCTACCTGCTCGGGGTCTCCACGCGACGGATGGAGAAACTCGTCGATACCTTGGGGATCACTTCGCTGTCGAAGTCTCAGGTCAGCGTGATGGCGAAAGACCTCGACACCCAGGTCGAGGCCTTCCGGAACCGCCCCCTCGATGCCGGTCCATACACGTTCGTCGCCGCCGACGCCCTGGTGCTCAAGGTCCGCGAGAACGGACGGGTGGTGAACGTGCACGCCCTGGTCGCGGTTGGGGTCAATGCCGACGGTTACCGCGAGATCCTGGGGCTGGACGTCACCTCCGCCGAGGACGGCGCGGGTTGGCTGACCTTCTTCCGCGGGTTGGTGGCCCGCGGCCTGTCCGGGGTGAGGCTGGTGACCTCCGATGCCCACGCCGGCCTCGTGGCGGCGATCGGCGCGACCCTGCCCGGCGCCTCCTGGCAGAGGTGCCGCACCCACTACGCGACGAACCTCATGGCCGTCACGCCGAAGTCGTCGTGGCCCTGGGTGAAGACGCTGCTGCACTCGGTCTACGACCAGCCTGACACGGATTCCGTTCATGCCCAATATGATCGGATCATCGATGCACTGTCCGAGAAGCTGCCGAAGGTGGCCGATCACCTCGATGCTGCGCGTTCGGATCTGTTGGCGTTCACGGCTTTTCCCAAGCAGATCTGGAAACAGATCTGGAGCAACAATCCGCAGGAGCGCCTCAATAAAGAAATCCGCAGGAGAACCGATGTGGTCGGGATCTTTCCTGATCGTACTGCCTTGATCCGTCTTGTCGGTGCGGTGTTGGCAGAACAGCACGACGAGTGGATCGAAGGGCGCCGCTACCTCGGACTGGACGTGCTGGCCCGCTCCCGCACCGACAAGCCCGCCGACAGTGTCGCCGAGGAGACCGGGGAGGTGACACCGGCCTTGACTGCCTGACCCACTCCCGAGGAATCACGCGACGACGTCGTACACCACCTCCAGGGACTTGACC
>NZ_JAALEG010000195.1 GCF_011058165.1 Rhodococcus aetherivorans
TCCTCGGGCCTGTGGTGGCAGCTGGTCGCGGTCGCCGTCCTGCTCGGCGGCCTGGTGGTCGCCCTGGCCCTGCAGACCCCGACCTCGAGCACCCTGACCTACAGCGACTTCGTGGACCGGGTCGACGCGGGCACCGTGGAACAGGTGACGATCGACGACAAGGGATCGGTCTACGGAACACTTTCCGATGGAACCGAATTCGTCACCCAGCTACCCACCGCGCTGGACCTCGCCGGGCTCGACAACAAGCTGCAGGCGAAGCAGGTCCGGGTCAGCGCGGAACAGACCGACGACAGCCCGTGGGGGGCGATTCTGTTCAGCATGCTGCCCTTCGTGGTGTTCGCGGGACTGCTGCTGTGGCTCGGCCGCCGGGCGCAGCGCGCATTCAGCGGCGGCGCCGGCGGTATCGGGGGCATCGGAACGTTCGGCCGCTCGAAGGCCCGGGTGATCGAGGCGAACCGGCCGACCACCCGCTTCGCCGACGTCGCCGGATACGACGGCGTCAAGCAGGAGATCAGCGAGGTCGTCGACTTCCTGCGGGATCCGGAGAAGTACGCGGCCGCCGGCGCGAAGGGTCCCCGCGGCGTGCTGATGATCGGCCCGCCGGGCACCGGCAAGACGCTGCTGGCCCGCGCGGTGGCGGGTGAAGCAGAGGTGCGCTTCCTGTCCGTCACGGGCTCGGAGTTCGTGGAGATGTTCGTCGGCGTCGGCGCCTCCCGCGTGCGGGACCTGTTCGAGCAGGCCCGCAAGAGCCCCCCGTCGATCATCTTCATCGACGAGATCGACGCCATCGGCAGCAAACGCGGCGTCGGGACCTACGCCGGAAACGACGAGCGGGAGCAGACGCTCAACCAGTTGCTGGCCGAGATGGACGGCTTCGATCAGAGCGTCGGCATCGTGGTGCTGGCGGCGACGAACCGCCCGGAGGCGCTCGATCCGGCACTGCTGCGGCCGGGCCGGTTCGACCGCACGGTGGTCATCCCCCTGCCCACCCAGTCGGAACGGGCCGCGATCCTCTCGGTGCACCTGCAGAGCAAACACCTCGGACCCGACGTCGATCTGAGTGTGCTCGCGCGGGCCACCCCGGGGTTCTCGGGTGCGGATCTGGCGAACCTGGTCAACGAGGCCGCCATCAACGCCGTCCGCGACGACCGCACCGTCATCTGCGCCGACGACTTGTCGTCCGCGCGCGACCGCCTGCTGCTCGGCCGCCGCGAGAGCGCCAACGCCCTGCTCCCCGAGGAACGGACCTCGGTGGCGGTGCACGAATCGGGTCACGCGCTGCTCGCGGCTCTGTGCCCGCACGCCGACCCGGTGGCGAAGGTGACGATCCTGCCCGCGGGCATGGCGCTGGGATCGACCCAGCAGCTCCCCGAGGTCGAACGCCACCTCTACAGCGAGGGGTATCTCAACGATCTGCTCACCGTG
>NZ_JAALEG010000196.1 GCF_011058165.1 Rhodococcus aetherivorans
CAGGGCCCCGGCAAAGTCATGTAATTGCATGTCAGATGGTGTGAAGTAGGTCGATCGGCCGGTGCGGGTTGCGGCTGTGGTGCCGCAGGGCGGTGGCGATGCTGGTGTGACCGGCCAACCGGAGGATGCTGACGGCGGTGTTCCGGATGGTGGCCATCACTCGCGGCGCGGTGCCGGTGCTGATGGTGGAGCGGTCTTCGTCGAACGTGACGTCGCGAACCCAGTGGAGGCGGTTCTCGATGGCCCAGTGCCCGCGAATCCAGGCCGCGACCTGCGACGGAGCCGCAGAGGTCATCGGCATCGAGGTGATCAGGTAGACCACCTCAACGGTTTTCCGGCCGTTCCTGGTCACGGTGCGACGAACCTGCAACACCTGGCAGGCGTGCGGGAACCCGAGCCCGGCATCGACCTCGGTCGCCTTGATCGTGCGCCGCTCGAGTCGACCGTGACCACGGCCGCCGGTCGACGAGCAAACCGGAATATCGTTCCATGGCAACGACTTCAACAAGTTCCGTAGGGATCGTTGATTGTTCTTCACGGTGAACACGTAATGTCCGCCGCGACCGACGATGTAGTCGGCGGTGCCCCGCTGGCAGTGCAACGCATCCGCGGTGACCACCACATCGGTGAGATCGAGCGCATCGAGCAGATCGGTGATCAGCGGGATCTCGTTCGTCTTCGCACCGACCTCAACCTGCCCGAGAACCACCCCACTGCCCTGGTCCAGCGCCGCCAACAGGTGCGTCAGATGCCCAGCGGCATCCTTCGCGCCCCGCAACGTCTTCCCGTCGACCGCGACCACCCGGCGCCCGTCGACCACCCCGGTCCGCAACCACGCCCACACCCCGATGACCTGGTCCAACACCGCGGCGTCGAGGCGGCCGAGGGTGCGTCGGATCGTCGATTCCGACGGTGGCCGACCCTTGATCCCGAGCCGGTCCAGCACATCCGCCGGCACGTCGTGAACCCATTCCGCGACCGCAGTGAACGAGCGGGCGCCGGCACACACCCCGGCCAGCGCGACCGACAGGATCACCGCCAACCGGTGTCGAACCCCACGTCGAGCCCGTGGATCAGGCACAAGGTCGAGCACGTCGAGGATCCCGGTGTCCGATATCGGAGCGGGCATGGGAGAAGATGAGGAAGCGGGCACGACTCGTTCCTGGTTGTGGAGCTTGTGTAGGAACTTGAATCATCACCGAGACGGTCGTGCCCGCCCCAATCCACGCTCCCCGTCGAGTGCCATCTCGCACTGAAACCGCAGCTCAGCGGGCATCACTCACGACTTTGCCGAGGCCCTG
>NZ_JAALEG010000197.1 GCF_011058165.1 Rhodococcus aetherivorans
GCCTCGAGGCCGGTGGTGATGTCGGCGAGGATGTCGTCGATGCCTTCGATGCCCACGGCGAGGCGGACCTGGCCGGGGGTGACGCCGGCGGCGAGTTGCTCGGTGGCGGTGAGCTGGGAGTGGGTGGTGGAGGCGGGGTGGATGACCAGCGAGCGGACGTCGCCGATGTTGGCGACGTGGCTGTGCAGGGTCAGTGCGTCGACGAACTTCTTGCCGGCGTCGACGCCGCCGGCGAGTTCGAAGGTGACGATGGCGCCGGTGCCGCGGGGGGCGAGCTGCCGGCCGCGCCGGTACCAGGGGGAGGAGGGCAGGCCGGCGTAGGACACCGCGGTGACCTCGGGGCGGGTGGTGAGGAACTCGGCGACGCGGGCGGCGTTGGCGACGTGCCGTTCCATGCGCAGCGACAGGGTTTCCAGGCCCTGGGCGATGAGGAAGGCGTTGAACGGGGAGACCGCGGCGCCGAGGTCGCGCAGCAGTTGCACGCGGGCCTTGAGGGCGTAGGCGGGGGCGCCGAGGTCGGCGTAGACCACGCCGTGGTAGCTGGGGTCGGGGGTGACGAACTGGGGGTGCCGCGCGGTGCCGTCGGGGCCGGTGGCGGTCCAGTCGAAGGTGCCGCCGTCGACGAGGACGCCGGCGATGGCGGTGCCGTGGCCGCCGAGGTATTTGGTGGCCGAGTGCACGACGATGTCGGCGCCGTGCTCGAGGGGGCGGATCAGGTAGGGGGTGGCGACGGTGTTGTCGACGATCAGCGGCAGGTGGTGCTCGTGGGCCACCCCGGAGATGCCCGGCAGGTCGAGGAGGTGGTTCTTGGGGTTGGCGATGGTTTCGCCGTAGAAGGCGCGGGTGGTGGGGCGGATCGCGGCGCGCCACTGGTCGAGGTCGTCGGGGTCGTCGACGAAGGTGACCTCGATGCCGAGTCGGGGCAGGGTGTAGTGGAACAGGTTGTAGGTGCCGCCGTAGAGGTAGGGGCTGGAGACGAGGTGGTCGCCGGCGGCGGCGAGGTTGAGCACGGCGAAGGTTTCGGCGGCCTGGCCGGAGGACAGCAGCAGGGCGGCGGCGCCGCCTTCGAGGGCGGCGATGCGTTGTTCGACCGCGTCCTGGGTGGGGTTCATGATGCGGGTGTAGATGTTGCCCGGTTCGGTGAGGCCGAACAGGGCGGCGGCGTGGTCGGTGCTGTCGAAGGTGTAGCTGGTGGTCTGGTAGATCGGCAGGGCGCGGGCGCGGGTGTCGCCGCCGCCGGGCTGGCCCACGTGGATCTGCTTGGTCTCGAAGCTCCAGCCG
>NZ_JAALEG010000198.1 GCF_011058165.1 Rhodococcus aetherivorans
CCGGCGCAGTGCACCACGATCGGCTTGCCGGTCGGCACCTGCCCGAGCCGGGTCCGCAGCTGCGCCAACGGGATCGGCACCGCCCCCGGAATCACCCCGAACTCCCGTTCACCGGGATTACGGATGTCGACCAGCGTCACCGCATCGGCGGCGAGCAACTCGTCGAGCTGCGCGACGGTGGTCCGCGGCGCGGTCTGCACCAGATCCGCCAGCTCCGCCGGGAACACCCCGTCGTGATCGACGGTGAGATAACCGGCCGCGTTGTCCGACCCGATCCGGGCCAGCCGCACCGCCGCGTCCTGCTCCTCCCCCGGATAGGTGATCAACACGATCTTCTCCCCCACCTCGGCGACCATCCCGCCGGTCTCGGCGAACCGGCCGTCGAACCCGACGTTGACCGACCCGCGCAGATGCCCCGCCGCGAAATCGTCCACACCGCGCGCATCGAGCACCCGGGTCCCGGCGGCCAGCTCCGCCCGCACCCGCGCCGGGCTCAGCTCCGGGATGGTGCGCCCCCGATCGAGCAGCGGATGCACGCTCTTGTTCAACCCGGCATCGACCGAGAAGTAGGCCGGCGCGGCCGGCTGCCCCTCGGTGACCAACGCCACGAACGCCTCCTCGCTCATCGGCTGCACCGACGGATTGCTCACCCGCTGCTCCCCGATCGTCGAGGTCAGCTCCGTCGACAGGTTCTTCCCGCACGACGAGCCGGCACCGTGCGCGGGCAGCACCGTGACCGCATCGGGCAGGGTCAGCAGCTTCTCGTGCACCGTGTGGTACATCGCCCGCGCCAGATCCTCGGTCGACGAATCCCCCAGATTCACCAGGTCCGGGCGACCGACATCACCGATGAACAACGAATCCCCGGTCAGCACCGCGGCCGGGGTCGCCCCCGGATGCTCGCGCACCAGCACCGAGATCGACTCCCAGGTGTGCCCCGGGGTGGCCAGGATCTCGAGGTCCACCTCCCCGAGGGACAGGTGCTCCCCGTCGCGCAGCCGCCGGATCGGGTAGTCCGCCTCGGCGGCCTCCCCGAACCCGATCCACGCCCCGGTCGCCTCGAGCAGCTCCAGATGCCCGGAGACGAAATCCGCGTGGAAATGCGTGTTGATCACACCCTCGATGCGCAGCCCGTGCCGCGCGGCGTCGTCGAGGTACTCGGTGACATCGCGGCGCGGATCGACCACCACCGCCCGGCCGGTGCCCTCGTCACCGATCAGGTACGACGCGTGCGACAGGCACTCGATGTAGTACTGCTCGAGAATCAT
>NZ_JAALEG010000199.1 GCF_011058165.1 Rhodococcus aetherivorans
GGCTGACTCAGGTGGTCCATGCGACACGCTCCCTGACCAGGGGAGATGTCAGTGGGTCGAGCAGCACGAGAGGCGAAGAAGGCTAGGTTCTTCGCCATGCGCATGACGAAGGTGTCGATCGCCAAGGCCGCAGCCGCGGTCGGTGTCAGCCGACAAACCGGCTACCGGTGGGAGGACGAGGCCAACGGCACCGTCCGCCGTGCCCCGCACTGGGAGCACGGCGGACGGTCGTTGTCCCTGGGCGAGCGGGAGCTTGTCGCCCTCGGACTCGCCCGCAACGAGTCGGTCCAGACGATCGCCGCGCACCTGGGCCGGCACCGGTCGGTGATCTACCGGGAGATCGAACGCAACAGCAACCGCGACGGTAGCTACCGCGCCGTGTCGGCCCACGCGCGGGCCTGGACCCGAGCACTGCGACCGAAAGTCGCCAAGCTGATGGCCGCACCCGAGTTGCGCGCGTATGTCGTCGCCAGGCTGAAGCTGCGCTGGTCCCCGCAGCAGATCTCGGCCAGGCTGGTGGTCGACTTCCCCGACCGAGCGGAGATGCGGGTGTCCCACGAAACCATCTACCAGGCCGTGTATGTGCAACTGAAAGGCGAACTGCGAAAAGAGCTTTCGGAGTATCTGCGGCGCCGGCACACCCGTCGGGTGCCGCAGGGGCGAGTGCCGAGCAGTGCCCGCCATATTCCCGACAAGATCCTCATCTCCCAGCGGCCCGCCGAGGTCGAGGACCGGGCGGTGCCCGGGCACTGGGAGGGAGATCTGATCATGGGGGCGCGCAACCGCTCGGCGATCGGCACCCTGGTCGAGCGCACCACCCGGTACGTGGTGTTGCTGCACCTGCCGAAGGTCCGCGACGTGTCCGGCGTCCGCGATGCGATGATCGCCGCGATGCGGTCGTTGCCGGAGGTGATGCAGCGGTCGGTGACCTGGGATCAGGGCCACGAGATGCGTGCTCATGCCCAGATCACCATGGCCACCGACGTCGCTGTCTACTTCTGCGATCCGCACTCGCCGTGGCAGCGCGGCACCAACGAGAACACCAACGGTCTGCTCCGGCAGTACTTCCCCAAGGGCACCGACCTGTCGGTGTACACGCCCGAGGACCTGCAGCAGGTCCAGGACGAGTTCAACGGCCGCCCCCGGCAGACGCTACGCTGGCGCACGCCAACCGAAGCGTTCACCGAGCTTGTCGCATCGGCCGCCTGAAACCGCC